>DUNF01000014.1 GCA_012839485.1 Acholeplasmataceae bacterium
TATATGAAGAAACAATTCTTGCAGTTGTTCCTTTTTTAGTAATTGCGATAATTGCACTTGCATGAAGTTGTGTAGCAGAAATAACTGCTGAGTTACCAATTGCTTGTCCTACTTCTGATCCTAAGCTCAAATCATTTTCAAGATATTTTTGTGCATAATCAATTGCATCTTCTGCCTCAACAGCAATAGCTGCCATCGCCTTAACTGATTCTACTGGATATTTACCAGCTGCAGTTTCTCCAGATAACATTATACAAGTAGTTCCATCATAAATAGCATTAGCTACGTCACTAACTTCTGCTCTTGTAGGTCTTGGATTTGATTCCATAGAGTCTAACATTTGTGTAGCAGTAACTACTAGTTTACCTTTTAAATAACATTTATTAATAATTTCTTTTTGAATTGGAGGTAATTTTGAGAAATGAACTTCAACTCCCATATCTCCTCTAGCAATCATAATTCCATCTGAAACATCAATAATACCATCAATGTTTTCAATACCTTGCATATTTTCAATTTTAGAAATAATTTTTATATCATCTGCTCCAATTGATCTTAAATATTCTCTTAATCCTAAAATATCTTCCTTTGTTCTTACAAATGAAGCTGCAATATAATCAATCCCTTGATTAACACCAAAAGCAATATCTAAACGATCTTGTTTGCTTAAAAATGGAATATTAATATTTACATAAGGAACATTAATACTCTTATGATTGCTTACTCTACCGCTGTTTTGCACACGACAATGGACATTTTCACCAACAATCTTTTCTACTTCTAATACAATTTTTCCATCATCAATTAAAATGCTATTTCCTATTTCTATATCTTTAGCTAGATTTGGATAAGTGATACAAACCTCTTTCTCATCACCTAAACTACCATCGTCTGGTTTAAAAACAAACTCTTGTCCTTCTTCTAACATGATAAATCCTTCTTTAAAGTCACGAACTCTAATTTCTGGCCCCTTCGTATCTAGTAGAATAGGTACTGGTAATTTTAATTCTTCTCTAATTTTTTTGATAGTCTCAATTCTTTTTTTGTGTTCTGCATGATCTCCATGTGAGAAGTTCAAACGAGTGCAGTTCATTCCAGCAAGCATTAACTCTCTTAATATCTCTGGTTTTTCTGATGCTGGACCTATTGTACAAATAATTTTAGTTTTTCTCATATTTTCCTCCTATTTAATATATTTATAGATAGCATGTGCTACCCCATTATTTGCATTTGATTCTGTAATATCTTTAGCTACATCTTTTACTTTTTGACGGGCATTTCCCATCGCTATACCTAAGCCAGCTTCTTTGACCATCAAATAATCATTTCCTTCATCTCCGATAGTCATTATTTCTTCCTTAGATAGCCCCTTTTTTTGAGCAATAATTTCAATTCCTCTTGCTTTATCTACTTCTTTATTTACAAATTCTAAATAATAAGTAGCACTTCTAACTACATTATACTTTTCTTTCAGTTCTTCTGGAACATGATTGATAATATTATCAATATCTACTTTAGAACCAGTAAACATATATTTAATAACGGGAAAGTCATCAGCTAAATCATTAAATTTAATTTTCTTTTTCTTAACATAATTTACTTTTACTTCTAGATCTACATAATAATCTTCGACTTCATATAAAACCGTGTCTAAAATAAAAGCATGACTATTTACACTACTAAACTGACTTTTAAATTTTTCTAGTTCTTTTACGTCCTTACCTGTAATACCTTTTTGGTAAAGAATAGTATCAGTTTCAAAATCATAAACGACAGCTCCATTAAAACCAACATAGTATGACTTAAGACCTAAAAGTTTATAATAATCTCTCATTGATTCACAAACTGGTCTCCCACTAGCAATAACTACATCTATACCCTTACTAGTAGCATACTTGATTGCTTTTATATTTTCTTCTGATAATTTTGATTGTGGATCAAGTAATGTACCGTCCATATCAATTCCAATTAATTTAACCATCTTTCCACCTAATATATTATATCATATATTTTGTCTTTTGCAATTCTCCTTAATCGTTTTCATTTTCATTATTATTTCTTGAAAAAACAATTTTCTTTTTCAAAATATTTATGAAAGTAATGAAAGTATTTTCATTGAAAATGCGTTGCGTTTTCATCTTTTTTTCATTTGACAACTATGTTATAATGCTAATGTAAGAAAGAGGTGAGAAATATGTTAATTAGTTTACTATTATTATCTATTGGTACAGTAGGTCTAGGTTCTTTAGCAGTTGCTGCTGTTTCTCAAGTTTCTCGTAAAACAAAGGATAATTGGGAATATTCACGCAAAGAAGCTAATCAAGGAATTTAATTACCTTGAAAACTTACTGACAACAACAAACTATTTTTATAGTTTGATTAGATATAAATAAAAAGCCCTTTAGGGCTTTTTTTATTTTATAATCACATTTAATTCTTTTAATACTTCAATAAAGTTAGGATAAGATTTATTAACTGCTCCTTCTCCTTTTATAAAAGTATCATTAGAAACAATTATACTTAAAATTGCAAGACTCATAAAGATACGATGATCGTTATATGTTTCAAAAACAATGCTATCATTATTTAAGTCTGATTTTAAAAACGTAACTTTATTATCTTCTTTTTTATACTTTAAACCTATTTTTGATAATTCAAAAAGCATATAATCTAAACGATTAGATTCTTTATATACAAGCCTATTTGTATTTACAAAAGTTACTTCCTCTTTACCTAACAAAGCAAGCACCATTAAAATTGGTCCCAAATCAGGAATATCATTTAAATCAATTGTCATCTTTTTAAAGCTTCTTTTGATACATTTAAAACAACCATTACTATATTCAAATTCACAGCCAAAGTCTTCTAAAATCTCTAAAATAGCCTTATCACCTTGAAGCGAATCTAAATTAACATTTCTAATTAAAAGATCTTCATTAAAAAGCGCTAAAGCAAAAAAATAAGCAGCTTGTGACCAATCACCTTCTGTTTTCCAATAATTGCCAATGTACTTTTGCCTACCTTCAATAGTGTAAATATCATTTTGGCAATCCACCTTGATTCCGTAATTATTTAAGGTTTCTAGTGTCATCTTTACATAAGGTTTAGAAACTTGATTAACAACTTTTAAAGTAGATTTTCCTTTTAAACTTGGTAAAGTAAGTAACATCCCCGTTACAAATTGACTTGTTTTTGGACTATCAATAATATAATTTCCAGCTTTCAAAGATCCCTTTAAAATAATTCTATCTTTTTCAACTTTAAAATAAAATTTATTTTTCACAGCTAAATCTTTATAATAATCTAAAGGTCTTTTTAATAAACTTTCTTCGCAATAAATTGTACAAGTTTTTCTAAGAGTAAAAAGAATCGGGATTAAAAGTCTAAGGGTAGTTGCAGATTCTTTTATCTGATATTCACTACTCGGTTTTTTGCCTTCTTCAATAACAATTTCGTTTTTTCGAAGTGTGACTTTTTTTCCTAGGGCTTGAATAGCATTTAAAGCATCATGAACATCATTAGAATAAGTTACATTCCCTATTATAATCTTATCTTTACTGTAGAAAGAAGCAAGAATATATCGTTGCAAATAACTTTTAGATGCTGGTACAGCAACTATTCCTTTAGCTTCGCTTTGTTTTATTCTAATCATTTTTTTGTAAATGCTCACTTAATGATTTTACTTTTTTAAGAAGTTTTTCAAATCTTTCTAAACTTAAAGTTTGGACTCCATCGCTAAAAGCGGCTTTGGGATCGTGGTGGACTTCAATAATTAAACCATCAGCACCAGCTGCAATAGCAGCTAAGCTCATTGGCTCAACATATTCATATAAACCTGTACCATGAGAAGGATCAACTATTACTGGTAAATGGCTTATTTTCTTTAAATGAGGAATAACATTTAAATCTAAAGTTGCTTTTGAACCATTAGCTATTGTTCTAATCCCTCTTTCACATAGAATAACTTCTTTATTGCCCATACTTAATAAATATTCAGCAGCTAGTAGCCATTCATCTACAGTAGATGCAAAACCTCTTTTTAATAAAATAGGTTTTTTTACTTTCCCTAACTTTTTAAGTAAGGCATAGTTTTGCATATTCCTTGCTCCAACTTGAATAATATCTACATACTTAATAAATAAATCCAAATCATCTTCTGACATTATTTCCGAAACAATTGCAAGATTATATTTATCTCCCGCCATCTTTAAATATTTTAAGCCTTCTTCTCCTAAACCTTGAAAAGTATACGGAGATGTTCTTGGCTTATATGCACCACCTCTTAAAGCTTTAATACCCATAGCTTTTAAGCTTTTTGCAATTTTATCAATTTGTTCTTTACTTTCAACTGAACAGGGACCAGCAATAATTTCTAAGCCCAAACCAAAAGTTGCATCTTTTACTTTAACAACTGTATTTTCTTTTTGATATTTTCTTAAAACTTGATAATAAGGAGTATCTAAAGTAATTACTTCTTCTACAGCGTCAAAAGCTTTCAATTGATTTAAATCAAGTTTTACTAGTTCGCCTTTTAAATATAAAACTTTGTTGTCTTCCAAAAAGTTTATTTCAATCTTTTTAGATACCAAAAAAGCGACTAATTCATTAACATTATTCATTTCAGCTTTTTTCAATACAATAATCATTTTAATCCTCCCTATAATCACTTAAACTTTTAATAACTTTTTTAACTGATTCTTTAATACTATAATTATTTTGGACTTCCAAATCTTTATATTTATAATATAATCCTATTCTTTCTTCTTTGATTTTTACCAAATCTGCTTTTGATTGAATTAATGGTCTTTTACCTTTTCGTAAATAAATATTTTTCAAATCTCTATTCAAGAAAACAATTAAACCATTTGCTTGGAGTAGTTCCATATTTTTCGGTTCTAAAACAACTCCTCCACCAGTAGAAATAACTATTCCCCTTTTTAAAGCTAATTCTCTAATTTTTTCATTTTCTTTTTGCCTAAAATAGTCTTCACCTTTTTCCTTAAAAAGATCAGTAATGCTCATATCTTCCGATTTAGAAACTTCTTTATCTATATCATAAACTTTCTTACCATATTCTTGAGCTACAAACTTGGCAATCGTAGTTTTGCCGGTTCCAGGCATCCCAATAAAAACAATATTTCTTCTTGTGAAAAGCAAGTTTTTCTTAATCTTTTGAACTATTTCATCACCAATTTTTTTCTTTTGAAATAACTCACTAGCTACCTTAGCTTGATAAATTAGCATTTCTAAACCATTATAATTCTTTAATCCTAGACTATCTGCTTCTAATAACAGTTTTGTTCTAAACGGATTATAATTAACATCAATAACAGTTTCTACTTTTTTAAATCCTTTTAGACCAACTACAGATTTATCAAAATCAGGATAAACACCTACTGGTGTTGTGTTTATTAAAACCTCACAATAATAGTCATTTTTTAAATCTTGGTAGTTTAAGAAATCTAAACCCTTCTTAGCCCTAGAAACAGTAACAATTTTTTTAGCTCCGAGTTCCTTTAGTACTAATTTTATAGTTTTTGAAGTAGCTCCACTACCTAAAATATAACAAGTTTTATCTTTAATTACAATATTATTTTTTGATAATAAATATTTAAAACCCGCATAGTCAGTATTGTAACCATATAGTTTACCTTTGTTATTTACTATTGTATTGCAAACTCCAATCTCCTCTACAATCGGATCTAGATAATCTAAATACTTAACAACTTCTTCTTTAAAAGGAATCGTAACATTTAAACCATTAAATTCTTTTAAACTCAAAAGAGAAGAAATATCATTCATTTCTTTCACTTGATAATTATATAACCCTAAGTTTTTATGAATATAGGGCGAATATGAATATCCTATTTTCTTCCCGATTAAATAATACATAAATACCTCTTATTATATATTATACTCTAAATTGCATTATTTTACCATTAAAAAATAAAAACCGAGGTGCTTTCGCATCTCAGTTTTATTTTTATTTTCTGTTTTTTATTGAACTCTATTATTTGGTAGAAAATCAAAATCTAAACCATAAGCATAATCTTTCATATCCTCAGCTTTAGGTAGACCTTTAGGCATTTTTCCTTTGAAATTCAATTCAAAAGCAAAGTCATTAGTTACTGAAATTTCTTGTTGTAAATTCATTCCGCCACCCATATCCATTGCAAATTCGATTCCTAAATCCATTTTTGCAGCGGCTTTTACTTCTTCAATAGTTTCTTGGAATTTAACACTTAGCTTAACATCAAATGGACCATTATGTGTTATTGTAAAATCAGGAGCAGCTGCATCATAATCTTCCGCCTCTTCAATAGCAGCTAAAATAGCTTCTTCAAACTTTTCCTTAGTTAATGATATTTCAAATAGATTTGCATCACCAACTTTATAAGTTTTTAAATTTGCCACTTCTAACAATTCTTCTATATCCATTTCAGATATTTCAATTTTTTCGCTATCTAATTCTTCTTTCCATTCATTAAATTCTTCTTCACTAAATACTTCTTCGTAACGTTTAACTTTTAATTCAACGCCATCAGTAATAATAGTTGCATCAACATAAGCAACACCAGCAATAACATAAACTTTACCAACAACAGATGCATTACGAGGGAAATCTAGATTCATCATTGCTAAGAAATTTGCTTTATCTTCCTCAGTTAATTCTGATTCGTCTATACCCATAAGTGAAAATATAAACCCTTCAAGATTACCATTAATTTCATATTTTGCATCAACCTTTACATAAATATACGAACTACTAAACTCATCAAGATCAGCATACATAGCAACCTCGCCTTTTGCAATAAGTTCAATATCGCCTACTTCTGAATCTTCAGCACCTTTCAATACAACTTTAAGATCAAGATTTGATTCTAAACTAATAACATCTTTTCCGTCAACACTAACAGAAACTGCGCTAGCCATAGTGGCCACTTCTTGATTAGATAATTGAATTTCTTCTTTCTTTGGTTCCCCACAAGACACTAGAAATACAGATACTAATACTAATACTAAAAAACTAAAAAATTTTTTCATCATCCATTTCTCCTTGCATATTTATTATACACTATTTTCGTCTTTTGTCAATAAACCGGTCTCATTTTAGAACTTATTAATTAAGCTTTTTTATCATAAAATCATAAATTACTAAAGCAACAACTGCTTTTAAAACAATTTGCGTTCTAAAAACATGAGTTGTATCATGGCGACCTTTTATTCCTAATTTCACATTCTTAGACTCTTTCAAAGATATTGTGTTTTGTTCTTTTCCAATCGAAGGTGTTGGCCTAATAGCCACATTAATTACTAACGGCATGCCATTAGTAAGACCACCATTTACACCACCAGAATGATTAGTCTTAGTTTTAACATAACCACCATCATAATAAAATTCATCATTAGCTTCTGACCCTTTTAATTTAGTAATTTCAAATCCTAAACCAAACGATACCCCTTTAACACCAGGTACACTAAATAACCCCCTAGCAAGTAAAGCATCAACTTTATCAAAATATGGTTCACCCAGCCCAACTGGTAAATTGTTAACAGTTATCTTAACAATCCCACCTAAACTATCGTTGCCACTTACTGCTTCATCAATTAGTTTTTCATAACCTTTGCTCATACCACCAATAGAAGAAACTTCAGTATGAATTGTAATATTTTCTTCTTTTAGTAATTCTAAACAAATAGAACCAGCAATAACTAATAAAACTGTTAATCTACCCGAAAAAATCCCTCCTCCACGATAATCATTAA
>DUNF01000015.1 GCA_012839485.1 Acholeplasmataceae bacterium
AACTAATCCATACTTACACTATGAGATTACTGATTATCAAGGTAATAAATTAGAGCATTATGGTCAAAATGAAGAGCAAAAGATTGCGATAACTGAATATGTAAAAGATAATCGGAATTGATAGTAAACCATATTCAGTTATCGCAATCTTTTGCTCTTCACTTTGGCCATAATGCTCTAATTTATTACCTTGATAATCGGTAATCTCATAGTGTAAGTATGGGTTAGCTATCCACTCGTAGAGATCTGAGTAGATAACTTCAGCTAAGACAAAGATTTCACTACTAAAATATTCACCTACTTTAAGCGACTGTATTTCTAAAACAGGCTTATTATATGTAGTCTTAAAGGCAAATCGTTTGATATTCTCCTTAACCCTTATTGGGTCTTGTGGACTGCCTGTAGGATCAGCTCCTTCAGGTGTCTCAAAAGTAATCTTATCAATCATCAAGTAATACTTATGATCAGGCTCTAAGCCAAAATATGAGTCTTTATAGCTAGCATCTTCGCCTAAATTAAGCTTAAATATAGTTTTCATTGAATCTAAAATCGGTTCATCTGTTTCGCTATCTTCAATATATATTTCAAATTCAGGAGCATTGATTTGATTAAAATCTAGCTCATAGACAATATAGTTGTCACCAACATCATAGTCCTTCACAACATCAACCATTAAAGCTCCAGTAGCGATAATTCCACCTACAGCTAAAGTGCCAACTGTAGCTATTTTAGAAGCTAAACCTGAAGTTGTACTAGTATGGGCATGTGTCCTCAATCTTTTTCTTGGAAGTAAATCAGACCTAGTATTTTGTTCATGATTTTGATTAATAAACTCATTACCTCTAGTAGTCTCATTACCCCTAGGACCTTCATTACCTTTGTTATTAAACTCAAAATTTTGTTGGTAATTAAGATCTTGTTGGGCACCACTATTTAATTCATTAATATCTGAATTCATATTTACCTCCATTATATAAATTATACTATTACAATTTTTAAAAGTCAATATCAAACAAAAGCGCTTGATTTAACTTAAAATTTCCTAAAAAACTTATGTGTTTCCCTTGACATATAGCACTAAAAGGGCTACAATATGGATAATAAGAAAGTCTTCAGAGCAGGGTGTAATTCCCGACCGGCAGTAAAGTCTGCAAGGTTCTATTAGAATCATGATTTGGTGTAATTCCAAAACCGATAGTACAGTCTAGATGAAAGAAGAATCTATTAATAGATTTATTTTTGCTCGTGAAGTTTTTTTCACGAGCATTTTTTTAAAAGGAGGTAAGGCATGAATTCTAAAATTAAATTAAAACTTAAAAGAATTTGGATTATTTTTTTAATTCTTTTTTTAACTATACCTTCTTTTATTATCGGTCAAGCCTTTGCTTATTGGTCAGGATTAGTAAGTCCACCTGCCGCAAAAGCAGATGATTTCAATGCCAACTCTGGTACTGGTAAAGAGCTCCCAGTATCTTTTACTTGGACACAAGCTTATAATACAACTTTCAAGTTAGTACCTACAGGCTGTTATACTTGTGCTTATGATCAAACTATTGCTAGAGAAGAAATTTATCATGACTATAATATTAATTGGTCAACCAGTGATATTACCGCTACACAAACAAATGTAAATATTGCTTTGAATGATGCTAAATTTTATGATTTGTCTACAGGTACTGCTAGCTCTAACTATCTAAATTATATCAATGTTAAGATTATGATTGGTTCTTATGGAACTCCTGGTGATCATACCACTTTCGCAGTTGATTCAGGTCAAACACATACTTTTAATGGTCAAACCCTTGGTAATTTTGATATTATGTTAAATCGTAATGAAACAAAAATTTTACGTTTAGCAGTTTTTGTTACTGATTTTTCTAGAACTGATCAAACTCAATATTTAGATTTTAGAACAACTTTTATGAACTCTTCAATTAAAGTGAATTTACAATATTCAGTAAGTAATCCAAATGCTTATAAAACAACTAATATTTGGGCTCAATTTGATACAACAGGGGTATCCAATGTAATTAAAGGTCCTTACGAATATTTAACAACAGGTTATTTATATAACTCAAAATTTAAAATATATGTGAAAGGTGCTACATATAATACAGGAGATATTTTAATAGTAATTGACTCTACATCACCTGGCTATGCAGAACACTATGGCTATCTTTATTATGTTCTACAAGGTGGTGCTATTGATTTAGATAATCCAGCAACTAATCATAAAAAAACATGGTCACGTTCTAGCGAAGAATATTATACTGAAAATCAATATGACTATGGCGATTTTGTAGTCCACGATAATAAAATTTATCGTTGGAATAGTAGTAGCCAACATCATAATTTTAATCCACATATGATAACTGTTGCACCTCCAACTACTCCTTGGGCACTACAATCAAATGATCCTACTGAAAACTTTTGGTTTAGACATCATATTTATACCTATGGAGATGTTGTAAAGTGGTGGAATGGACCAGCAGGTGCTGCAACAACACCTATTGATCTTTATTATATTTCGATAGCTGATGTTAATATAATTAGTAATATAACAACTGGCGGTAATAAATTATCTCCAGCTCCTGGTGATTATCCGTCACAATGGGTTACGGTTTCACAATTCCAAACTCGCTCAAATCCTTGGGCAAGCACAACAAATTACACAGCAGGTCAATCAGTAAGAGTTGTTAATGGTGGCGTTACTTCTTACTATATAGCAATACTTAATACTGCTAGTAATCAAAGCCCTACAACACATCCAAATCTTTGGAAGCAAGTTACAGCTCCAGGACTATAAAAATATAAAAACATTTGTTAATGAATATATACCTCTAAAGTACACACATGAAATAAATAAAATGTGATTTACTTTAGAGGTTTTTTATTATTATATAAATTTACTGCACATAGAAAACACTTTAATTGTTTTCACTTTCATTGACTTTTTGCATTAAAAATAGTAAAATAATAAAAGATGAAATGGAGTTAACAAATGGGTAAAAATGTATAAGTAAACTTAAAAAACTTTGGATTCATAGTTTTGTTGTAATATTGGTTATTCCTTGCTTTTTTATAGGAAGAGCTTTCGCTTATTGGTCTGGTTTGGTTAATCCCCCAGATGATGAAACTGACTCTTTACAAAATCCCATAGGAAGTGGTAAAGACCTAAACATTACTTTTAATTTTGATAATATCTATACCTCTTCTGATAATCTAGTTCCAATTGGATGTGCTCAATATGCATACCCTGGAGATACCGTAGTTGAATCTGCTACTAAAGATTTCAAAGTATCTTGGAATACTACTGATACTACTGCTTCAGAAACCAACATTATTATTGAATTTATAAAAATTGGATTGTGTGATGATTTTCTTGATCCTCTTGATCCTGATTCTTTTTATAATGACTACTCAAGCAATTGTAAAGTTTCTGTTAGCAAAGGAACTTACGGTCCTTCTGGAGATCCAAGTAGTTTCTCAGGTACCACTGTTGGTGATGGTGATTATTTTGGTAATACGTTAGGTGAAATAGAGTTTATGCTAGATAGAACTGTGGAAACAATTCTTAGATTTCAAGTTTCTATTACTGACTATTCAAGAATGGATGATGCTACTTATAGAAGGTTTAAAAATGCTGTTGCAAATTCTAATTTTAGAATTGAATTGCGTTATACAGTTGAAAATCCAAACCTTTATAAATCTGGTGATATTTGGTTGCAATTTAATCTAGCTCCTGTAACGAACCAAGATCTTGAACCTTATTTATATCTAACTAATGATTATATTTACCAATCTAATGTAAAGATTTATTACGAAGGTCAAAGTTATAGTGCTGGGGATATTTTATATGTGAATGATCCAAATTCTCCTCATTATGGCAAATATTATATGGTTTTTATTACTGGTAGTCCAATAAATATCAATAATCCTAATACTTCCGGCGGTGCATATATGACATGGGCTGAAGCAACTGATGAATATCGAGAATATCATTTTTATTATCAAGGTGATTTTGTTGTTGAATCAGATGGAATTTATTTTTGGAATAGATATTTGAGTCATAAGCCAAATGTAAGTAATGTTGCGCCGCCTAATGGTAGTTGGCGTCGATATACTACAGATACGACTTTAAATGTATGGCAAAGGCATAAGGCATATACTTATGGTGATGTTGTTAGATGGTGGACTACAAGTAGTGTTGGAACAAACCGACCGATAACTAGATATTATGTTTCAATTATGGACATTAACATTATTAGTTCTAATAATCCCTGGACTAATGGAATGGGAACATATCCAGGAAGTTCTGGTTATACAGATCAATGGCTAACTGATACTGACTTTAAAGCTCGTTCTGATGAATTTGATTCTACAAGGCAATATAACGAAGGTGAATCAATGTATATTCTAGATGGTACTAATAGAGTTTACTATATTGCTACTAGAGATGCTGTTCCAGGTAGAACACCTGAAAACTCTCCAGATCACTGGAAGTTTGTTAATATACCATAGAAAAAAGACTGATAGTAATAATCAGTCTTTTATTTTTCTAAATATAATTTTTCGTTAATAAAATCAATAATAATTCTTTGTTTTTCTAATACTTCAAATCCAATTAAACCATAAACATCTTCATACTCAAAGATATCAGTATTACTAATAACAGTAACTAAATCATTATATTCTTTAAAACCAATATTAAGTTTATCTAAAAGAAAAGGTTCATTTATTTCATAATTTAACTTTACTTCTTCTTTTATCTTACTACTTATTAAGCAAGCATTAGCTCCTGTATCAATAATTACATTAAAAGAATAATCATTTATTGTAACTTTGATTGCAGAAAGTAATTCTGGTTCCAATAATAAGTCAATTATCTCTTGATTTTCCAAACCTTCCTTAGGATTAAAGATTAATTCTTTCTCTTCATAGTCGATTAAAATCGCATAGTTTCTTAAAACATCTAAGCCTAAAACACCAATAATCTTATGCTCTTCAAAGAAGTTTGAAAAATAACTTAAATCTAAAATCCTTACAAGGTAATCTTTAATAACTAAATTTTCTATTTCGATTAGATCTACTTTAGTTTGATAAGCTATTACATCTTTAATCCCTTGGTTAAAGATAATCGCTTTTTCTTCTATTTCCAATCTCTCTAAAGAAGAAAAATGCTCACTATTAATTACAGTTTTTGATGCTCCAGTATCAATAAGAAGATAAGCTTCTTCCTCATTAATTTTCCCCTTTACAAGGATCAAACCATTAACAAGCTCAAAATTAATTTTTAAATTACTTACTTTCATCTTGCTCTTTATATGCTAGAGTCATAATTAAGCCAATTATTGCTACCACCCCAACAAGATACCCGATAATTAATAAAATCATTATCGTTTTATTTTCAAACTTTGTTGAACCAACAAGAACAAAACTATAAACAACATAGTATGCAATTGCAACTAAAGAAATTAGTAAAGCAAAAATCACTGTTCCCACTATTAAAAATCTTAAATAAGGAAAAGGCGATGCTTCTAATTCTTCTGGCGTTACTGATGCTAGTCTTAAAGTTTCAGAAAACACAAAAAGTCCAAAAATAATTGCTAAAATTGTAAGTGCAGCATAAATAGCTATACTAGCAATAGCTAATTTTTTAATTGTTTCTAACTTCATTATTTACCTGCTTTAAGTTGTTTGTTGCATTGAACAAGTGTCATAACTACACCAACGATCTTTAAAACGCCTACTGCTAAACCAACTAAAAGAAAAATCATTGGCACTTTTGATTCAAACTTAGATGTTTGAACAGCAAGCATAATTGTTATTACTACATCAACTACTCCTAGTAAACTAAGCAAACCTAAAGTAACAAGTGTTCCAGTTGAAAATAGTTCAAAAAGAACATCTACAGATTCAGGTGTAGCATCAGGTCCATATGTTTGAGCAAATGCAACCATATCTGCAGTAAACATTACAAAAAAGACAATACCTAAAACTACAGCTACTCCTAACAATACTAATGATAAAACTGCCAATTTTTTCGTTTTATTTACATTCATTTATTCTACCTCCTATCATTTATATTATACTAAATTTCCTTAACCTAACCTTAATTAAGAAAAAAGAGATTGTAAAAAGTGTGTATATAAAAAGACTGTTTTTAAAACAGTCTTTATTTTAATAATTTTTATTAAATTAGAACCATATAATTAATATAGTTGTTAACAAGAAAAATATAACCAAAGGTATCATACAAACTATTGATCCCATAAGTAACTTGTGTTTCTTATGACATATTTTAGCATTTTCATTTAGTTGTTCAAAACTTGTACCACCATCATCATTAAGTTCAAATAGTTTTGAATATTCTTCCTCTGACATATTTTCCAAATCAATATAATAAGTTAACGATTTATGTTCAGGTGTTTTTTCTCTTTTTCTTGGTTTTAAAACTAGAACCGCACAAATTAAAAAAGATATAATTGATATCAAAAATAACACAAATGAAATAAATATGTATATTTTCATATCGCCCACTTTCGTTGAAACAGTTTCTATAACTGTAAAAGAAAGAGCAAAAACAATACCTAAAATAGATACTATAATTGATGCTTTATTATCAAAAGAAGCAATTTGTGCCAATAAAATTTCTAATGAACGTCTTTTTTGTTCATTTAATTCTTTGAATTTATTTTGATTCATCAACATTCCTCCTCAATCCAATTATTAAATTTGGTTATAATTATGTCCCCATGATAATATTCTAAGTCTTGATTTTTAGATTTTTGAAACCACTTAGGAAAGTTCTGATTACCTTCAGTTTCCTGTTTGCAAATGTTACCATAAACAAATGTATCTATTGCTATCGGTCCAATACCATTTCTAGAAGCAATATTAGCCAAATTAGATGCATTAATTACAGCATCACCTACAAAAACTAAATCATTAACTATTGCTTTTCTCCCAACTTTAATAACTAGATCTTTTGATCCGCCCACTCCAATTCCATAATTAATAATTGAAAAGTCATTTTCATTTAAAATTTTATTTATCATTTTTCTTAATGTGTTAATTTCAACACTCATATTAAAAACTTCATTGATATCATTTTTGGTTGGTGTAGCATAAACCGCAAAAACACAATCTCCCCTAACACCAATTGTTTTAAAAAGTTGAGTATCATTAAGTATCTGTATAACTTCTGAAGCAAATATTCGAATAATTTTTGCTACTGTTTTATCTTTTTTTTCTTTAAAAAGACCGGTTGAATTTACTATATCTACAAATATAGATGTGACATATCCTTTTATACCATTACTATATGTTAATTCTCCACCCGTTTCATGTTCAATATCAGAAATATTCCCTTTTTCTAAAACGTCTGTTTTTGAATGTAGGATTTTATAAATTTCCTTTTTTCTTTGTTTATAATCATAAGCCATAAACATATCTCCTTTCCTAATATTTATCACTTAATATTATAAGTTACTGTTGGGCCTCTACCATTACTAATAATCTCTCCATCTTTCAATAATTCATTCAGTTTTCTAATTAAAGTAGTTTTTTCAATTTTTAAAGCTTCCTCAATGTCTGATCTTGGTGAATTAGGAAAAGCTCCTAAATAGGCCATAATTGCCCTATTTGTTTCTAATAAAGTATAATCATAATTCAACACTGGCAAAATAACTGTAATTTGAGTTTGTTCAATTTTAAAAGATGGATGACTATTTTCTTTTTTATAATTATCAATTATTTTTTTAACTCCAGTGCCCCATTTTTCAATAATTCCTAAACGTTTAAACACATCAGCTAGTATAGGATTTCGTGGTTCTGATGATAAATTTGCATAATACATCTCTTCTGTCACACCTTCTGGTAAACCTCCAGGTGACCTAATCTCAATCCTATTATCAAACATAGCTATTTGAACCCCACTTTTGTAAAGATAATCACGGTGAACAACAGCATTTGCTAAAGCCTCTCTAAAAGCTTCAATAGGGATAGGATATTTAGTAACTCTCCTCATACCTTCTATAACTTGATATGGCTGATACATACCTGTAAAATATATATAAGCATCATTATATTGTTTTAATAAAGATTGATCTTTTAATTGTAGTTCATCACCAAAACTATTAGTATCTAAACCAAATCTTGCTATATCTATATAAGATTGTTTTACTTCTCCGTTATCTGCTAACAATAAAGCTCCATTGTTATATTTACCATTTTTCATTAATCCTAAAGTAATAAAAACTTGATTAGATATATTACTAATACCTAAAACAGATGCTAATTCGCTTTTTAAATATTCAAAATCTAAATCCTCATTTTGAATTTCAATTTCATCAAAAGATAAATTTTTAAATCTTAAAATAAGTCTAGTCAAGTTTGCACCATCAACTGCTACAGTTGATGTATCTTGCCTCATATAAGTTTTATTTTCACAATAATATGGTCCATCTTTTCCTTTACTTACACTTATTTTTAAAATTTGACCATTTTCTTCTTTTGTAATATTAAAAAAAGGTCTAGGAGTAATGGAAGTATTTATTATATTTTCAATTCTAAGTCGTTCTTCATCTATATTTGGAATAGGAAAAATAGTTTTTCCATCGTCCCCAACACCAATATATATCACTCCATCATGATAATTAGCATAAGCACAAATAGTTTTTAGCGTAGATTCTTTGGAAAATTCTCGTTTTAATTCTTCATTTTTACTTTCTGTATACATCTTCTTTCACCTCAAATGTATTATAACACATCTCATTCTATTTTGCAACGATTATCTTTCTTATCGTTGCATTTTGCAACAATTAAACTTTCGATCGTTGCATTTTGCATCAATAACTCAAAACAAAAGCTACTGTTTTAAGCAGTAGCTTTTTATCTTTAATATTGTTTACATAAAGAAAAGTTCTCGACCAACAATTTTCAAAATATAATGTTTCATATTACCTTCAAGATCTTTATATGTAAATACTCGTACTGTATATTCATCTGAATACTCACTAATTTCAACAATCTCATCAGTTTTAACTTTAAACAATAATGATCCATCTTGATAGTGAACTTCGTAACACTCTTCAGTCTCTACAATAAAACAAGGTCCATTCATTGTTCTTGCTTTACCCTTTAACTTAGTAAGTGTACCATTAAAGTAATAATAATCTTCTCCTTTTTTAAGCAATACTTGATTATGATTAATGCGATCTAAGAATGTATAACCTTTATGAATAAGACTTCCATCTTTAATATTATAAATATTAACTGATCTTAAATAATCTTCATAAAGTAATACAGATCCATTATTATAAACAATAGCTTCATAGTTCTCATTATCATAAATTAATGAATTTAAAACCTCATTTTTATGATTTACTAAATATAAACCACTTTTAGCTGTAACTACAAACTCTTTCTCATTTAAACGCATCACATCTTCAACTTGCCCAAATGGAAAAGTAATTTCTTTAATATTTAACTTATTATCAATTGAACCAATTCTATTTACATTTACCAATGCTTTTGTATTTGGATCAATCGTTCTAAAGCCAATTGCAGCCGGCACACCAAAAGGTTCAAATTCTGTTTTTATTTGAATATAATCAATATAAATTGGTAAATTAACTAATTTAGCTTCTTTTTTACCTAAGTCATATAAATAATATAATAACCTATAATTCTTACCACCTTGAGTATAATCATATGGTTCTAAAGCTGATGTTTCTATTCTGTGCATTGATAAAATATTACCATTTTCTAAATAGAAATGTCTTAGATATCCTGCTTCAAAATAATAATGCGCATAAAATTTATTATTCTTAAAAATAGTAACATCATTAGCATCCTCTAAATATTTATAATCCTTAATTTGCCTAATCCAAGGATTATCTAAAACAGCAAGTGGATCTAGTGCATCTTCCTTTTCTTCTGAAATAGGCTCATAATCTCTAAAAAGATATACTTTATCTAATACCCAATCTTCTTCAACTCCCTTATATTTATAAACACTTATATCATATTCATCAAAATCATACATATAGTTAGCACTTATTTCAAGTGTATATAAAAGCTCAGTTGTTAGATAGTGATAGATATAATGTTTAGTATCAGTTGTTATTCTTACATATTGAACATCATCAGCAAAAAGAAGATTAATCTTTTCATCAGTTGGAAATGGAAATTTCTTATCACTATAGAAACTATAAAGTTCACGGTTTGCGAAAGCCATTACGTATTCATTAGAGTATCTAATTGGGTGATCACCATCAATAGTTTTAGATTCAAGTGTATAACTTAACTCTCTCATTGCCGCTAGTTCTTCTGTAAAGAACTCACCTATATTTTGTTTTGGATAAGAACTATTGGCACTGCCAATTGGCTCTTTTTGACAGCCACAACCAATCAGTAAAAAACTGAAAGAAGTAACACTACTGCAGCTATAAATTTTTTCATTAAAGTTTCCTCCTTTTTTTAACTTCAATTACACTAATAGTTTACTGATGTTTTCTTTAAAAGTCAATATACTAGTGTATTTTAGAACATAATTCAATGTCAATAAAAAAGCAATCTTTATTTAAGATTGCTTTTTTAAATCATTCATTTAAAATTTTTAATGCATATTTATATTTTTCTATTCTATCTGAATCTTCTTGCGTTACAGTTTTTAATCTTGTTAAGTCCATATTGTGCTTTAAATCTTCAATCTTAACAGCTCTTGCAAGATCATTTTGTTTTATTTTAGCAATATATTCTTCATAAAAAATATTCTTATCTTTAGTTAACACTTTTACAGCTTCCACAATCCTATCACCAAATATTGATTTTATATAATC
>DUNF01000122.1 GCA_012839485.1 Acholeplasmataceae bacterium
TAAAACGGTTGGATCAAATGTTTCACAACACCAGCAACACCAGCTAGTACGGTTAAAAGATATCCAATTGATATTACATCAGGATTTACTTCATCTAATTACAATTTTATTTATGAAACTGGTTGGTTAACTGTTTCACCAGCTTCATTTAACTTAGATATCGTTAACGCTACAGACTATAATGGCCAGCCTCAAGAAATAGTTGTAAGAGTATTAGATGATAACCAGCAAGATATTTCAGCTGACTATACAATAGTTTATACATACGATAGTGGTAATATTCCAACTAATGTTGGTAATTATAACGTTAATATTTCAATTACTAATAATGAAACAAGCTTTAATTATACTTTTGATGAAGTTCAAGTTATCAATCCAAAAGAAGCGACTATTAACTATGGTATTGGTAATACTTTTGTTTATGGTGATCCGTATTCAATTCACCAAGCAACAAGCGCTAGTTTAATTACTGGCCATAGAATTGAATTAATTGGTGATATGTCGGGAATTGGTGAAAAGACTTTATCAATTAGAATTTTAAACAGTTCAAACCACGTAGTAACAAGTAACTACGCGGTTACTAACCCAACTTGTACGTTTGAGATTTTAAAAGCCACTTTAACAATCACGCCAACTAAACTTTGGAAAACATACGGAGAAGAAGACGGAGTTTTAACGTATCTTGTTAGTGGGTTAAAGAAAAATGATACAACCCAAGTTATTAATGGTGTATTAGCGCGTGATTTAGGAGAAGTTGTAGATACTTATGAATTTAGTGTTAATAACTTATCTGCAGATCATTATAATTTCGTTTTAGTTCAAAATGCTCCTAAGTTTGAAATTAGGAAAAAATCGATTACAGTTACTTATAATTTACTTGATAGTTATACATACGGTGATACCATTACTAAGGCACCAACTGTTTCAGAAGGATTACTTTTAGGACATACTATTGTTATTGAAGATGATTTATCAAATGCTGGTACCTACGTAATTAATCCGCATATTTATGACTCGTTAAATAATAATGTAACAAGTAACTATTTAATTACTAATAACGGATTTGTCTTAGTTATTAATACTAAAGAATTAATAATTACTTCTGAAAGTAAAAGCAAATATTACGGCGAAGATGATCCGTTAATTGGTTATACCGTTTCGGGATATGTTAATGGTGAAAGTAATTTAGTTATGGGGAATATTTCGAGAGTCGAAGGAGAATTAGCTGGATCATATAATATCTTAATTGATTCACTTGATCTGCAATCAACTAATTATCATTTAACACTAGTTCCTAATACTTTTACTATTAATCAAAAATCAATTAGTTTTACCTTTAATAGTAATACTTATATTTATCAAGGTAAAGTCTTTAATATCGTATTATCATCAACTGAACTGCTTCCAACTGATACTATTACCATCTTAAATAATACATTTGTTGATGCTGGAACTTATCAGTTACAAGTTAAAATTACTAATGGTTTAGTAGATGTTACAAGTAGTTATTTAATTAATAATGATTCATTAGTATTTACGATTACTCCAAAAGTAATCGGATCAGTTTTATGGTCATATGACAATATTTTAGCTACTGCGACTTCACCTGATTTAGTTTTAGGTGAAGAATTTAGTTATGAAAATAAAAGATAGTTGCCGTGTGGAATCCA
>DUNF01000016.1 GCA_012839485.1 Acholeplasmataceae bacterium
AAACAACCAAGAGGTTAATGCAATAATTTTAAATTTTAATCAAGGAGGTATAAATTATGCGTAAATTTGAGTTTATTACCCCTCAAAGCGAAATTAATGAAGTAAATGATGAACACGGCATGTTTACAATTACTCCATTAGAAAGAGGTTACGGGCTAACTATTGGTAATGCTTTGAGAAGAGTTTTACTATCTTCAATGCCGGGTGTTGCGATTGTAGCAATGGAAATCCAAGGTGTTCAAAATGAGTTTCAAGCTATTCCAGGAGTTAAAGAAGATGTAACAGAGATCGTTTTAAATTTAAAAAACATCAAATTAACAATTGATGAAAGTGAATTATTAAAAGCTAGTGACAATGTAGAGATTGATGTAGAAGACTTATACAAATTAAGTATTTCAAGAAACAAAAAAGGTGTTATTACTGCTGGGGATTTAGTTCATGATGAAAGAATTAAAGTAGTTAATCCCGAACAAGTAGTAGCAACACTTACTAAAGATATCAATTTTGATGCTACATTTTTTGCTAGAAGAGGAATAGGTTATGTTTCAGCTGAAGAAAATACTGTTTTCTGTCAAGATAAAGATGGACATATCTATCAAGAAAGGATTGCAATTGATTCTATCTACACACCTGTAAATAAGGTTAGATATGATGTAGAGAAAACAAGAGTTAATAAAGATCCTAATTATGATAAGCTTACAATTGAAATTTGGGTAGATGGAAGAATTACTGCTGTTGGCGCTTTAGCCTTAGCAAGTAAATTCTTATCACAACATTTCAATAAAATTAGTGCAGTTAAAGAAAAAGTACTAGATGAAGATTACATGTATGAACAAGAAGAAATCAAAGTATCAAGAGATTTAGAAAAACCAATTGAACAACTAGATTTATCTGTTCGTGCTTATAACTGCCTAAAGCGAGAAAAGATTACTACAGTTGGTGAACTAGTTCAAAAGACTGTAGAAGAAATGATGCATATCAGTGGTTTTGGTCGTACATCATTTAAAGAAGTTCAAGAAAAACTTACAAAACTTGGATTGAGTTTCAAAAAACAAGCTGATGAATTAAAAGTCTCAGCTGATAGAAGAGAAGAATAGGAGGAACAAATGGCAAGAGGCTATAGTAAACTAGGAAGAACAAGTTCACAAAGAAAAGCTTTAATGAGAGATTTAGTTACTGATTTGATTATCAATGAAAAAATTGAAACAACTTTAACTAAAGCCAAAGAACTACGTAGATTAGCAGACAGAATGGTTACTTTAGGTAAACAAAACACTTTAGCTAGTCGTAGAAGAGCTGCAAGGTTAGTTAGATTTGAATACACAGACGAAGAGAAAAATGAATTTGCTCTTCAAAAACTTTTCAATACAATTGCTCCTCGCTATCAAGATCGCAATGGTGGCTATACACGAGTATTAAAACTTATGCCACGTCAAGGCGATAATGCTCCGATGGCAATTATTGAATTTGTATAAAAAAACACCCCTAATTATTTAGGGGTTTTTTATTTGTTAAATGTTTTGTAATATTTTTCTTGACAATATATATATATATATAATAAATGTGAGAAAATTTTAATATCTTTTGTTTTTAAACAAACCATTAATAACGATTGGAGGTAAATAATAGTGAGTCAAGAAAGAATTATTAAATCATTAAATGTATTAGGATTAGATTCATCTGCTACACAAGAGCAAATTACAGATCGCGTAAAAGTTTTAAAAAGCATTTATAATAGTGAATCTGAAGCAGATGCGAAAAAAATGGATGAAGTTTATCGCGCGAGTAAATTTTTGCTAGAAAATTATGAGTTGTTAAGTAAAGGTCTTAATGAGAATACCGACCAAAAAAATTCTCAAATCGGAATAAATGTAGACGATGCTCAACCTAAACGAAAACATTCTAAAAAGAAGATCATTTGGATTTCTGTAATTTCGGGGATTTTTGCATTGTTTTTAATATCTTTTCTTACTCAAAATCTCCCTAAAATGATTGAAGATAGAAATCAATATAATGAGATTAAAGAAATGATGATGAATTTTAATGCTGACAATATGAATACTATTGGAGAAACTATCAAAAAATTGCCTGACGATTATAAGGATATTAAAACAATAAGTAGCCAATATGAATTAATAATGGAAAATGTTGAAATTATAACAGAAAGCGAAAATACGAAGGGGTATAAAAATTGGAAAGGTGCGAATACTGCGTATCGTGCTTTGATAAATATTAATCATGATTTATCTAATTGGAATTTAAGTCAATATCTTGATAATAAAGATATTAGATATAAAATTATATGGACTAAATGGAGTGATTTAGATAAAAATTTCCAAATTTATTCATATAACTTTGATTATAATTATGATCTTAACACAAATTTACCAAACAATATAGAATCCGACAAATTTTATATAACACGTTGGAATGATTCTTGGACAAAAATCGGATATGAAAATTTGAACGACCCAACCGATAAGTTTTGGGCATATGAAATAATAGATGTAAAAGAAGATCAAATTCAAATTTATTGTTATAGTAATAGCGAAACATATACTTTATATTACACAGATCAAGATTAATTAAAGGGAGAATTGAAAGATGGATAAGAAAATGTTTATTGTAGATTTAAATACGGGGTCATACAATAAAAGTAATAAAGGTTATGAATTATATAATTTAGAACCAAACAAAATAGATGGTCGTTATTATGGGTATGTTCCGGATGCAGATAATCCAAATATAGAAACTCTTGGTGCTACAAAAGAACAAAAGTATGTTGATGATATTTTAGTTGTTTTTGTTACGCCTGTTTCAGATAATGATCTTAATAGGGTTGTAGTTGGATATTATCCAAGTGCAAGAGTTCATAGGCATAAGAAGTCTGGAGAAAATATGGGAAGAGATTTTGAAGACTATGATGGAAGTAGAAAAATAGCAACATATTCAATTGAAAGTGATGATTGCGTTATTGTTAATCAGAAGAATAGTTTTATAATTGAAATAAACAAGTATAATAATAAGTTTAGAAGACAAAGAGTCTATAAAGGAACTTATCCAAAATTAGATGAAGAGCTTTTTGCTTTTATCAGCAATTATGAAAATAGTTTATTTGATGATGATAATGAGATACAAAACGAAATTCAATATGTTTCAGAAGCATCAGAAGAAGAAATGAGCAATGCTTCAAAAAGAAAAGTAGAATATGAAAATCTTACATATGGAACAGCAGTTAAAAGAAATGCAAGATTATCAAAATCTGCGATTGTAAAAGTTAATTATAAATGTGAATTTGATGAAAACCATAAAACTTTTGCCAATGTTAATAATTTCCCATATATGGAAGGTCATCACCTAATACCATGTACAATTAATAATGCGAAAATGGTTGAGGATAAAATGGGATGTCATATAGATTGCCCAGAAAATATTGTATCTTTATGCCCAAATTGTCATAGAGCTATTCATTTTGGGAACGAAAAGACTAAGTTTGAAATTATAACAAAATTATACAATGATAGAAAGGACAAGCTGGAAAAAGTTGGAATTAAAATTAGTTTACAGAAACTTTTGTCATTATATGGAGTTAGAAAAAGATAATATTGCAAAGGGAATTATTGAATTTGTATAAAAAAACACCCCTAATTATTTAGGGGTTTTTTATTTGTTTATGTTATAATGTAAGTAGCAAAAGGAGATAAAAGTGAAAACAAAAGCAATTATTTATATTTCATACCATCACAAAAATACAATCAAGCTTTTAGAATCTTCTTTTGAAAAAGAAGAATATGATTTTTATAATCTGGCAAAAACAAAAGAAGATATCTTACTTGATAAATATGAGAAGATTGTATTTGCATCTGGTATCTACTTTGGGAAAATGGATAAAAGGATTTTGCAGTTTGTAGATAAAAATTTAACTAAATTATTAACTAAAAAGATTTATATAGTTATAACGGCGGGGATTAATCCTAAACATTATGCGAGAAAAACAATAAAATATTTTAATAAACTAAGTTTTAATGATATTAAAATATTTAGTTGTTTAGGACATGATAGCTACGGACCGCTTAAATTAATTGGCGGAATTAATAAAAAAAGGCCAAATGAGAAAGACGTTTTCAAATTAAAAGAATTTATTTTAGAAAACAAGATATGATAGAATATAGGTGCAAAGGAGGTCAATATGGATAGAAATAAAATAAGTGAGATGATTTTAGAAGGGGAAGAGATAATATATACTTTTAAACCTTATTATAAGAAGGTAGTATATAGAACAATTATTATTTTATTTATAGCAATTGTTCCTTTTATCTTGTTTTTGATATTTCCAATTGTGTTTAAATTTCCTGAGGAAATGATGACTATGATTATTATATCAATGGCAGTAATGGTAGTTATGGTTACTATACCGCTTCTTATTCCTTTGTTTATGTATAAAAATAGGTTTTATGCAGTTACTAATAAAAGGTTGATTATTCAAAAAGGTTTTTTTGGAATTGATTTTGCTTTTCTTCCTATTGAATCAGTACAATATGTTTCTGTTAGCGTTTCGCCACTTGATAGATATCTTAAAAAGGGAACGGGCACTATTTCTTTTGGAGCTGTTAGTACACCAGTAACATCTAAAAGTGGAGCTACATTTGCTTTTGGAGATATTGGTAATGTTTATGAGAACTATAAAATTATAAAGACCTTTATTGATAAAAATAAAGAAGGGCAACAAAAAAGCTAACTATGTTAGCTTTTTTTAATAAATTGTAATTAAAAAGTAAAATATTGTTAAGTTATTTGTCTTTAAGTTATTTTTAATTATCAATATGTTATAATATCAGTGTAAAGGAAATTGTTTAATATACCATTAAGGAGGTAAAATATGGATAGAAATCAAACAGCTAAAATTTTAATGAAAGATGAGAAAGTTTTGTATACAATTAAACCTTGTAAGACAAAGTTAGTTGTTTCAAGTTTACTTACAATGGTTTTTGTTATAGGTTTATCGTTTTTAACTTTCCTAATTCCAGCTGAAGAAGGAGATGATTTAGCAGCTAAAAATATGTGGACAGGAATTGGTGTTGGAGTAGTTGCGGCAGTGATGATTCTTGTTTTTATTTGTCAGTTACTTGCATATCGTAATCGTTTCTATACAGTCACTGATAAAAGATTTATTATTCAAAGCGGATTATTAGGAATTGATTTTGCTAGTGTTCCGGTTGAAGCAGTACAGTTTCTTTCTGTAAATGTTTCTGTACTTGATAAAATACTTAGAAGAGGAACGGGTTCTATTACTTTTGGGACAGTAAGTACACCTATTGCGGCACAAAATCAAGCAACTGGATTTAGATATGGCGATATTCCTAATGTTTATGAAAACTATAAAGTTTTTAAAGAATTGATTGATAATGCTCAACAATCAAAAGAGTAAAACAAAGTTAAACATTAACAAAAATCCCTTCTTGTTATTATGTAGAACTAAGAATAAAACAAAAGCTAGTTTAGGAAACTAAATTGGCTTTTTTTATTTATATTGTGATATAATATGAAAGTAATAAAGGAAGCAAGACGAGTATGGAAAGAAATCAAATTAAAAGTATCTTAGAACAAGATGAAAAAATATTACATATAATAAAACCAGTAAAATCTAAAATTCTTCTTAATTTGGTTTTTAGATATATTAAAGGATTAGGTTGGGGACTTTTTCTTGTAGCGGCAATGATTATTAGTTCATTTTTCCAAAAAGGAGAAGAAGATGTTTTTGATCCTGAAAGAATACGTTATGTTATAGGTATTTCGCTAGCAGTTGCAGTTGGTGTTGTTACTTTAATTTTTATAGGAATTTTAATTAATGAATTGTTAGATTATAGAAATAGATTTTATGCAGTTACAAATCAAAGGTTTATTATTCAATATGGAACAATTAGTGTTGGCCATATAAGTTTATATACTAAATCAATCATCACTTTATCAATAGATATTAATATAGCTGATAAGCTTTTAAAGAAGGGAACTGGTTCAATTAGTTTTGGAACTGGTAGTACAAAATTGCGCGGTTCAGCTTCTGATTTTCGTTTTGATGATATTCCTGATGTCTATAAAAACTATAAACGTTTTAAGAAAATATCCGATTCTCATCCGGAGAAAGAAGTAGAAACGAGCGTTTTAGGATAAAAAACACCCCTTATTTTTAGGGGTATTTTTATTAAATAAAATATGATATAATGTAAGGGCTAAGGAATAAAAAGGAGGATAGTTATGAATTTAGAAGAAAGAGTTCAACAATTAGAAAAAGAATTAAGTGAATTCAAAAAACTATTTGCAAAGTTTGGTTTAGCTATTGAATTCACTTAATTCTTTTTCTAATTGTTGAACTCTTTCTTCTAAATTCATAACTATCCTCCTTTTTATTCCTTAGCCCTTACATTATATCATATTTTA
>DUNF01000017.1 GCA_012839485.1 Acholeplasmataceae bacterium
AGATTTAAACACTTTATTTAGTTTTGCCTCAATTGGAGCGACAATAGCAGAAAACTTTGGTGTTGAAGCACCACCTATTGGAAGGAGCTTTTTATGCAAAATCAAGCAAAAATAAAGAATTATTTACTTAATTCCAATAATTTTGACTTAACTGTTTTCTCAAATGATGTAAAAAGTCCAAAAGCTATACTAATAATTGTCCATGGTATGGCAGAACATATTGACCGCTATCAAGGATTTTTTGCTTATCTAAGAGAACATCAAATCCTAGCCATTGGCTATAATCAAAGAGGACACTATTTAGGAGTGGAAAAAGAAGAAGATTACGGATTTTTAAGAGAAAAAGATGGTTTTGGTTTACTAATAAGTGATTTAAATAATTTCTATTTAGATGTTAAAGCTAAATATCCTAACTTACCAATATTCATTTTTGGCCACTCAATGGGATCTTTTATCACACAGAGATTTATCCAAAAATATGATTATAAGCTTAATGGAGTGATTCTATCTGGAACAGGTAAAAACCCTAATCTAATCTTAAATCTTGGTCATTTCCTTACTAAACTAATTATTTTCTTTAAAGGGCCAAGATATAGATCCAAATTTATCCATAATCTTTCCTTTGGCTCATACACTAAAAAATACAAAGATAAGAGAACTGACCTTGACTGGTTAAGTAGAGACCATGAAATAGTAGATAAGTATATTAAGGATAAATGGTGTGGAGGAGTCTTTTCTACAGCCTTCTTTAGAGACTTTTATCATCTAATGTCAAGGGTAAATAAAGATAATCGTCTCCTACAGCCCCTTTTCCCTATAATAATGCTCTCAGGTGATATGGATCCAGTAGGTAATTATGGTAAAGGTGTAACTAAACTATACAATATATACAAAAAGCAAAATATTGATGTAAAGATGAAATTATACAAAGATGCTCGTCATGAAATCTTAAACGATTTTTGTAAAGAAGAAGTAAGATCTGATATCTTAAACTTTATTGAAGAAAGGATTAAATAAATGAAACACTATCGTAAAGTTTTAGTTTTCAATACAAATCAAAGAAGAAGCTTCATAAACATTACTAAAGAGGTAGAAGAAGCAGTAAAAGAAAGTAAAATCCAAAATGGTTTAGTTTTATGTAATGCAATGCATATAACTGCATCAGTATTTATCAATGATGATGAATCTGGTTTACACAAAGATTTTGAAATCTGGCTAGAAAAACTAGCTCCAGAAAAACCTTACAATCAATACTATCACAATACTTATGAAGACAATGCAGATGCTCATCTAAAAAGAACTATTTTTGGAAGAGAAGTAGTTGTAGCTATAACAGATGGAAAACTAGATTTTGGTCCTTGGGAACAAATATTCTATGGCGAATTTGACGGAAAAAGACCAAAAAGAGTATTAATCAAAATAATAGGAGAATAACCCTTATTCATACTCAAAAACAAATTATGAATATGATTATTTATTCAAAATAAGGCTTTTTATAAGCCTTTTTTGTTTGTTTTTACCCTAAAAACTGCTCTTTTTTGCCCTATTTCTATGCCGTTTTTATCCATAAAAACCTTGTATTTTATATCAAAAAGCCTTATAATCATAGATATA
>DUNF01000018.1 GCA_012839485.1 Acholeplasmataceae bacterium
GAACTAGATCCTAAGTCTAGCGCGTCTGCCAGTTCCGCCATACCCGCGAATATAGATGGGGCGACTGATGGGACTCGAACCCACGAATGTCGGAGCCACAATCCGATGTGTTAACCACTTCACCACAATCGCCACATGGCAGGGGTAGCAGGACTTGAACCCACACTGACGGTTTTGGAGACCGCTGTTCTACCATTGAACTATACCCCTTTTGCTATGCTATATAATTATACTAAATTTTTACCTTATTTGCAAGTAAAATCTACAAAAACAAAGAGATTGCATTTTGAAAATTTAAGTGTTATAATTAGGTTGTAAGCAAAGGAGGAAAACTATGGGCTATGTAAAGTGGTGGGATAAGTTACCAAAATGGGCTAAATTTCTATTAGCATTCTTCGCTGGATGGTTAGTTTTAGGAGTTTACCGCATCCTTAAAGGACACCTTATTGCAGGTATTATTTGGTTAATATGTGGTGGCTTTGTTATTGGATGGGCTTGGGACTGGATTTCAGTATTATTGTACAATAAAGTTACTTTATTTGCAGACTAGGATCCTAAATAAACTGGAATGTAAATTCCAGTTTTTTAAAAAAGAAAGAGGTAGAAATGAAAACTGATTTAGAAATTTGCTATGAAGCCAAAATGGAAAAAATAAATAAAGTAGCCAAAAGGTATGATATATTAGATAAAGAAATTACTAACTATGGTAATTATATGGCTAAAATTGATTTGAGTTTACTTGGAAGACTAGAAAAAGAAAAAGGTGGTAAACTTGTTTTAGTAACAGCTATTACACCTACACCACTTGGTGAAGGAAAGTCAACTGTAACTATTGGTTTAGTAGATGCTTTAAATGCTTTAGGAAAAGAGACAATAGGTGCTTTAAGGGAGCCTTCGTTAGGTCCGGTTTTTGGTGTTAAAGGTGGGGCTGCAGGTGGTGGCTATGCACAAGTTAATCCAATGGTTGAATTAAACCTACATTTTACTGGAGACTTACATGCTATTACTACGGCTAATAACTTAGTAAGTGCTGTAATTGATAATGTATTATATCAAGGAAATAGTTTAAATATTGATCCAAATAAAGTTACTTGGAAAAGATGTGTAGATTTAAATGATAGAGCATTAAGAGAAGTTGAAGTTGGCTTAAGTAGTAAAAAAGAAATGCCAAGAAAAGATAATTATAATATCACTGTTGCTAGTGAAATAATGGCTACTTTTTGTTTAGCTAATAGCTATGAAGATTTAAAAGAAAGATTAGATCGAACAATTGTTGCTTATACTTATGACGATAAAGAAGTAACAATTAAAGATTTGCAAATAACAGGATCTCTTTTAGTTTTATTAAAAGAAGCCTTAAAGCCAAATATCATTCAAACGTTAGAAAATAATTTATTCTTTGTTCATGGTGGACCATTTGCAAATATTGCTCATGGTTGTAATTCAATTCTAGCTACAAAAATGGCATTAAAGTTAGGTGATTATGTAATTACAGAAGCAGGTTTTGGGGCTGATTTAGGGGCAGAAAAGTTTCTAGATATTAAATCACAAGTTGCTAATTTAAATCCTAATTTAGTTGTTTTAGTTGCCACAATTAGAGCTTTAAAATATCATGGAAGTGGATCTTTAGAACTAGGTATTCAAAACCTAGCAAGACATTTAGAAACTGTAAAGAAATATAACGTTAATTATGTAATTGCTTTGAATCGCTTTAAAGATGACACTTTAGAAGAAATAGAGTTTATGGAAAAGTGGGCAAAAGTAAATAATCATCCTATTGCTTTAACGGAAGTATATTCTAAAGGAGGGGCAAAAGGTGGTAAAGTTTTAGCAGAAAAAGTATTAGAAAACTTATCTGATAAGAAACTAAGGCCAATTTATAAACCAACTGATGATATTTATAAGAAAATTGAAAGTATTTGTTTTGAAGTTTATGGGGCAGAAAAAATTGAATATTCTGAGCTTGCAAAAACAAAATTAGATAGTTATAAAAAGAAATATAGTGATTATTATATATGTATGGCTAAAACACCTAACTCTTTAACTGATGATGCAAAAGTATTAGGAATACCTAGTAAACACACTATTCATATTAAAGACGTTAGATTGGCAACCGGCTCTAAATTTATTATTTGTTTGACGGGTTCAATAATGACAATGCCTGGTTTAAGTAAAAGTCCAAAAGCATATACAATCAATCTTTTAAAAGACGGAAAAGTTGATGGATTATCATAATCCATTTGATTAAAAATATGAAATATAGTAAGAAAAAGAGTTGGTTTTTGGCCAACTCTTTGATACTTATTTTGATTGACTTTTTCAGATAAAAATACTATAATATAATATATGTAAGGGCGCCAATAGCTCAATTGGATAGAGCGTTTGACTACGGATCAAAAGGTTGGGGGTTCAAATCCTCTTTGGCGCGCCATTTTATTTTATATTTATCTTGACTTTTTCAGTGAAGATTGATAAAATAATTAAGCATTCGGGAAGTAGCTCAGCTTGGTAGAGCGCTTGGTTTGGGACCAAGATGCCGCGGGTTCAAATCCTGTCTTCCCGACCATGCAGGTGTAGTTCAATGGTAGAACATCAGCCTTCCAAGCGAAGACAGGATTTGAACCCGCGGCATCTTGGTCCCAAACCAAGCGCTCTACCAAGCTGAGCTACTTCCCGAATGCTTAATTA
>DUNF01000019.1 GCA_012839485.1 Acholeplasmataceae bacterium
TAGATCGAAATATGTGTTTAATTAAATTTAGAGGCAAGGAGGAATAAAAATGGCTAATGAATTAAACGAATTAAAAGATTACGTCAATGAAGAAGGACGTGATGTTAATGTAATTGAAAAACAAATACCAGTAAAAGTAGGCTGGGGTTCAACTCTTTTTGAAGTGTTATTATGGGTTTGTGGGATTATCCCAGGTTTAATTTTCTTGTTTATGAAAATTAAAGCTCAAAAATACTTTGACCAATTGCAACAAAAAATCCAACACAATGCATCACAAATCGATAACTACTTAGAACAAAGAGTTCAAGTATTACAAAACGTTGTAGGTTTAGTAGAAAGATCAATTGATTTAGATAAAGATGTAATGAAGTCAGTTGCAGCTTTTAGAGGTGGAATTCATCCAACTGAAGAAACTCGTAGTCAAGTTGCATCTCAATTAGAATCAGCTATTGGTAGTATTAATGTAGCGTTCGAAAGATATCCAGATTTAAAGGCACATGCTACTATCGCTGATGCAATGAGAAAAAATGATTATTTACAAAGAGAAATCACAGCTGCAAGAGAAGTTTACAATGACACAGTTTTAAGATGGAACCAAGATATTTTTGCTTGGCCAACAAAGAAAATTGTAGCTGCTAGAAAAGGCTATACTACTAGAATTCCATTCTCAGTAAGTAAAGCTGTTAAAGAACAAGCAAGACAAAAATTCTTTTAAGAAATAAGCCTTAAAAAGGCTTATTTTTTATAGGTTTATTTATTTTTAAAAGAATAATTTCGTTGACTTTTTTGATTAATTGTTGTATAATATTTAAGCGTGCATAGTACGCATACTATTTTATTGATGAAGTGGGAGATATTAATCGAACCACATCACGGACAAAAAAAGGAGGTGTGTCTCGTGGCAAGAAAAAAAGTTTCGACAGTCGTTAAACTACAGTTACCAGCTGGAAGAGCTAACCCAGCACCACCAGTAGGACCGACATTAGGACAAACTGGTATTAACATTGCTCAATTCTGTTCACAATTTAATGATAAGACTAAGGAGCAAATGGGTAACATTATTCCAACTGTTATTACTGTATACGAAGATCGTTCATTTTCTTTCATCACCAAAACTCCACCAGCATCAGATTTATTAAGAAAAGCTGCTGGTATTCAAAAAGGTTCTGGAAAACCAAATACTGTAAAGGCTGGTAAAATTACTGAAGCGCAATTAAGAGAAATTGCAACTACTAAATTACCGGATTTAAATGCTTATACAGTTGAGGAAGCAATGAAGATTGTTGAAGGAACTGCAAGAAATATGGGAATTGTTGTTGAAAAGTAAATGATTTTCCCTTTAAGTTAAATAACTTAAAAAGTGGGAGGATGACCGCTAAACCACATTTAAGGAGGTAAACAAATATGGCAAAGAGAAGTCGTAAATATCAAGAAATGCTAAGCTTAGTTGATCGTACTAAACAATATGATTTAGCTGAAGCTATTGCGCTTGCAAAGAAAACTCATTATGCAAAATTTGATGCCACAGTTGAATTAACTTTTAGATTAAACTTAGATCCAAGACAAGCTGAACAAAACTTACGTGGTGCAATCGTACTACCTCATGGTAGTGGTAAATCACAAAGTGTTTTAGTATTAGCTCAAGGTGATCATCTAAAAGCTGCTGAGGAAGCTGGAGCAGATTATTTTGGAAATGAAGAGTATTTAGAAAAAATTAAAAACGGATGGCTAGACTTTGATGTATTAGTAGCAACACCAGACATGATGAAAGACTTAGGTCGTTTTGGTAAGCTTTTAGGACCAAGAGGATTAATGCCTAATGCTAAGACTGGAACTCTTACTATGGATATAGCAAGAGCAGTTAAAGAAATTAAGGCTGGTAAAGTTGAATATCGTGTAGACAAAAATGGAAATATTCCATTTAGTGTTGGGAAAATAAGTTTCGAAGAACAAAAATTAGCTGAAAACATCAAGGCTGTTTATGAGCTTATGGTTAGATCAAGACCATCAACAGTTAAAGGTGTTTATATAAAAAATATTGCTTTATCTACGACAATGGGTCCTGGAATTAAAATTAGTCCAGAGTCAATTGTTGCAAGAGAAGCAAAATAAATTAAAAACAAAAATTAAAATAGTATAATTGATTCTGAACTAATTTTAATTCCAGGACCCATTGTCGTAGATA
>DUNF01000020.1 GCA_012839485.1 Acholeplasmataceae bacterium
ATCAAATCTAAAACATCACCTAATTGTTTACGATATGATTCTAACTTATTCCTTTCTTCTTCAACTTTGCTAGCTGGCGCTTTAGAAACAAAGTTAGGATTTTCAAGCATTTTCATACAACGTTTAATTTCTGCTTCTAATCTTGTTTTTTCTGAAAGCAACCTTTCTTTTTCTTCTTCAATATTAATTAAATCTTTTAAAGAAATTGCCATAGTCAATCCCTTTAATACTCTAACTGCTTTATCCTTTAAATCAATTTTATTAGAAAATTGATAATTATCATAATTACAGAATCTTTTTAAATATTCTAAATTTTCTTCAATTGTTTTCTTAATTTTCAAATCATCAGTTTCAAATTCTAAATCGATTTTTTTTGAATTGCCAATTTTATATTCAGCTCTAATATTTCTAACATTAGTAATAATATCAAAAATTATATTCATTTTATCCCCTATATTGAATCTTAAGTTCTTGTCTATTTCAGGCCAAGAACTAATTACAATACTTTGGGAATAATATTTTTGATAGATTTCTTCTGTAAAGAAAGGCATAAATGGATGTAATAATTTCAAAATTGTCTTTAAACCATAGTTTAAAACAGCACAAGTATTAATTTTCTTTTCTTTACTTGTAGATTTTGTAAAGACAACTTTAGTCATCTCTAAGTACCAAGATGCAAAATCATCCCAAATAAAGCGATAAATAGCTCTAGCTGCTTCACCAAAATTATACTTTTCAAAATGAGGATCAACTTCTCTTATTACTTTATGTAAACGAGTAATGAACCATTTGTCTAGTAAACTTAACTGTTTTTTATCTATTTCTTCGCCACTATAAGATGCATTATCAAATTGAATCTTAATATAACGCGCAATATTCCAAATCTTATTTATATAGTTCCAAGCAGCTTCTACTTTTTCTTGAGAAAATCTTAAGTCTTCTCCAAGAGAAACTGTAGTAGTAATAAAATACCTTAAACTATCTACTCCATATTTATCAATCATCTCTTCTGGTACAATACCATTACCTAAAGATTTGCTCATTTTTCTACCAATTTCATCTCTAACTATACCATGAATTAAAACTCCTTTGAATGGTCTAGTATTTAAGAAATGTTTTGATTGAAACACCATTCTAGCTACCCAAAAGAAAATAATATCATAGCCAGTTACTAAAACATCAGTTGGGAAATAACGTTTTAAATCTGGAGTTATTTCCGGCCAGCCCATCGTACTAAACGGCCAAAGTGCACTTGAAAACCATGTATCTAAAACATCTGGATCTCTTGTCCAGCCTTTCCCTTTAGGAGCTTCTGTTCCAACATAAATCTCTTCCCCCTTATACCAAACAGGAATTTGATGTCCCCACCACAACTGTCTACTAATACACCAATCTTGAATATTTTCTAGCCACTGTTTAAAAGTACGTTCGAAACGTTTAGGATGAAAGTTTACTTTTTCATCTGGGTTATTTTGCATTTCTAAAACATCAGAAGCTAACTTGTCCATCTTTACAAACCATTGTTTTGATAATCTAGGCTCAACAATAACCCCAGTTCTTTCACTATGACCAATGGCATGTGTTATCTTTTCGATTTTTCTAAAATATCCTTCTTTTTTAAGATCTTCTAAAACTTGCTTACGACAAGCAAAACGTTCCATGCCATTATATTTGCCTGCTAAGGCATTCATCGTTCCATCTTCATTCATACATAAAGGTTGAGCTAAATTATGTCTTCTTCCTACTTCAAAATCATTAGGATCATGAGCAGGAGTTACCTTTACAACACCAGTACCAAATTTAATATCTACATAATCATCAGTGATGATTGGAATCTTGATATTAGTTAATGGAATATAAACTTCTTTCCCAACATATTTCAAATATCTTTTATCTTTAGGATTAATCATTAAAGCTTGGTCAGCAAACATTGTTTCCGGTCTTGTTGTGGCAATAACTAAAGAGCCACTTCCATCTACTAAACGATATTCATAATAATATAGACTTGCTTCTTCCTCTTCATAAATAACTTCGATATTTGATAAAGCAGTTTTACTAGCAATATCCCAATTGATAATTCTCTCGCCTTGATAGATTAAACCTTCTTGATACATTTTTGTAAAAACATAATTAACAGCATGATTTAATCCTTCATCTAATGTAAATCTTTCTCTTGTATAGTCCAAAGATAACCCTAGCATCGCCCAGCTATGGCTAATTTTACCTGAATATAATTCTTTCCATTTCCAACATTCTTCTAAAAACTTTTCTCTTCCTAAATCATATTTAGAAATGCCTTTTTCTCTTAACATTGCTTCTACTTTTGCTTGAGTTGCAATCCCAGCATGGTCCATTCCAGGAAGCCATAAGCAATCGAATCCTTGCATTCTTTTACGTCTAATAATAATATCGGGAAGTGTGCTATCAAAAACATGGCCTAAATGTAACTCACCAGTTACATTAGGAGGCGGTAAAACAATAGAATATGGCTTTTTACTCGTATCACCAGCTGTAAAATAACCTTCCTTTACCCATTTTTCATATTTTCCCTTTTCAACTTTTTTAAAATCGTATTTTAAATCTAACTCTTTCATCTCATTCCTCCATATAAAAAGTCCTTAAAATTAAATTTTAAGGACGAATTATTCGCGGTACCA
>DUNF01000121.1 GCA_012839485.1 Acholeplasmataceae bacterium
AAACTAGACCTAATTTAATTACCTTAGGTAAACATAGTAGCGGAATTTACTTTGATTTCAAAACTAATAGCACTGCTATTTCCATATGAGCCATGTAAGCTTTAGATAAGATATCTATTTTTAAAGAAATAGCAGTGCTATTAGTTTTGAAATCAAAGTAAATTCCGCTACTATGTTTACCTAAGGTAATTAAATTAGGTCTAGTTTCAATTGTTTCTGGCAATCTATGAAAAGATTTGTTTTCTTTAAAAAAGAGACCACCTTTTAAAACAAAGTTATTATCATTTACTTGAATCCAATTTAATTTATCTACTGATAAGTAATTTGTTGCCATGTTTAGATCTATTTTTTTGATATCCATATTTTTTTACCTCTTTTATATATTATAGTACAAAACATTCAATTTTGATAGCAAAATCGGTATTGGTTTTGGGGAAACCATTAATTGACAATAAATATGGAGTGTGATAAAATAAGTTAACCAAAAAGAGAAAGATTTTGTTTTTATAAAAACAAAGGGGTTTTAGATATGGATAAAACAGATATTGCAAATAAGGAACCTAAAGAAGAGAAGGAAGGTTTAAGTTTTAAGGAAATTGTTGGTTATGTGATTGAGAACTTTTCAAAAAACAGACTAATGCATTTCTTTACTGTTGTAATTTTTTCTTTTTCGATTTTAGTTTTTACTTTGATGGCTACAATTATTTTATATACTAGTACAAGAAACCTAACAAGGTATTATAAGGCATTTGAGCCTAATTATATGGTTTTTTCTCAAGAAGTTGAATATGTTGATGAATTAGGGAATAATTACCAAAAGTCTTTAGTAACAGGCAAAGCGTTACAAAAAAACATTAAAAAAGTTTTTGGTTATACTCATGGTGTTTTAAAAGATCAAGCAGTTTATGATATTGAAGGTGATTTTTTAGGAAAAATTAATCTTGGGATGTCTCATTCTACAGCTTGGCACTTTAGATTAGAAGGTAATTATCCTTTAGACGAAACTGATGTAGCTTTACCTGATTATTTTATGGAGAAGGCTGCTTTAAATATTGGTGATGAAATAAAAATAAATGACATTCAGTTAATTATTACAGGAAAAACCTTAACAACTTATAAAGATGTGGATTTTAGTAATAGATATTTAGATAAAGATCTTAACTTTAAATATAAATATGATTTTGAACATAATTTAGGTATTGTAAACGGACAATATGCTGATTTATTAGCTAGTAATACTAACCATATAGAATTAAATGGTGATATTACAAAACATGATTATTTTGGTAGTTATAATTATTATACTTTAGAATATGGGACTATTGCTAGGTTTGAAGAAAGCCTTAGTTTAAAGCTAGGAAGTATGCCTATTTTAGATAACGAAGTCATAGTTTCAGAAACAGTATATAGTAAGATTAATAAATCATTATATTATGGAATTTCTTTTACGCTTCCTAATTTAGAAGAAGAAAAATATCGTAATGCGCATAGTGATGTTTTGAATTTATATAATTTTTATGAAAGTGGAATGACGATTGTTGGGGTATATGAAGATAGTGAATATTTACCTGATGTTTTAACAACCGATGCTAATTTTCAAAAAATTAAAGAAGAATATTTTAAATATTATGTTTATGATAATTATTTAAATTATTTAAATGAAGGTTATGGAGATATTATTTCTAAACTTAATGAAAATAGTTTAGTTTGGGAGGATCCGGGTGCTAAAGCAGTTTTAGTATTTTCTAATTTGAAATATAAACTTAATTTTGGTCTTTATGTAGCTTTGTTTTTATTAGCTGTAGTTACAACAGCATTGCTTTTTGTAGTTTTCAAACAAAACTTTATTGACAATAAAGATATGGTAAAAGCATTAATTAAAGAAGGAGCTAGTAAAAAAGATATTTATTGGATTTTCCTTTTTAAAGCAATAGCAATTGGTTCAATAGCAATGATTGTTTCGCTAGTTACTTTAATTATAACTTTGGTTCAAATTAATCAAAATATGCAAGTTAATTTTGATATTGAGTTCAATATAATTCGCTTTAGATATCTACTTTATTTTGCGAATCTCTTTAACACAATGTTATTGTTAGTTGGTTCGGCACATTTACTTGCGAACAAACTAATGAAGAGCTTAGATGATGGAAAATAAATAAAAGTAAAAATAAAATATTTTTTAATAATTTACTTGTTTTTTAAAATAAAGTGTAGTATTATAATAAAGCAACTAGAGATAGTTGCTTTATCCCCTAAGTGAATATTAAATATTCACACCCCTACGAAAGCCAAATTTTCTTATGAAAGTTTGGCTTTTCCTTTTTATAGATGTAAATTGTTTGTAATATAGGTTTTAAAATGTGGTAAAAAAGATGAGAATGTGGTATAATAATATAAGTGATAAAGGAGCTTAACTTATGAAAAGATTCTTGTTTGTTTTACTAGCTTTATTGTTAGTAGGATGCAGTTGTCAGCCGGAAGTTGAGGAATTAGAGCCTTTCAAAGGATTTAATCTCCCTTCTGAGCTTGATGAAGAAACGGCATATTCTTTACCTAACACTCTAACATATGATGGTAAAGAATATAATATAACTTATGATACTTCTTCTTTATTTGGAGAAAATAACATAATTATTGGTGTTAATGAAGATAAAGTAGTTACTATTAGTGCAGAAGTAGAAATTGATGGTAAGACTTATACTTTTAACCACCAAATCACAATAAAAAATATAGTAGATCCATTTAAAAATTTTGATATTATAACAGCAACAGAAAGTGGAGCTTTAGTTACTTTTCCCAAAAAATTAACTTATGAAGGGAAAGAGTATTCGGTTACTTACACTTTTGATCCAGAGTTAACTGATGAGGGTAGAGTTGATCCACATATACCGGGCAGTCAAATGACAGTAGAAGCAAAAGTGACGATTAATGGCGTTGATTATAAAGCTATATATATAGTATTAATCAATCAAGCAACTATTGATCCGTTTACTAATTTGTATATGCCAGAGGTTGTTTATTCAAATCAAGCTTTGGGTTTAGATGAGCAAGTTAATTATGAAGGTGTAAACTATCCAGTTACTTATAAATTTACACCAGACATTATTGAAGATGGCATTGCGCCGATTGTTGAAGAAGATACAGTTGTAGCAGTAGATGCAAGTGTGATTATTAATGATATTAAATATGTGAAAGAATTTAATATTACTATTGCTCGCCCTGAAACTTCAAGCTCTGAGTTTGACGAAGCACTTAAAAACTTGCCAATTCCTAATGCAATTGCAACTGAACGTTATATTGAACTTCAAAAAGTAGCTTTGATTGAAGATCTTGAATTTACAATTGATTATCAAAGTAGTGATGAGTCGTTAATAACTAATGAAGGTAAAGTAGTAGCAGGCAAAGGTGCAAAAACAGTTGATTTAACTGCTAGCATTACTCATTTAGGAGAAACTTATAGTCATACTTATACAATAAATATAGCTGCCGTTACAGCAACAGAAGTACTAAATAGTATTAATTTACCAGAAGAGGTAGATGATAACATTGATATCCCGACTGAATTTAGAGGATATCATATTGATTGGTTTAGTGACAACGAAAGAGTATTATCATCAACTGGTGTCCTTAGTTTTGTAAGTGAACCAACTACAGTTAATTTAAATGCAATGATTTTAGATGATGAAATGCCTGATCGTGATTATGTAATTATCGCCAAGCCATTTAATGCCCAAAGAAGATTAAATGCGGCACTTCCATTTATTAGTGTTCCTACTTATGTAACTCGCTCTTTAAGATTTGAACTTCCATATGATGTAAAGTATAGCTGGCAAGCTAGTACAGGTGGAGTAATTTTTGAAGATGGTGTTATTGTAAGGGGTGAACAAGAAATACAAACAACACTTACTCTAACATTAACAGCAGGAGAAGAAACGATGGCAATGAATTATGAAGTAACAATTGAAAAACAAAACATTACAACTGGAGATGCTTATAATATTTTACATCGTGTAAAGTCTGGTGATTTTAACGGGACATTTTCTAATTTATTATTTGAAAATGATCGTTTAGTTTTGGACCCAACAAAACTTAGTGGTTACTATGAATCTTTAGAAATTCCAGTAAGCGAGGTTAGAGGTGTTGAGGGTTCTTACTCTGTAAGTTCTAGTCAAAACGCAACAGGTGAATTGTTAATAAGATTAAAAGTAGGATCTACTTGGAGTCAATATTTTACATATGGCCCATGGGGATTAGGCAATCAACATTCAAGTTTATCAG
>DUNF01000021.1 GCA_012839485.1 Acholeplasmataceae bacterium
GATTTAGGTGCAGATGATTATATTAGTAAACCATTTAGTGTTTTAGAACTTGTTAGTAGAATTAAAGCTAATTTAAGAAAAAGACCAAAGAAAAAGGATATTTTAAGTGTTGCAGGTATTACTTTGAACTTTTTAGAGCATACTTGCATTAAAGATGGAAAATTAGTAGACTTAACATTAAAAGAGTTTGAGTTATTAAAATACTTTATGGAAAATCCTAATAAAGCTTTATCAAGAGATGAACTTTTAAACAATGTTTGGGGTTATGATTATATTGTAGAGACAAGGACAGTTGACATGCATGTCAAGACTTTAAGAGAGAAATTAGGAGATAGTAAGGATAAAGAACTAATTGAATCGATAAGATCAATTGGCTATAAGTTTAGTGTAAAATGAAAAAGAGATTATTAAGTAGAGCGATTTTACTTTTCTTTCTCGTTTCAGTAATAGTCTTCTTTGTAACTGTAGTTATCATTAATCACAATAATGAAACAGCAGCTGAAAGAGAAGTAATTAACTATACTCATATTTTAAAAAGACAATATGCAAGTGGAGAACATGATAAGTTAATTACTGAGGTAAAGAAAGTAGATCCAGATATTAGAGTTACTGTTATTGATAGTGATGGTGTTGTCTTGGGTGATAGTTTTTCTGATGAGATAACAGAAAATCATTTAGACAGACCAGAAATTAGGAATTTAGGGAAAACATATATTCGTTATTCTAATACTTACAAAAAGACTTATCTTTACTATGCTACATTATTAGATGATGGCAATTATTTAAGGATAGCTTTAAGTTTTAAGTATTACCAAATGAATTTGTATTTGTTTTTAACGCTTTTAGCACTTTTTATTGCATCAGGTGTAATACTTTACTTTATGCTAGATAAACAAATAGGAACTACTATTGCCCCATTAAATGAGCAAATAGAAGAACTTTCTTCAATTGCGGGTTATAAAGGTGGTGAATTTGAGGAAGATGAAATTATTAAGTTAACTAATCAAGTCGCCTATATTCACCAAATTCTAAAAAGCAATTTAGAAGCAATTAAGACTGAAGCAGAAAAGGTAAATTATATTGTAGATGCGCTTCCTTTAGGTGTTATTGTTTTAAATAATAAAGGTGAAATCAAACAAATTAATGAATATGGCAAGAAGTTGTTTAATTATAGTGCTAATATTACTGAATATTTGTATTTATCAAGAGTTGAAGAGTTTAATAATTTAATTAAAGAATCTTTAGAAAAGAAAGCATCAATGCAAGCAGATTGTCTGCTTGATAATAAGATTTATAATGTTTCAACTAAAGTAATTACTAATGAATGGTTAAATGAAGGTTTAGTGGTTATTGTAAGTGATATTGATTTAGTAAAAAGACTAGAAAAAGCTAAAAGAGATTTCTTCGCTAATGCATCTCATGAATTAAAATCACCACTTACTTCAATTATTGGTCTGCAAGAGATGATTGAAAATAACTTCGTTTCTTCAAAAGAAGAATTTGAAGATATTAACAAAAGAACGATTTCTGAGGCTAGACGTAGTATGAAGTTAATTAACGATATGCTTAGTTTAGCTGAACTTGAGAGTTTAAAAGCTAAACCAATGGATCAAGAAGTTGATTTAAAGGTATTAGTTTTAGATGTATTAAAGAGCTTAGATGTAAAGATCAAAGCTAAAGGATTAAAAGTAGTAGTTGATTTAGAAGATGCTATTTTAAAAGGGTCTTTAGAAGACTTTAGGAAACTTGTAGAGAATTTAATTGATAATGCAATTAAGTATAATAAAGAGCAAGGTTTAATTAAAGTTGCAATAAAAGAAGGAAAAGATGAAATAGCTTTATCTGTAGAAGATACAGGTATTGGTATTAAACAAAAAGAACAAAAGAAAATTTATGAAAGATTCTATCGTGTTGATAAAGGTAGAAGTCAAGAAGTTGAAGGCACAGGTTTAGGTTTAGCAATCGTCAAGTATGTAGTATTAGCATATGATGCAAGAATTGAACTTGATAGCACTTTAGGACTTGGTAGTAAATTTACTGTATATTTTAAGAAAGCATAAAAATATGCTTTCTTTTTTAATAAAATAATGGAAGTTTTGTAAAAAGTATGTTATAATAAAGCAAATAAGGAGGATTATATGAAGTTAATCATTGGGATTGTAGCAACAGATGATTGCAACAATGTGGTTAAAAGTTTAATCAAAAACGATTATTTTTGTACAAGATTATCATCAACTGGCGGATTCTTAAGAAAAGGAAATACCGTTGTTTTAATTGGTGCCAAAGCTACAGAAGTTGATAAAGTAATCAAAATTATAGAGAAAGAATCTAAAACAAGAAAAGCAATGGTTCCGAGTTCAGTAGTTGATGAGTATGGTATGACTACAGGAACTCCAATTGAAGTTACAGTTGGGGGAGCTACACTATTCATTTTAGATGTAGAGAAGACAGTAAAATTATAGAAGTATAATACTTCTATAAAATGGCTCCGTAGCCAAGCGGGAAGGCAATGGTCTGCAACACCTTGATCGTCGGTTCAAATCCGACCGGAGCCTCCAGATTAAAATTTATGAAGCCCAATTTGGGCTTTTTATTTCAGTTGGTTTTGAGAAATATATAATTAAATTTATCATTTAGGTGTCTATTAAAAGATAAAAACAAATTTTATTACCACATTATAGAATTAATATATGAATTATGTTATAATAATATTATATATTAACTAATACAAATAAAACAAAAAGGAGGATATAATGCGAAAAACTAATAAAAAACAAGTAAAAACAAAAAAAACTACTAGAAATAAAACTATAGATTTTGAAATTACACAAGATAACAAATTTGTTCAAGAAGTTATACAAATAACAGAAAAGCAGTCCTTGTCTAATGTAATTAATAAAACAATTAATGGAGATACTTTTGAAGTGCTAAAATTATTGCCCGAAAAAATTATTGATTTATTAATTGTTGATCCTCCCTATAATTTATCAAAAAATTATCATGGAAATATATTTGATAAACAAAAAGAGTTAGAATACGAAAATTATACTAAGAAATGGATAGATGCTGTTATTCATACGTTAAAAGATGATGCCACAATCTATGTATGTTGTGATTGGGAAAGCAGTTTAATTATCGGTAAAGTCTTAAAAGAATATTTCAAAGTTAAGAATAGAATTACATGGCAAAGAGAAAAAGGAAGAGGAGCAAAAACAAATTGGAAAAATGCAATGGAAGATGTTTGGTTTGCAACTAATTCAAATAATTACACATTTAATGTGAACGATGTTAAAGTGCGAAAAAAGGTTATAGCTCCATATAGAATAAATGGTCAACCCAAAGATTGGAACGAAACTATAGAAGGCAATTTTAGAGATTCTTATCCAAGTAATTTTTGGGACGATATTACAATTCCATTTTGGTCTATGCAAGAAAACACCGCACATCCCACGCAAAAACCGGAAAAATTAATAGCTAAATTAATTTTAGCTAGTAGTAATAAAGGTGATGTTGTATTGGATCCCTTTTTAGGTTCTGGTACAACCTCAGTAGTTGCGAAAAAATTAGGTAGAAAATACATAGGTATTGAGTATAATATGCAATATTGTGCGTGGGCAGAATATAGACTTGAAAAGGCTAATGTTGATAATACAATACAAGGTTATGTGGACGGAGTATTTTGGGAAAGAAATACATTAGCAGCACAGCAAAAAAACAAATAAAATATTTTAATATGGAGGTACAATATGTATAATCAAATTGTTATTGATGAGTTAATTAATTTTATTCATAATAATCCAAATTTAAGTAAAGAAAAATTAACTGAAGCAGTAGTAAAAAAATTTCAATTAACAAAAGATAGAAGCGTGTATTATAATAAATATTATGCTATTAGGTTTTCAAAATCTAGTAGCGACAATTTCAGTAATACAGTATTAGGCTTATCTACTCTACAAAAGTATGATCATTTACCTTTTATAATTTGTCTTAATACACCAAATGAAAACAAATTAATGCTAGCTAACACAAGTTTTTTGAAAAAAATTAGTCATTCTTCTCACAAATTAAGAAGAGATAATATTAGAGGATCCTTTAATGGCACCGACATAGTACGCCGTTTTGGTACAATTGAGAATAATGAAAATAATTTTGAAGAATTGTTTTCTTTTCATCAAGAAATTCCTTTTGAAGAAAATTTAGACAGACTTGTAGAGAGTACTAATAATATTATTGGAAGAAAATTAAGATATGATAGTAATCCTAAAGGTGATGCTAATATATTAAATTCAGTTGATAGAGCTGAAAAATTTATAGCTTCAAAATATTATGACGAATTAAATGCGGATTTATTTACTAAAGTAAAAAAAGTTAGGAATGAAATATTGATAGCTACTTTAATTGATAATGTAAATATAAGAGGACGAGTCATAGAATATTTAATTACTCATGGAAATTCTGATAATCTTAGTGCCAACATTATTAAAGCTTTGCAAAAAAAAGAACCATTACCAGAAATTAAAACTGATAATGATTTAGGCGATTATAACAAAAATTTTGATTTGTATGATTCTAAAACCGATATTAAAACAAAAATTTTGTATTTAAAATCAGCACCTAAGGCGTTTAATATAGATAAACTATTAACTTTTTTATCCAAAGACAAATCTATCTATTTGATTTATTTTGTTGGATTTGAATCAAACAATGAAATTAAGACATTTCTTTGCTCGGTTTTTAATACTAAACTACTTGAGGGGACGGGTGTTCAATTTCATTGGGCTGGAAGGAATTCACGAGGTGTGGCGCAATTCAATGGAGCTATTATAGATGATATTTTGAATGAGAAATTAAATATTATTAATAAAAACAAAGCAAGAGAATGGTTACAATATTTAATTTCTATTTAGTTATGCATATATTAAGTATTTTTCAATCGAAAGGAGGAATATATGAATATTAATGTTTTTGAAGACCAACATTTAAAGTATTTTTTATATTTAGAAAAAGAAGTTATGAGTACATTCGAATATTCAACATTGGATATAATGAATAAAAATAATTTTTCATTTAAATATATTAATTTATTACAGGCAATTTGTAGTGAATTTGAGGTAGTTGCAAAAGCTTATTGTGAATTATTAAATGAGCCTGATGCTGATTCCATTTTAAAATATGGAAAAGTTATAATAGGTGAACATCCAGAAATAACAACAAAAAATGTAAGGTGTTATGAAAATAGTAACCTTATATATGTCCCATTTCAAGATTGGGTAATCCCAACCGCTGGAAATAAGAGTGAAAAACCCCCTAAATGGTGGACTATTTATAATAAAATTAAACATAATAGGCTTGCCTTGAATAATGATGGAGAATATAAGGGGATTGAAAATTATAAACTTGCTAATCAAGACAATGTTATGAATGCTTTGGCTGGATTATACTTATTAGAAATGTATTTTTTTAAAGACTTGACTTTAAAATCTCCTAATGTAGCGTCTGATATTTATATTCCAACAGGACAATATGTGTCTAATTTATTTGATTTACCGAATTGGTCATCAACTATTTCAATTGGACCACTAATAATTAATAATATCTAGGATGAAATTTAATTTAATATTAACTATGATACAATTTTTTCACTAAAGGAATATAATATTGGAGTTACTAATTTATGTGTAAAATTTTAAAAGCATATTGTATAGCTAAAAAAGCTCATAAAGGACAAAAAGATAAGGGAGGTAAACCTTATA
>DUNF01000022.1 GCA_012839485.1 Acholeplasmataceae bacterium
CTCAACTTCATCACCTATTTTAAAATTATTTCTTTGTTCTAAGGTTACTATATTAGTTTTAGAATCAAAATCTAAAACTTTACCTAAGAAATTCTTAGGTGTATTTTCTAACTTAGGATCAAAATATTGCTCATTAGACTCAATATCCCCTTCTAAAAAGCCTGTAGCCGTTTCTCTACTTTCAACACTTCTTAATTCTTCTTCATAAATCTTAAAGTCTGCAATTTCACCTGTTTCTAAATATTCATCAATTAAAGCACGATAGATTCTCGTAATTGACGCAATATAATAAACAGATTTCATCCTTCCTTCAATTTTTAATGAATCAATACCAAGATCAATCATTTTTGGTATTAAACCTAAAGCACTTAAATCTTTAGACCCCATTGTAAAGTCATGAAGCTTTCCAGACTCTAACTTAAGTGAGTAATTCCACCTACAAGAATGAGCACATCCACCACGATTAGCATCACGGTCAGCCATATAATTACTCAAAATACATCTACCGCTTAAACCAGCACACATTCCCCCATGAATAAATACTTCTAATTTTAAATTAGTTTTTTCTTTAATTGCTTTTATCTCATCTAAATTAAGCTCACGACCTAAAACAATACGATCAACACCTAAGTTTTCATAAAACTTAATCGCATCACTATTAATTACTGAACTTTGAGTACTAATATGCTTTTCTACATTCTTCGCATATTTATTTACTAAATCTAAATAAGCAAAACTAGTAATTATTAAACCATCTATACCAATTTTACTTAAAGCTTTTAAATACTCTTTCAATCCCTCAAAATCTTCATTATGAGGAACGATATTTAAAGTTACATAAACTTTAACTTTATGCTTATGAGCAAACTTTACTCCTTCTTCAATATCTTCTAAGCTAAAATTTGAAGCTTTAGCTCTTAAACTGAAATTAATTCCCCCAAAATAAACAGCATCAGCGCCATACATAACAGCATATTTTAGCCTTTCTAAATCACCAGCTGGTATCAATAACTCTACTTTTTTCATAGTGTTACCTCATTTACATACTTTTCTAAAAGCTTACTGTTTTCTTCAAGATTCTTATCATTAAGTAAGTCATTATATTTATCAATAACATAAGTTATATCTTCAATAAAAGCATGACTAATTTTCAAATATTTAAAATTATTTTTAAGATCTTTCAACTCATCATATAAATATTTTATTTTCTCTAAATAAACAAAATACTCTCCATCTTCTTCATAAGCTAAATAAAGATCATCTTTTTCTTTTAACTTATAAACTTTATTAGTCAGTTTTTCATCAATATTTTTAAACTCTTTAAATAAGGATAAAATAGGCCTTTTAGAATAAAAAATTCGTTCAAACCCAAACACATCTAAAAGAGCATTATCTAATTTGCTAATAACTGCTAACTCATCTTTTTTTAATTCTCTACTTACAAAAACACTTAAGTTTTGCTTTTTAAAAAACTCTAACTCATTTTTAGAAGTAACCATTGTTTTACCATCATAGATTAGCTTATTTTCTAAACCATTTTCCTTAAAATAGTTATAAATTACTTTAGACTTTGATTATTTAATTTTTCATGATTTTGCTATTTATAACTATTTTAAGGAAAATGGTTTAGAAAATAAGCTAATCTATGATGGTAAAACA
>DUNF01000023.1 GCA_012839485.1 Acholeplasmataceae bacterium
TAAAGATAAATATTTTAAGTTTCCAATAAAAAAACAAAAAGAGAAAATTCAAGCTAAATTAATGAGAGATGGATTTACTTTTAGTGCAGTAAATAGTGCTTACTAATATTTTCTTCTAATTTTAAATCTCTTAAAGCACTATTTACTGCACTAAAAGTAAATCCATCTCTCATTAATTTAGCTTGAATTTTCTCTTTTTGTTTTTTTATTGGAAACTTAAAATATTTATCTTTAATTTTTTCTAAAACTAAAGTAATAATTTCAATTTCATCTTCTAAAGTATATTCAAGCAAGCATTTAGAAATAGTATCTTTATCAACTTTCTTTTCAAAAAGTTTAGTTTTAATATAGTTAGGACCTTTATTCATCTTTTGATAATAGCCTAAATAATAAGAAGCGAAAGCTTCGTCATTCAAATAATCTAAATCAATTAGTCTTTGAACAATACTTTCGCTATTCTTTTTACTAACTTCTTTTTTTTCTAAATATTCTTTTACTTCAGAAATTGATCTAGCTCTATATGACAAGAAATTTAAAACTTGATTAAAACTAGCAACATTTTTATTTTCTTCTAAGATCTTTTTAAATTCTTCTTCTTTAAATACTTTATCTTTGAAGATATTATATTTAATAATAATATCTTCTTCTAAAGTATGAGTATCTAAATTAGTCTCAATTTTATATTTTTTTCTTTTCTTCTCAATAGAAATAATTCTAATGTCTTGGGCCATCGGTGAATCCCGCTCCTGAAACTTCGCTTGCCCTAACTACATAGAAGAAAGCTTTATCATCAATCTTGACAATGTCTGTTCTTAATTTATTGTATTCTTTAGAACTAACTACAGCCATAATAACCTTGCGATCAGTTTTCGCATATTCACCAATAGCTTTTAAGCTTGTAACTCCGCGATTATATTCTTTTTGAATTAGTTCAATAATTTCTTCAGTTTTATTGGAAATAATGTACATCGCTCTTTTATTAAATCCACCAAAGACGATAATATCCATACATAAACCACTCAAGATAACTACAATAACTGCATATAAAGTCATTGATAAATCTTGTAAAACAATATAACCAAGTAACAAAATTGTTCCATCAATAATAATTAATGATACTGAATAAGGCATATGAAAATATTTAAAGAAAATAGATTGGGGAATCTCTGTTCCACCTGTAGTACCATTATTCTTTACAACTGTTCCAAGTCCTATTCCCATAATAATTGATGAATAAAGCATAACTAAAATTGGATCTAGTTCGATAACTTTTTGGTGAAAATCAGCTCCTAAAGCATTATAAAATAAAGTAAACAAAGCTGTGAAACCAGGAAATATTAATGACCCAACAATTATTCTTAAAATCATTTTTTTACCTAAGAAAATAATGGCTAAGATTACTAATATAACGTTTATCAAAAAGGTTACTAATGATGGAATAAGAGTTATCTGTTCTGGAGTCAAACTATCAGTTGGTAATATTGCTCTTAAAATAACACCAATACTTCCAACTCCACCAATAACCCAATCATTAGGATATAGTAGAAAACTAAATGGAAATGCCACAAGAGCAGCTCCAATAACAATCATAACCCATTCTTTTAAAATTCTTCGTTTTTCATGATTTAACTTTTTTAGCATTTTTTTACCTCACATTAAATTTACTTTTTAAAAAGCTATTGATAAACCCATCTAGATTACCATTTAGAACATCATTAGCGCTATTCTCTAATTCTTCATAATTAGTACGATGGTCTTTTACCATCCTATATGGATGATAAACGTATGATCTGATTTGACCGCCAAAACTATTTATTGAAATATCAATTAATTGATCTAATTTTTCTTGGCGTTTTTCTTCATTTAGTTGATGTAGTTTAGCTTTTAAAACTTCTAAAGCTTTTTCTCTATTTTGAATTTGGCTTCTTTCATTTTGGCATTGTACTACTATCCCTGTTTCTAAATGCGTAATTCTAACTGCAGAATCAGTTGTGTTTACAGATTGTCCCCCAGCCCCACTAGAGCGATAAGTATCAACTCTAATTTCTTCTGGCTTAATTTCTATTTCTTCAAAATCAGTCATTTTTGGAGTTACACTGCATGAACAAAACGATGTATGACGACGAGCATTGCTATCAAATGGACTAATTCTAACTAAGCGGTGAACCCCATGTTCTGATTTTAATAAACCATAAGCTTTTTCGCCATCTACTTCAAAAGTAACTGACTTAAGACCTGCTTCATCTCCATCTTGGTAATCTAAAACATTCATTTTGAAACCTTTTTTCTCTGAGTACATCGTATACATACGAAATAGCATTTCTGCCCAATCTTGCGCCTCAGTTCCACCAGCTCCTGGATGAAGTTCGATAATAACACCTGCATCATCATATTCTTTATTAAGTAAGATTTCTATTTCAAAATCTTTTAAATTAACTTCAATATATTCAATTTCTTTTTTGATTTCATTTAAAACATCTTCACCAGCATCAAACAATTCTAGAAAAACAGTTAAATCACTAATCTTGTTATTTAAATCTTGATCTTCTCTTAAGATGTCATTATAGTATTTTATTTTTTGTAATACTTCTTTTGCTTTTTTTTGATCATCATAAAAGTTAGCTTTGTAAGTTTTTTCTTCTAATTCTAATTTTAATGTTTCTATTTTAGGAATATTTAGAGCAGTTTCTAATTCATTAAGTCTCGTTTTGAAATCTTCTAAATACTTAACAATTTCATAACGCTCCATCTTTTACCTTCCACAGCAATTCTTATATTTCTTGCCAGAACCACAAGGACAAGGGTCATTACGACTAACTTTTCCTTTTTTATTAACTACTGGCTTTCTCTTAACTTCAGTATCTTCCTTACCAGAAGATGCTGAAACTGGTTTAATTACTTCTTCTCTTTCTAAGTTTTGTCTAATTTGAGCTCTATTAATAAACTTAACAGTTTCATGTTCGATTTTATAAATTAAATCTTCAAACTTCTCAAAACCAATTTGACGATATTGACGTAATGGATCAATTTGAGCATAAGCTTGTAATCTTACAGTATCTCTTAATTCACTCATAGCATCGATATGATCCATCCAGTATGTATCAATTACTCTTAATAAAATAACTTTTAAGAACTCTTTATAAATATGTTCAGGAAATTGCTCTTGTTTTTCTTTTAAACCTTGATATGATTTTTCAATTAAAAGTTCTTTTGCTTCCTCAGGTAATAATCCCTTTAGATCTTCTTTACTGATTAAATCACGAGGAAAATAAATGCCATTAATATCTTTATGAAGTTTTAGATGATCAATTTCTTTATTCTTGCGATCACTACTTGCTGCATTAACTAAATCTCTTGCAACATCAACAATATTCTTATCAATAATTTCTGAAACATCATCTAAAAATAATACTTGTTCTCTTTCTTCATAGATGATTTCTCTTTGAACTCTCAATACTTCATCATACTCTAAAACAGTTTTACGAGCATCAAAGTTGTTACCCTCAATTTTCTTTTGGGCATTTTCTACGAATCTTGAAAACATCTTTGATTCTAGTGGTATTTCATCGCCACCTTCTCTGTTTTGCGTAACATAGTTAAGCATTGTTTCAAATCTTTCACTACCGAATCTTTTTAATAAATCATCTTCAGCTGATAAATAAAATCTTGAATAGCCAGGGTCTCCTTGACGACCAGCACGACCTCTTAACTGATTATCAATTCTTCGTGATTCATGTCTTTCAGTACCAATTACAGCTAAGCCCCCAAGTTCTACAACACCAGGACCCAATTTAATATCGGTACCACGACCAGCCATGTTTGTGGCAATAGTGACAGAGCCTTTATTACCAGCATGAGCTACAATTTCTGCTTCTCGTTCAGGTTGTTTTGCGTTTAAAACATTATGAGGAACTCTTGCTTTTGTAAGTAA
>DUNF01000024.1 GCA_012839485.1 Acholeplasmataceae bacterium
TATCTACGACAATGGGTCCTGGAATTAAAATTAGTTCAGAATCAATTGTTGCAAGAGAAGCAAAATAAAATTAAAAACAAAAATTAAAATAGTATAATAAAATAGTTTAAACTATGCCGTAGACTCGGGTGCTTATTAAATAAGCTTAAAATTGCCTGCCGAGGTGAAAAGAAAAACGAACCTCTTTTTACATGCGGAAAAAATGAGGTTTTTTATTTGAAATGGAGGAAAAAATGAAAGAACAAACTCTAGCGAAAAAAGTTGCTTTAGTTGACAAGTTAGTTGATGAAATGCATAATGCTAAATCAATTGTAGTTGTAGATTATATGGGCTTAACAGTTGAACAAATGACTGATTTAAGAGTTAAACTACATGCTGAGAAAGCAAAAATTCATGTTATCAAAAACAACATTTCAAGAAGAGCAACTGAAAAATTAGGTTATGAGAAATTAGGAAAATACTTTGTAGGGCCATCGGCTATCATTTTTTCTGATGATTCAACTGCTGCACCAAGAGTTGCATGTAAGTATGCAAAAGATAATAAAAATTTAATTATCAAAGCAGGAGTTGTAGATGGCAACTTCAGAACAGATGAAGAATTACAAGTATTGGCAACATTACCAGATAAAAATGGTATGCTATCAATGTTACTAAGCGTGCTAGAAGCACCAATGCGCAACTTAGCTTTTGTTGTTAAGCAAGTTGCAGAACAAAAAGAAGCAAATTAAGGAGGAAAAAAATGGCTAAATTTAATAAAGATGAATTCTTAAAACAATTAGAAGAAATGACTGTACTAGAACTTAACGAACTAGTAAAAGCAATTGAAGAAAAATTCGGAGTTACTGCCGCTGCTGCTGTAGTTGCAGGTCCAGCTGCTGGTCCAGCTGAAGAAGAAGGTCCAAGCGTAGTAAGTGTTATTTTAAAGGCTTTTGGTCCAAACAAAATTCAAGTTATCAAAGCAGTTAGAGAAATCACTGGCTTAGGTCTAAAAGAAGCTAAAGACTTAGTAGATGGTGCACCAAAACCAGTTAAAGAAGGTATTGCACCTGAAGAAGCTGAAGGTATCAAAGCTAAGTTAGTTGAAGCAGGAGCTGAAGTAGAAATTAAATAGTCAAATAAAAGTGCTAGATTTCTAGCACTTTTTATTTTTAAAAAAGGATTTACTCACTTAACTAATAATATATAGTTAGGAGGAAATATGGAGTGTAAAAAAGAAAGATCATTATATAATTTATTAGAAGTTTTTGATTGTAAGAAGTGTAAAGAATATCCTTTAGATATGCATTTTGAAATAGGTAATACTTTAATTGCAGTTTATTATTTATTTAAGTTTTGTCCAATTGATGAGGATTTTGTAACTTGTAATAATGAAAGGGTAGCTCAAATTTTTAAAGAAATGGTTATTAATCAAGAAAATAGTATCTATCTCTTTATTGAAGATTTTGAAATTGAAAAATATTTTAATGAACTAAATTTACTTTTGGATCTTGCGAAAAAAATTATTATAATTTCCTTCTAAAGTAAAGACATTGTAAAGAAAATATGTTATAATATAAACACACGGTAGGAAGGAGAGATATTATGAAAGTTATTGTACGTGGTAAAAACAAGTATTCACCTACAGAAAGTGTAGTGGATTACGCAACAAAAAAACTTGCAAGGATGGATAGTTATTTTAGAAATCCAGATGCGGTAACAGCTAATGTTCTATGCAAAGAATATGCTAATTACTATGAAGTAGAAATCACTATCCCAACAAAAAACCTAACATTAAGAGCGGAAGTTAAAGACGAAACGATTAATGGAGCAATTGACTTATCAATTGACAAGTTAGAAGGACAAATGCGTAGACACAAAGACAAAGTTTATTCTGCTTTAAAAAGGAGAAGGGGAGTTAGTGGTCATTATGCAGCTGAAACTGAATTTGATTTAAAGCAATTACAGACTGAAGTTAAAGCTATTAACTTAGTTAGGGAAAAGAAAATTGATTTAACACCAATGAGTGTTGATGATGCAATTACCCAAATGGAAATGTTAGGTCATGATTTCTTTATTTTCCAAAATTTAGAAACAAATAAAGTTTCAGTTGTCTATATTAGAGATGACAAAGATTACGGGATAATTGAAACTAATTTATAAACTTAAGAGGCCTAAGGCCTCTTTTTATTTTACTTGAAGAAAAGTAATAGTTTTGGTATAATATATAATGTGTGAAAAAAGAGAGGATGAATTATGAAAAAACTTAGAA
>DUNF01000124.1 GCA_012839485.1 Acholeplasmataceae bacterium
TAGTTTTAAGCATCCCTTAACAATAACTTTAAAACATCCAAATTCATGTAACATTAATACTAATATGTCAAAATTTTCTCAATAATATATCGTATCTGAGCCTTTATTATAATTGCAATTATGACATAAAGTTTGCAAGTTGTCATATGTAGATTTACCACCTTTAGAGATAGGAATGATATGATCTATTTCTAAATTATCTCTACTTCCACATTTCTTACAACGATATCCATCTCTTTCAAAAATTTCAAATCTCATTTTATTAGAAACTTTTCCTCTTTCCACACTGCATATAGATTGCCAAACATCATCATCAAGATAATAATCACCATTTTTTCGTTCTACAGCAGCCATTAAATCCATAATTTCATCATCATTAAAAGTTGCTGATTTGGAATCTCTACAAAAACCAGTTAAATTTGTTAAGTAAATGTTTACTGTTATTTTAAAATCAGTTACAACCTTTCTTATATGTTGGGAAACTATCTTTTTTTCAATTCTTAATAGCTCTTCTTTATTTCTCAGTGTTATATCTGTATCAAACCTATTAAACACACATTTTTTTCCGATTTCTTTTATATATTGATTATAAAGGTGATTATTATCAAATGTTTTATCCATTGCATCATAAATTTTATCTTTAGAAGAAACAAGTTGGTATGTTAAATAATCTTTTGGTGAAATATTATTATAGTTATCCTCATTATCATATGAGTTACTCATATTACAATTGGGGATATTATAAAAATTATATTCTTTATTAATAGCTTTTATTTCTCTTAATGCAATACTATAGTTTAAGACAAAATCTCTATATTTAGCAGTTGATTTTGATTTAGTTAGAAAATAAATTCCGATTATTAAAAGTATGACTATTACTATAATCAAAAATATTTTTAGTGTTTCTATCATTATTGCTCTCTCCTTCTTACATAAAAACTACTTAAAACATTATATTAAGTTTAAGTAGTTTTATTTTCCATCAAATATTAAAATATTACTTACAAAAGTTAGATGCAACTAACTTATATAAAGTTCTAACTCCTACACCAGTTGCTCCAGCTGCATAATATCTTTTAGCACCACCATTAGCTGTACTAGCAATATCTAAGTGAACAAAAGGAACACCTTCTGAAAAATGCTCTAAGAAAATACCAGCTGTAATTACTCCAGCTCCACCTGGAATTGAATTTCTTAAATCCGCAAACTCTCCTTTAACTGCTTCTTTTAGTGTATCTGTTATTGGTAATCTCCAGTTTAGTTCACCAACGTGTTTACCTGCTTCAAATACCTTACTATAAAAATCATCATCATTTGCAATAGCCCCAACAATATCTGAGCCAAAGGCAACACCAACTGATCCAGTTAATGTAGAAAGTTCAATAATGTGTGTAGAGTTTAATTTTGTTGCGGCATAGTAAATAGTATCAGCTAAAGTAAGTCTTCCTTCAGCATCAGTACTACCAATTTCAATTGTAGAACCTTTCATTGAAGAAATAATATCACCATTTTTATAAGCGTGACCGCTAATTAAGTTTTCAACTAACCCCGTAACTGCTACAACATTTGCCTTTAACTTCATATCAGAAATAGCTTTAATTGCACCTACAACTGCAGCTGAACCTGCCATATCATCATACATATCAAACATACTTTTACCAGGTTTTAAGTCATATCCACCAGAATCATAAGTTAACCCTTTCCCAACAAAAGTAATATGTTTATCAGTTTCACTATTACCAAAGTATTTCATCACAACAAATCTAGGCTCTTTATCGCTTCCAGAACCAACTGCAAGTAAGGCATGCATCCCTAGTTCTTCAATTTGTTTTTTATCATATACTTCTACTTTAACTTTACTTCCTTTAAATAGTTTTACAATCTCGTTTGCGTAACTTTCAGGATATAAATCAATCGCTCTTGTATTTACAAAATCTCTAGCAATATTTACTCCATTTATTACTACTTCAAGTTCTTTGATCTTATCTTTTAATGCTTTAGGTGCATTTAGTAAAGAAACTTCAATTTCTTCTTCATCAAGCTTAGTAGTCTTATATTTATCAAAGTTATAATTACTATATAAAATACCTTGAATTAAAGTAGAAACCAATTTAGGATCTTCTTCTTTACAGTCTAGATTAATTTTGCTTACCTTTTCTTGAACTAGTTTTTTTGCTAAGTTAAAACCTGCAGTTCTAATCTTATCATGACAGCCATCTAAACCTTTCTCCAAAGCAAGATAAACTGTTCCCTCTCTATTTAAATTTACATTTACAAAAATTTCTCCTTGTTTAGCACTAAATAATTTCTTTTCTAAAAGAAGCTCTAATTCTTTTGATTTTGCTTTTCCTTCTAAATCTGAAACTAATTTAGTATTAAATTTATTATCATATGTTATTTTAATCATATTCTTCCTCCTTGTTAAACATTATATCATATTAAAATTTTATTTTCATTAATTATAATCTATTCTAAAATAATCTAA
>DUNF01000025.1 GCA_012839485.1 Acholeplasmataceae bacterium
ATCATGATTATGATATTGCTATAACTTTTGAAATTCTATCTGAAGAAGAAAGGCAAAAACTATATAAATCATTATCTCTTCATCTAGTTCATCAAAATATGTTTTTGGTTCTTCTAAATAAGCAAAAATATCTGAAAGTTTTTGAGCCGATAATGATTTATATAGTTTTTGCCTTTCTTCTTCAGATAGAATTTCAAAAGTTATAGCAATATCATAATCATGATATTTACTTAATAAATTTTTGATTTTCGCTTGACTATTTTTTTGGATGATGTTTTTAATTTTTAAAGTTGTATTAGTATTCATATTTATCTCCTTTCTATAATATTTTACTACAATCACTACTGTTTTTCAAGAAAAAATAAATCTATGAAACTCTTTACATTTTAATACAAAAACACTTAGAAATTTGTTATAATATAGTAAGGAGTTGATTGATATGAAGTATAGTTTTTTAAATGATTATAACACCTTGGTTCACCCTGAGGTATTCAAACATCTTCAAAAATATGTAAATGAAGTTAATGGAGCATATGGACTTGATGCGCATTCTGAAAATGCCAAACGAATGATTTTAGAAAAGATAGGCAATAACTATGATGTTCATTTTTTGGTAGGTGGTACTAGCGCTAACAAAATAGTCTTATCGCATTTTCTTAAACCATATGAAGCAATAATTTGCCCTGAGAGTGCTCATATCAACAGACGCGAAACAGGTGCAGTTGAAGCTAATGGTCACAAGATTTTGGTTGCAAAAAGTATAAATGGTAAGATAACACTTGATGGCATTAAGGAAGTACTAGTAGAACATAATGATGAACATGCTGTTATGCCGAGAATTGTTAATATTTCCTATACAACAGAATATGGTACAGTTTATACTAAAAAAGAATTAGAAGACATAGCGAAATTATGTAAAGAAAATAACTTATTTCTATATGTAGATGGGGCAAGATTAGTCTATGGATTAGCTGCATCTAATCTTTCTTTAAAAGAATTTGCTTCAATTCCTGATGCCTTTACTATTGGTGGAACTAAAGCAGGAGCAATGTTGGGTGAAGCTGTAGTTATTAAAAAAACTGAAGGTGCTAATAACTTTAGATATTCAATAAAACAAAATGGCGGAATGTTAGCTAAAGGATTTTTAGCAGGGTTGCAATTTGAAGTCTTATTTACTAATGATTTGCTTTTGGAAATTTGTAAAGATGCTAATCAAAAAGCAGTATATTTAAGAGACAAAATGAAAAAATTAAATATTAAATTTTTATTTGAATCTGATACTATTGTCTCTTAAATATACTGCTTTTTGATTAGCATCTTTACAAATTTCCAAAAGCAAATCATTAGTAAATAAAGCTTCAAATTGCAATCCTGCTAAAAATCCTTTAGCTAACATTCCACCATTTTGTTTTATTGAATATCTAAAATTATTAGCATCTTCAGTTTTTTTAATAACTACAGCTTCACCTAACATTGCTCCTGCTTTAGTTCCACCAATAGTAAAAGCATCAGGAATTGAAGCAAATTCTTTTAAAGAAAGATTAGATGCAGCTAATCCATAAACTAATCTTGCCCCATCTACATAAAGAAATAAGTTGTTTTCTTTACATAGTTTTGCTATGTCTTCTAATTCTTTTCTAGTATAAACTGTACCATATTCTGTTGTATAGGAAATACTAACAATTCTCGGCATAACAGCATGTTCATCATTATGCTCTACTAATACTTTCTTAATACCTTCCAGTGTTATCTTCCCATTTACACTTTTTGCAACCAAAATTTTGTGACCATTAGCTTCAACTGCTCCTGTTTCGCGTCTATTGATATGAGCACTCTCAGGGCAAATTATTGCTTCATATGGTTTTAGAAAATGCGATAAGACTATCTTGTTAGCACTAGTACCACCTACCAAAAAATGAACATCATAGTTATTGCCTATC
>DUNF01000026.1 GCA_012839485.1 Acholeplasmataceae bacterium
AAAGAGTTTAATGTAGATTTAATTAAACGATGATTATAGAAATTATGAGCAAGTTTTAAAGTGTCGATTGTTGGGAAAGTAATGTTGTCAATTCCAATTCTCTCAACAATCGACACTTTAAAACTTGCTCATAATTTCTATAATCATCGTTTAGCGAGATTCAATTTGAAGGCACTAGCTAAAGAGTTTAATGTAGATTTAATTCAACACCACAGAGCAATTAACGATGCTCGTGCTACAGCCCAAATCTTTTTAAAGATGTTAAATGATTTAGAGCAAATGGGGATTAAGACATACAATAGTTTAAATGATAGCATTATTGAAGATGCTTATAAATATGTATTCCCTTATCACTTAACATTACTTGCTACAAACCGCAAAGGAATCAAACACTTAAATGAAATTGTTTCTTTATCTTTAACTGAACACTTTTATAAAGAACCAAGACTTTTAGAAAAAGTTTTAGATGAAAAACGTGAAGGATTATTAGTTGGTAGTGGATGCCAAAATGGTGAAATTTTTACTATTGCTTATAATGGTTCGATTGAAGAGTTGGAAGAAAGAATGGGATATTATGATTATATTGAGATTCAACCACCATATCAATATGCTTATTTATTTAGTAAAAACTATGATAAACAGGATATTGATAATGAAGGTAGTAGTCAAGATATAAAAGAAGCTTTAGAATTAATTAGTACTGAATATGAAGAACAAATAAAAGACACAATTAAAAAGATTATAACTGTTGCTCGTAAAATGGGTAAGATTGTTGTAGCTACTGGTGATGTTCATCAATTAGATGAAGAAGATACAATTTTAAGACAAATATTTGTAGAAGCACCACAAGTTGGTGGTGGTATTCATGAACTAGCAAAAGCTGGTATTGTTTTACCACAACACTATATGACTACAGAAGAGATGTTAAGCCATTTCTTGTTTTTGGGTGAAGCAATAGCTTATGAGATAGTAGTTACTAATACTAACTTAATTAATGATAAGATTGAACAATTGTCTCTTTTCCCTAAAAAGTTATTTGCACCTAAAGATGATTTCTTAGTTGATCAAGGTATTCAATCAGTTGAAGAAGAGTTAAAGAGAATTACTTATCAAAAAGCTGAAAGTTTATATGGTAACCCTTTACCTAAATACGTAAATGAACGTTTAAAAAAGGAACTAAAAAATATTATAGATAATGATTATGCAACTATCTATTATATTTCTTACATGCTTACAAATAAGTGTAAAGAAGATAATTCAGTTGTTGGTAGTAGGGGCTCAGTAGGTTCATCTTTTGTAGCATATTGTATGAATATTACCGATGTTAACTGTTTAGTACCACACTATTATTGCCCTGATTGTCATTACAATGCTTTTAAATATTCTATAGCTGAACAAGGTAAATATGAAGATAAGATTCCTGACTATTTACTTGAGAATTTAAGTTTAGTTACTAATGGTTTAGATTTAAAACCAGCAAAATGCCCTAAGTGTGGCAAAGATTTAGTAGGTGATGGTTGTGATATTCCTTTTGAAACTTTCTTAGGTTTTAAAGGAGATAAAGTTCCTGATATTGATTTAAACTTTTCAAGTGAATATCAAACAACAGCACACGATTATACTAGAGAATTATTTGGAGAAAATAATGTTTTTCGTGCGGGAACTGTAAGTACTGTTCAAGGAAGAACAGCATATGGTTGTGTTAAGAATTTTTTAGATCGTCATGATAAGAAGATGTCAAAGACTGAGATGGATATTATTATTGAAAAGATTACAGGTGTTAAAAGAACAACAGGACAACATCCAGGAGGTATCGTTGTTATTCCTAAGAATATAGATTTTTCTGATGTAGTTGCGATTCAGTATCCATCGGATAATGTTGATTCAGATTGGAAAACTATTCATTATGAATATGATAAATACGAAAAGAATTTACTTAAACTAGACCTTTTAGGTCATCGTGATCCAACAATGATTAGTAAGTTAATGGAGTATGTAGAAAGATATCCAGAAGAATTTCCATTCAAAGAATATGAGGATATT
>DUNF01000027.1 GCA_012839485.1 Acholeplasmataceae bacterium
AAAAAAGTAAAATATGACCAAATAATCATCGACAAGTTTGCATCAGAAAAGAATTATTATAGTTATTTAGAAGATCAAAAAGATATTCTTAAAGAAAAAGTAAACTTTTTAGAAAAAGGTGAAAGCAAAGTTTTAAGTATAGCAGCTGCTTCTATTATTGCAAGGTACTTATTTAATAGACAAATAGATGATTTATCTAATTTAATTAACTATAAACTTCCTAAAGGGGCTGGAAGCATTGTAGATAAAGCGATAAATGAATTAAAACAAAGATACGGTAATAAAATCTTTGATAATATTGGAAAAACACATTTCAAGAACTTAAAAAAATAAGGCATTTTAAGCCTTATTTTTATTTGTGTTTATTAATGAATTCTTGAAAACGATCAGGAATTTCCGTTTTAAATTCTAAGTATTTATTAGTTCTAGGATGATTAAAGCCTAAGATATAAGCGTGTAAATATTGTCCTTCATCAGTTTTCGCTTTGTTATACAAAGGATCTTCTAAAATAGGATAACCAATATATTCCATATGAACCCTAATTTGATGAGTTCTACCAGTAACTAAGCTAAACTCTACTAAACTATATCCACCAAATCTTTCTAAAACAGTAAAATAAGTAATAGCTTCTTTTCCTCCTTCTAAAACTGCCATTTTAAGGCGATTATCTTTACTTCTGCCAATAGGAGCAGTAATCTTCCCTAAATTGTGGTCAATTTCACCATTAACTATTCCTAAATACTTTCTAACAACTGTTTGACTAGCAAACTGTTCTGCTAGTTTATTATGAGCATAATCGTTCTTGCAAGCAACTAAGAGTCCACTAGTATCCTTATCTAAACGATGAACAATTCCTGGTCTTAAAATGCCATTAATTCCTGATAAGTCTTTACAGTGATATTTTAAAGCATTGACTAATGTTCCACTAGGATTACCAGCACCAGGATGAACTACTAAGCCTTTAGCTTTATTAATTACAATCACATCTGAATCTTCATAAACAATCTCTAAAGGAATATTTTCAGCTAGAACTTCATCTTCTTTTGCTTCTGGTACAGTTAATGCTATTTCATCAAGATAAGATAGTTTATAACTTGCTTTAACTAAGTCTTCATTTACATAACAATAATTATCTTTAATTAACTTTTGGATTTTACTGCGACTAAAATCAGGTAGCATTTTTACTAAATATAAATCAATTCTTTCTTCTTCTTTTTCAAGATAAGTAAAACTATATTCAATCATTCAAGTTTCACTTCTCCAAAGAGTAAAGATATAACCATTGTAGCTACCCCACAAACAATACACATGTCAGCGAAATTGAATGTAGCAAAAGACTGCCAAAAGGCAAATTGGATAAAATCAACTACATAACCTCTAAAAATACGATCTATAAAGTTACCAACTGTTCCACTTATTATTAAGACTATGCCAACGCTATAAAAAGGATGTTCTTTAAAATTCAAATCCTTTGCAAGAAAGCCAAAGAAAGCTAAGGCTAGAACAGTTATAAGAATAAATAGCCATAACCTTCCTGAAAAAATTCCAAAGGCAGCACCAGAATTCTCTACATATTGAATATCGATGATTTTGGGAATTGCCTTTACAACTCCTGCTTCTTTAAAACGAGAAATTACCCATAATTTTAGTAATTGGTCAATTACAACTAAAGCAATTGTAATCGCTAGTCCAATAATAATATCTTTATGTTTCATTTTATCCTCCTAAAAACTTTAATCCGAAAAATGCTAGTAAAAGTAATACAAAGATCGCAAATCCTGGATTTAAAAATTGGTAGACAAAAATTGCCATATCATCAATTTCTTGCAAGTTAGTCATATCAGGATTATAACTTTTCACAATCCTAAGTGTAAAGAAGTTAGAAATACCATTAACTAACATGATTAAAATCCAAACTATTACTAAAAATAAACGAAAAGCATTAGCATTATACTTAAAAACATTTAAAACTTGATACATTACTAAGCCTAGTGGTAAAACGATAATAATACCAATTAAAAAGCCAAAGATAAAACTTATGATGTTTGTACTTTTACGAAAACGCATCTTCGTAAACTTTTTAAACTCATATTTACCTTTTTTCCAAAGTCCATCGGGAACTGCTTTTTCTAGCTTTTCTACATTCTTATTATAATTATTATCCATTATTCTTCACCTGCTTCAAAATATTCTAAAATATCTGAAAAAGTCTCTACAGCTACTAAATCAAATCCTACTTTACCTTCATAAATCTTATCATATTCAGCTTTAGCTTCATCATAATTAGCTTTAGGAACGAAAAAAACATCAAAATCACCATCACTAGCAGTAATTATCTTCTGTCTTATTCCCCCTATTTTATGAATATTACCATGCATATCAATCGTCCCTGTACCAACAACATTTAAGCCTAAAGTAATACTTTGATAATGTAATGCATCATAAATAGCTAGAGCCTTCATTGCACCACCACTTGAACCAATTGAACTAGCTTGAGAGATTAAAACAAGTGGTTCTAATCTATAAAGGCGAATATAGTCTTCCAAATAGTAAGGTAAATACCTTTGATCATCTTTAGCAACTGGCATATCAGTAACTTCAAAACTAGTTTCATTTTCTTTATTATAGTTTCTAATTACTGTTACTTTATAATTATCGTTAGTTTTTAAATGAAGTCTAATTTTCTCCAAAAACTGCTCAAATGAGGTGATTAACTCGCCATTTAAATGAGTAATTATATCATCTGTTTTGATAGCACCGGTATATTCTTTTCTTAATGCGGAAACTAATAATCCTTTATATTCTGCATCCAGCACTTTTTCTGGTGGAAGGTATGGATTATAGTGAGTCTTAAATTGATTAGGATTTTTTTCTTTAAAGGTATTAAAAGCAACATAAATTGCATTAATATTACTTATGCTATGGCTTATAGTACCAAAGCGATTAAATTCCTTATCACTCATATCCGTCTTAGGATCATAAGGTTCTAAATCCGATTTAGGATCTATCTTTACTAGCCAAGACTCAAGAATCGTTAATTTCCTTTTACCATAAACTCCTAAAGTATAAACATTCCCACGGTTATTCCCATTAACTACATAAACATCATTAGTTGTTTTTGTGTATACTCCAGGTGTTGTCATTTCATAGTTTAATGGTACTAAAGTAATAACCATTATAAATATCCATAGTAGAATTAAAAGAACAAAACTAATTTTAAAGGAAAGTTTGCGTTCTTTGAATGAAGAAAAAAAGTTTTTGAAATAACTAATCATTTCTCAATCCTAACCTTAAAAGGTTTCATTTTACGATATTTAACTTTAGCACTATCTAACATCTTTTTAGCTGCTAAATCAGTATTTGTACTAGCATATTTATCATCTAAATAAACAATTTCTTTAATTCCTGCTTGAATTATTAGTTTAGTGCATTCATTACAAGGAAATAAAGTAACATATAAAGTACAATTATCTAACTTTTCTGTGCTATTTAAAATTGCATTAGGCTCAGCATGAACAACATAAGGATATTTTGTGTCTAAAAAGTCTCCTTGATTTACCCATGGAAATTCATCATCATTGCAGCCAAAAGGAAGGCCATTATAGCCTATACCAATAATTCTTTTTTTAGGGTTAACGATGCATGCTCCAACTTGGGTATTAGGATCTTTACTTCTCATACTTGAAAGTAAAGCAACTCCCATAAAGTATTCATCCCAAGAAATATAATCATTTCTCTTCATCTTCTTCACCTACAAACAATCCTTTTTCTTCACATTCTTTAAGGCTGGCTTTTATTTCAGCCTTTTTCTTTTCTAATTCTTCAGTTTTTAAAATACAAGTTTTTGATTGACAGTTGCCACACCTTTCAGACATTTTAACACCTTCAGGAGCTTTAACTAATTTATTTAGAATAGTTACAATTATAAATAAAACTACTACTCCCCCAATAATCAACCATTGCACAAGTGTTGAAGAAAGAAACATAATATCACCTACTTCACAATTTTAATTTTCAATTCATCTAATTGCTTTTGACTTACTTCTCCAGGTGCACCACTCATCAAGTCCATTGCACTAGCAGTTTTTGGAAAAGCAATAACTTCACGAAGTGATGCCGATTTAGTAAGAATCATTACTAATCGATCAATTCCTAAAGCAATTCCTCCATGAGGAGGTGTTCCATATTTTAAAGCTTCTATAAAGAAACCAAACTTTTCTTCAATTTCTTTTTCATTTAAGCCGATAGCTTGGAACATATCACTTTGAATCTTTTCATCAAAGATTCTAATTGAACCACTACCAAGTTCATAACCATTTAAAACAACATCATAACACATTGAATAACAATTTTCTGGTTCAGTTAATAGTTTATCTTCCCATTCTTTTTTTGGACTAGTAAATGGGTGATGAGCTGCAACTAACCTATTCTCTTCTTCATTATATTCGAAAGAAGGCCAATCTGTAACCCATAAAAAACTATAAGCATTTTCATCAATTAAACCTAAATCTTTTCCAAAAAAGTTTCTTAAATAAGATAGTGATGCATTTACAATACTATCTTTACCAGAAACGATTAAAATCATATCGTTTTCTTTGATTTTTAGTTTCTTAGCAAGTTTTTCAATATATTCTTCAGTTAAATATTTCTTAATCGAACCAGCAAATTCACTATTTTGATATTTTAGCCACATTAGACCAGGCGCTTTATAAGTTGATTTAATCTTTTCTGTTAAGTTGTCTAAATCTTTTCTTGAATATTTATCTGCCGCATTCTTAACATTAATTGATTTAATAATACCTTTGTCTTCAATAACTTTATTAAAGATTTCAAAATCAATTAATTTAGCTAAACTAGTAATATCAAAAAGTCTTAAATCAAAGCGTAAATCTGGTTTATCAGTACCATATAAATCTATTGATTCTTCAAATTTTAATCGCTTAAAAGGAATCTTAATATCAACACCCATAGCATTTTTCATCATACTTTTAAGCATGCGTTCAGTTGTAGCATAAACATCTTCTTCCCCAACAAAACTCATCTCAACGTCTATTTGGGTAAATTCCAT
>DUNF01000028.1 GCA_012839485.1 Acholeplasmataceae bacterium
AAATCACCTTGAATATCCCATAAAGATTTATATAAAGAATCTTTCACTACTAACTCTTCATGAGTACCAATATTACAACAGCAAGACAAGCAGATAAAATTATTGTCTTAGATGGTGGTGTTGTAAGTAATATTGGTACTCATGAAGAGTTAGTAGTGAAAGATTCTTTATATAAATCTTTATGGGATATTCAAGGTGATTTGGAAGAAACATTTAATAAATATGTAGAGGAGGCAGTAGCATGAGTCCTTTAGCAATTGTTTTATTAAGTATGTTTGTTTTAGATATTATTTTAGTTTTGTTTTATATTTCTTATTCTAAGAAAAGAACAAAGAATGTTGATATTGATGAAAGAGGAGAACAAACTAAATTTAGTTTTTCAGTTTGGAAGAAAATTATTAAGATGATGATTAAGAAACCAAAGAACATTATTTTAATGTTAGTGTTTGGTGTTTTATTAGCTCTTCTTGATGTTATCTTTCCTTTAATAAACGCAGGAGCAATTGAAACTTTCTTTAGAGAAGGTAATTTTGATCAAACAAAATATTATATTGTTTATTATATATTATTTGCATTTGCAAGTATGATTATTGTTAATAGACATATTATTTATGCAGTTAGAGTTGATAGACAGTTAGCCTACGACATAAGACGTGAAACTTTTCATAAATTACAAGAGTTGTCATTTAGTTATTATGATAAGACTGAGGCTGGTTGGATTATGTCAAGGATGACAAGCGATTCTACAAGACTTTCAAGGATTATTTCTTGGGGACTATTTGATATTGTTTGGGGATCATTGAATATGTTATTTTCGTTAATTGTAGTGTTTGTCTTAGAATACCGTTTAGCTTTAATTATTTTATTCTTAATTCCTAGTTTAACTGTTATTAGTTTATTTTTCAGGACGAAGATTTTGGATTCATATCGTAAGGTTAGAAAGACTAATTCAATGGTTACATCTTCATATAATGAAGCGATGCTTGGAAGTGATACAACTAAGAGTTTAGTATTAGAAGAGCATAATAAAGAAGCATTTGATAATTTAGCCGGAAAGTTAAAGAAAGAATCAATTAGAGCAAATTATTATTCTTCAATGTTTTTCCCTATTTTACTTGTAGTTAGTTATGTATCTGTTGTAGCAATTATGTATATTGGTGGTAACTTAACAATTCAAGGTTTAGTTACAGTTTCAGGGTTATATTTAGCTATTAACTATGCGAGGATGTTCTTTGATCCAATTATGCAAGTAGCTAGAATTTTAGCAGAGTTACAACAAGCTCAAGCTAGTGCAGAGAGAATTGTAGGGTTATTAGAACTAGAACCTGAAATTCATGATAGTGAAGAGATTAAAGAAAAGTTTGGAACGATTTTACATCCAAAGAAAGAAAACTATTTAGAAATTAAAGGTAATGTTGAGTTTAAAGATGTAAGCTTTGCTTATTTAAAAGATGAATATGTTTTAAAGAACTTTGATTTAAAAGTTAAACAAGGTACTAGTGTTGCCTTAGTAGGTGCTACTGGTTCTGGTAAGACAACGATTGTAAACTTGCTTTGTAGGTTTTATGAACCAACAAGCGGCGAGATTTTAATTGATGGAATCAATTATAAAGATTATTCAATTGGTGGCTTACATTCATCTTTAGGTTATGTTTTACAAACGCCTCACTTATTTAACTTAAGTATATTAGATAATATTAGATATGGTAGGCCAGAAGCTACAAAAGAGGAAGTTGAAAAAGTTGCAAAATTAATTGGTGCTCATGACTTTATTATGAAACTAGAAGAAGGATATGATACTTTTGTAGGGGAAGAGGGAAGTATGCTTAGTCTTGGGGAAAGACAGTTAATTAGTTTTGCAAGGGCGTTGCTTGTAAATCCAAAGATTTTAGTTTTAGATGAAGCGACATCTTCAATTGATACAAAAACAGAAGAAGCGATTTTAAAAGCCATTGATATAGTAATGAAAGGAAGAACTACTTTTATTGTAGCTCATCGTTTATCGACTATTACTAATGTAGATAAGATCTTAGTTATTGATCAAGGTAAAATTAAAGAACAAGGAACACATAATGAGCTACTTCAATTAGAAGGAGAATATTATGAGTTATATAAAAATCAATTTATTGAAGAAACTATCGATAAATCATCTAAAAAAGCAGAGAGTTAAATCTTTGCTTTTTTAGTTATCTTGAATAAAAAGGTAAAATATAGTATAATATTAAATAGAGGGAAGATATGAAAGCAATCTTTATTTATAACCCAGAAAGTGGATCTGGGAGAATTAAAAGAAATATATCTTATATCAAAAAAAAGCTTGAGAGTAAATATAGTTTAGTTGATATTTATGAATCTAAATCAAAGGAAGATTTGATTAAAAAAGCTAGTATGACTAGTGATTACGATGCTTTGATTTTTTCTGGTGGAGATGGGACATTTAATGATATTATTACAGGTATAGGTAAGTTAGCGAAAAAACCTGTTTTAGGATATTTACCATCTGGAACTGCTAACGATATTGGTAAAAACCTTAATATTTCTAAAAACTATAAAAAAGCTTTGAAAATTATTTTAAATGGTAATGTTACAGAACATGATGTAGGTTTGATTAATAATGATCATTATTTTATGTATGTAGTTGCATCTGGCACTTTTTCTTCTGTTTCTTATAGAACTAAGAGAGAAACTAAGAAAAGTTTAGGTAAGCTTGCTTATCTACTTGATGGTTTAAAAGACCTTTTTAACCCTGAAGTAGTTGATTTTAAATTGAAAATAAATAATCAAGAATGGGAATATCGTGTTCCTTTAGTTTTAATTTTGAATTCTAAATCGGTAGGTGGAATTAAGTTTAACTATCGAGGGCATCGCAATGATGGGTATTTTGATATTTTGATTTTCAAAAAAGGAAAAGGAAAGAATAAAGGATTAGTTAATATCTTTGGTGGATTTTTATCTGGAATATTTCAAAGAAAATTAAAAAGGAGAAATGTTATTAGTTTAAGAGCTAATGAGTTAATCTTAGAAGCAAGTGATAATATTACTTGGTGTATTGATGGAGAAGAAGGCATTAAAGGGACAATAACAATTAAGAACTTGCATAAGCATATTCAAATATACACACCTAAAAATTGAAAAAGAAAGAGAAATATAGTATAATATAGAAAAGGAGATATGTTATGTCTTATAGTAAAAAAGAAGCTTTAGAATTGTGGGTACGTGAAATGGGGGATAAAGAATACAGTTACGACTTTACAGGAAGAAAGATCAAACGCGAAGACTATCTAGAAAAAAATCAAGTTGGTTGGGTGATATCGTTTGTGAAGCCATTAAGTTTAGGAGGTAAATCTACAGCTGATAATGCTGTCATTTTGCACCACTTAACTGAAGAAGAAAAAGGAGACCATTTTCCTATCTTTACTGCTAAATCTCGTAAATACGAGATTAAATACGACAAAGGACATGATTTCTACTATATTGAAAGAATTATTGAAGAAGATGATGAGGATAAGTATTTTATCTAAATGCGTATAATTACAGGTAAACATAAGTCAAGAGTACTTAAGACTTTAAAAGGTCCTAACACAAGACCAATGATGGATCGTATGAAAGAATCGGTTTTTAATACAATTGATTCTTATATTGAGGGTGCAAATGTTTTAGACTTATTTGGAGGTTCTGGTGCTTTATCATTAGAAGCTATTTCTAGAGGTGCTAAGCACTCGTCTATTAGTGAAATTAACTATGAAGCTTATAAAGTCATTTTGGAAAATGTTCAAACTTTAAAAGAAGAGAATAATGTAACTATTTATAAAATGAGCTATCAAAAGTTATTACAAGTTATAAAAGAAAATGAGTTTAAGTTTGATTTAGTTTTTGTAGATCCACCATATAAGTTAGAAGTTGCAAATTTAATTATTGAAGAATTAATTAAAAGTGGTAATCTTAATGATGAGGCAATTATTGTTTCACATTACTATAAAGGTACTTATCCAGTTTTAACTCAAGAAAATCTTGAAGTTTTAAAACATAATGTTATGGGTACAAGCGAATATATAATTTATAAGTATATAAACCAATAAGAAAACCCTGTTTAGAGAGACAGGGTTTTGCTTGGAGTTGTATAATTTTCTCTTTACAAATTGTTTGAAATAGAGTATAATATAGTATATGTCCTGGTAGCTCAGCAGGATAGAGCAACGGCCTTCTAAGCCGTCGGTCGGGAGTTCGAATCTCTTCCAGGACGCCATTTATTTATTTAATGCTACTATTAATAAGTAGCATTTTTATTATTTTAAATAAAAAGCTAGTTTTATTGACTAGCTTTTTTTGCATCATCTGGTAGAGTTACAACAACTTTACCATAATTAGAAAATTTCCAAATGGCAGTAACAGCGCCACTACCATCATCTAAGGTAGTTTGGCCTTGACCTGTTACATTATTATTTTCAATTGTTAGATAGAAATAAGTATATTTTTCTGGGTTGGTAAATGTTGCTTTCAACATATATTGATTTTCTTTAATATATTTTGAATAATTGTTTATATTAGTCCACTCTTCAGGTAGTGTTCCTGGAAGACGATCTTCATTAGATATTTGTTTAGTCCATGTTTGTTTTATTTCATCATATGTATAGCTGAAAATACTTCTATTTTCTTTCGCAACATAAGTAATTTGGCTAAAAGTTTTTAAGCCTTCACCATCATAAACGTCATAAGTAAGTTTAGCCTTATCAACATCAAGTTCAACTATATAAGTTATTTTGCTTTCATCTTGACGAATAAAAGAAGTTATCAGTTGATAGTTTTGTTTTTCAATTAATGTGAAGAAATCTTCTAAAGAATTAATCTTTTCCTTACAAGATGTTAAAAGTGGCAATAATAATATTAATATAAATAGTGTAATAGTTTTTTTCATCTTTTTGCTCCTTAATAGTTATATTATACTATATTGTTCTGCTTTTTTCAATATCCTATCTTTAAGCTAAAATAGTTTAAAAGTAAATTAGATCGTTATTATTAAGATATTGCTTTTTAGAGGTGGATATTATATAATAAGAATGGATAAGGAGTAATTATAATGTTTAGAAAAGTTAGTAAAATAATTTTATTATTAGTTGTTTTTAGTTTTACATTCGTTTTAATGGCTTGTAAAGATGAAGGGGCTGTTGCTCCTCACACTCATATTGTAAGTGAAGATTGGATGGTATCAAGTGAAGAACATTGGCATGTTTGTACTATTGCTGGTTGTAAGGAAGTATTTGATAAAGGCAAACATGTTTATGAAGAAGGTAGCAATGTTTGTTCTATATGTGGTTATAAGAGAGGAACAACTCCATCTAAACCAGATTCCGACCCAGACCCTGATCCAAACACAGATCCAGACCCAAACACAGATCCAGACCCAAATCCAGATCCAGATCCAAATACAGATCCAGATCCAAATGCGAGCGTGTTAGATTTATTGAGTTCTAATTTTAAAATGACTATTAATACTGTAAGTGAGTATGAAAATACTAATAGCGAACTTTATCGCGTTGGTAATGATTTTATGACTGTTTACAAAATATATATTGAAGGATATGGAACACAAATAACAATTGATTATTACAAATACTATGCAGAGACTGAAACATGGACACGTTATGGTGCAACTTCTGGTGATACAAAATGGAGCGAAAAGGGAACAAATCTTTCAGAAGACGATATTCTTTATGATTCGAATTTAGATTTAAGATTTATAATTAATTATCCTGAAACACCAGACAACTTAGGATATGTTGTAAATAAAGGTGATAAAGAGGACCTTTATATAAGTGATAAGAAATATGAATGTACTATTTATACAACACCAGATAATGAATGCCAATATCATATTTGTGTTATTTCTGGTTTACAACACACTTTAAAGCTCAAGTTATATGGAGCAATGATAACTATTACAGAATATAAAATGGGAGGAGTAAGTTTCCCTACATTTCCGGGGGAAATACCTGACCTTCCATAGAAGGAGAAGAAAATGAAAAAAAGATTTAGTTTATTATTATTAGTTTTTGTAAGTTTACTTTTAACTGCCTGTGGCAGTAGTACGCTTAACATTAAGGATATTGTTGAGCCACAGTTTGTTGATTTTATTGCGAAAAAACAAGAGTATGCAAAACCACTTACAATCGAAACAAATGAAGAACTAGATAATAATTTATCTAGTAAAACAATTATTGGTTTTAAAAACAATACATTTTACAATCTAGAAACTAAAAAGTTTATTGTTTTTGATCGTATGCCAGCTGGTGAAATTGAATATCGGGTAAGAGAACAATATATTGTTATGAGTACTGAACAATTTCATTATATTCATAATGGGAAAACAGGAAATTATTTATTTTCTCTTGAAAAAGGAGATGATGTAACAGTATTTTTCTTTGCTTCTACTATTTATTATGATTATAAAGACGAACAAGGAAATGATAAAAGTGATAAATATGTTTTTACGGACTATAAATATAAAAAAGAAGAGATTGTAGAAGAAGAAGGTGATGAAGCTCCTAATTATGATGAGACAAATGGAGACTATGGTTATATCAAAATTGATGATACAAAGATAAAAATTTTTAAAGATGACCGTACTTATCATGTAATTAGCTTTAATGATGGTTATGAAATTGGCTATGAAATTGATGATTGGGCTTGGGGTGATCGAATCGATGGTTGGTATGTTTTAAAAAACGGAAATATTTTAATTCAAAGATTCAAACAAGTTGCCAATGATTTCCCAACATTCCATTTTGTAGATGATGGTGTTCGCTTTGTAATGAAATCAGAAATATTTATCGTTAAGTCAGCTACTTTAAAAAGTATTGATTTAGATTTTGTTGTTGAAGATGTAAATAATGGTGGTTTTTATAAAGCAGATAACTTAGTTCACCTTTGGCGAATTGATTCTATTTTGAAAGATTTTACAGGCGAAGAATATGTTTTCTTTGATAACGAGATAAAGTCGGAAAAAAGATTAGAGTTTAAGTATGGTAATATTGATGTTACTAATTTAGAGATTGTTGGGGATAATCTTTTCATTTATAATGATGAAACAACAATTTATGCTTTAGATGGTAATAATAAAGTGAAAGGTGAAAAACATTATGATGCTGATGATTATTGGTTTGATCCATTACTAAATGGGCTGATTGAATTTGAAGATAAAACAAATTCTCAATGCACTCTATATGATATTTTAGAAAACAAAGTTTTATATGAAGACTTAACAAAATTAGTTGGTGCTAATCAATATGCACTTTATAGAAAAGATGATGGTAAAATTATTATGGCATCTTTATATGGATTAGTTGAGATGGAATACACTAACTATCAAACTTATGGAGGGTCATGTTATAAACTGTATACTGATGATGAAAAAACTTTTGAGTTATTTAATATTCAAGGTAAATCGTTAGGCAAATTTGAAGACACTACAATTCAAGCTATTTCTAAGGATATTGGTTATGGCGGTGAAGGGTATCTTGCTATTAGAGTTGAAAAAGGTTTAGAATCTAAGGTTTTAGTTTATAAAGTAAAATAGAATACAAAAGAATCTCTTTAAAATAAGAGATTCTTTTTTAAAAGATAAATTTAAGGTTTTATGATATAATATGAAAAGAGGTGGGTATGAATAAATATTATGAATTACTAAAAGAAAAAGAATATCAAAAAATCAAAGAAGAAGCAATTATTAAAAATGATTTAGATTTAGATTATTTAATTGTTTTAATTAGCACTTCTTTTAAGACGAATGAATTTGTGATTTTATATTACTACCTATCAAAAACTAACTTTAAAAAGGAAATTGAAGATGGCGGAGCTAATTATACTAACTATTTAAATATTATTGATGAGAAACAACAATTGGCATTAGTTCTTACAAACTTTAGTTTAGGAGTAATTAAAGAAAAAAAAGAACAAGAGATAGATGATGATTATTTAAATTATAGAGTTATTGATTTATTAAATATTTTATTTGAAATTGGTTATGAAGATGAAGTTTTGAATAAAATTTATCATTTATTAATGTCTGTAGAATAAAGACTTATTACTTGCAAAATGAGGCATTTTAGAGTATAATATTAATAATATTGGAGAAGGAGTATATATATGAAAATAGCAGTTAAAAAATTAGAGGGTAGTCAAGCAGAAGTAAAAGTTACTTTAACCAAAGAAGAATTTAGTAAGTATTATGATGAAGCTTTTGATAAAGTATTAGCAGACTACCAAGTAGAAGGATTTAGAAAAGGAAAAGTTCCACGCAATATTTATTTAAATAGAGTAGGCTCAGATGCTTTAGTTTTAGAGGAGGCAGTTAATTTAAGTATTAATGGAACTTATTTTGAGGCAATTCAAGAAAAGAAAGTTAGAGCTGTAAATTATCCAAAAGTTGACTTTGATCCTAATCAAGTTAAAAAAAATGGTGGATTTACTTATACAGCTGTTGTAGATGTATATCCTGAGGTAGAATTAGGAGAGTACTTTGGAATTGAATATAAAGAGGAAAAGCAAGAAGTATCTAAAGAAGAATTAGAAAGAGTTTTAAGACAAGAAAGAGAAAGAAAAGCTGTTTTAGTTTTAAAAGAAGATGGCTGTATTGAATTAGGAAATACTGTTGTTTTTGATTTTGAAGGATTTGTAGATGGAGTAGCATTTGAAGGCGGCAAAGCTGAAAATTATGCTTTAGAAATTGGCTCTGGTCAATTTATTCCTGGATTTGAAGAACAAATGTTAGGAATGAAAGAGGGAGAAGAAAGAGAGCTAAATGTTAAGTTTCCAGATGAATATCATTCAGAAAATTTAAAAGGAAAAGATGCTATCTTCAAAGTAAAAGTTCACGAAATCAAAGAAAAACAAATTCCTGAATTAAATGATGAGTTTGTTTTAGAACTTGAGCTTGAGGGTGTAAAAACTAAAGAAGAATATGAAAAACATGTAGAGGCAGAACTACTAAAAGGAAAAGAAGCTGAAGCTAAACGTGCTCGTGAAAAAGCAATTATCCAAACTATTTGTGATAATGCGAAAGTTGATATTCCTGAAAGCCTAATTGATATGAGAAAGAGTCAAATGATTAGACAAGTTGAGTCTCAAGCAAAACAATATGGTTTATCTTTAGAGCAATTCTTATCTTTTCAAGGTTTAGATTTAGAACAATATAAAGAGGTTTTAACTGAACCAGCTAAAGCATCAGTTACTGAGGAAGTAGTTTTAGATGCTATTGTTTCAAAAGAAAAAATTAAACTAACAAAGAAAGAATTAGAAGCGGAAATCAAAAAGCTAGCAGAACATTACCAAATGGAGGTAGAAGAGTTTAAATCAAAGATTGACTTACAAGAACTAGAGTCATACTTAGCTATTGATAAAGCTAAAGCACTAGTTTTTGAAAAAGCAATTATTAAATAAATAAGGGCTTTAGCCCTTTTAAAATCTAATCAAAAAGTGAGGTGAAAAAAATGTATAAAAGAGATGTAAATGCTACTGGTACTTTACCAACAATTGTAACTAACAGCTTAGCGCTTATTCCTGATAATGAAGTATTTATCGATATAGCGAAAAGCAAATCACTAGAGTCTTTGAGAAAGGCGGAAAGCAAAGACAAATATTTAATTTTATTAGTGCAAAAAGATCAAGAAGCTAAAGAAATTAAAAATGCAAGTGATTGTTATGGTACTGGTATTTTAGCACGTGCAGTTTATGTTCAAGATAAGTCTAGTTATCGTAAAGTTAAGTTTGAACTTATTGTTAGGGTTAGTGTTGAAGAGTTTAATTTAGAAACGTTTGAAACAACATTCAAGACTAAACCGGCTAATGTTATTTCTCTAGAAGAAGAAGCTATTTATAAAAAGCTATTAGTAGCTGAAGTGGGAGATCCACTTAAAGCTGGAGAAATGTTTAGTAATGCTCATGAAATTACAAGGATTGTAAAATCAGATATTTCAGTAGATGAGTTTATTAATGTTCTTGCATATAATTTAAAAGTTGATAACGAAAAGAAACATAAGTATTTAGAAACTGCTGACATTCAAAAGAGATTCTATTTTATCTTAGATGATATTCAAGGTATTAAATACATTAATCAACTAGAACAAGAAATTAATTCAAAGATTCAAAAGTCGATTAGTGAAAGCCAAAAAGAGTTTTACTTAAGAGAAAAAATGCGTGCTATTCAAGATGAATTAGGTGATAAGGCTATTAGAGAGCAAGATGTAGAGAGCTTAAGAGAAAAAATTCTTGCAGCTAAAATGCCTCAAGCAACTGAAGAAAAAGCACTAGAAGAACTTAAGCGTTATAGTACAATTAACCCATCTAGTCCTGAATCTACAGTAAGTAAAACTTATCTTGATTTCTTAGTTGATCTTCCTTGGTATAAAAAAACAGAGGAAGTTTCAGATATTAATAAAGCTAAAGAACAATTAGATAAAGACCATTATGGTTTAGAAAAAGTTAAAGAAAGAATTTTAGAGTATATTGCCGTTCATATCCAAACAAAGAAAAACCCACTATCAATTCTTTGTTTAGTAGGCCCTCCAGGTGTTGGTAAAACATCACTTGCATCTTCGATTGCGAAAGCTTTAAACAAAAAGTTTGTAAAGCAGTCTCTAGGTGGTATTAGAGATGTAGCTGAGATTATTGGTCATAGAAGAACATATGTTGGGGCATTACCTGGTAGAATCTTACAAGGTATGAAAAAAGCAGGAGTTATTAATCCTGTATTCTTACTTGATGAGATTGATAAATTATCAAGTGATTATAGGGGAGACCCTGCAAGTGCAATGTTAGAGGTTTTAGACCCAGAGCAAAACAAGTATTTCTCTGATAATTATTTAGAAGAGCCATATGACTTATCACATGTATTCTTTATTTTAACTGCTAACTATTTAGAAGATATCCCTTATGCTTTAAGAGATAGATTAGAGATTGTAGAGCTTTCTTCTTATACGGAATATGAAAAGTTTGAAATTGCTAAGCGTCATTTAATTCCAAAGCAATTAGAACTAAATGGTTTAGATAAAGATTTTGTACTTGAAGATGATGCTTTATGGGAGATAATTAGAAAGTATACAAGAGAAGCAGGAGTTAGAGAGTTAGAAAGAATGATTTCTTCTCTAATTAGAAAAGTTATTAAGAAAATGCTTTTAGAAAAGGCTAAAGATATTAAAGTTAAGAAAGAAGATATTGAGACTTATTTAGGAAAACCAATCTTCTTATATAACCAAGTAGATTTACAAGACCAAGTAGGTGTTGTAACTGGACTTGCTTATACTCATTATGGTGGAGATACTTTATCGGTTGAAGCTACATACTTCAAAGGACAAGGTAACTTACAACTAACAGGACAACTTGGAGATGTAATGAAAGAGTCAGCTCAAGCAGCTTTAAGTTATGTAAAGGCTAATGCAGCAAAGTTTAATATTGATCCAAAGATCTTTAAAGATGTTGACATTCATATCCATGTTCCTGAAGGTGCAGTTCCTAAAGATGGACCATCAGCTGGAGTTACGATTGCAACAGCTTTAGTATCATTATTTTCAAATAAGAAAGTAAAACATGATGTTGGTATGACAGGCGAAGTTACTTTAAGAGGTAACGTATTACCTATTGGTGGTTTAAAAGAGAAGTCAATTGCAGCTGCAAGATCAGGATTAAAGACGATTTTAATTCCAAAAGAAAACGAAAGGGATATTACAGATATTCCAGAGTTAATTCAAAAGGACTTATCAATTATTTTAATCAATAGTGTTGAAGATGCAGTTGGTCATGCTTTAGAATAAAAAGGGATTTAATCCCTTTTTATTTTTATTGCTTTTTAATAGCAAATATGCTATAATACAATATAAGTTGTGGAGGATATTATGAACGCACAAGTTGTAGATATTTTATTTTTGATCGTATCGATCTTATTAATAGTTATTATTATTTTACAAAAATCTAATGAAGATGCTTCACAAGCATTTACAGGTAAGAAGTCAGAATTGTTTGCAAATAAGAAGGAAAGAGGAATAGATGTTTGGATTAACGTAATTACATCAGTATTATCAATTGCTTTCTTTATTTTAGCGATTCTAGCAGCTTTTTTTGTTAAAAGATAAATAACTAAATTTAAGGTCTTGGCATAAGACCTTTATTTTTTGTAAGGAGAGTTAATGGAAGAAAGAATATTAAAATTAATTAACAATAAAAAATATCAGCCACTAAGTGTCGAAGAGTTAGCAAATGCTCTTAATTTAGACTTTAAAGAAACGATGCTTGCAGTTGATGATTTAATAAGTAAATATGAAGTCTTTATTAGTAAGAAAAACAAAATTTTAAATAAAGACCAAGCTAATCGTTATTTAGGTACTATCTCACTTACAAAAAATGGTTTAGGTTTTATCACCTATAAAGAAGAAGTAGAAGATTTGTTTGTAGGCCGAGATGACTTAAATAGCGCAATGGATGGAGATTTAGTGTTATTTAAAGCTGATCCTTTTTTTGAGAAAGCTGAAGTTATTGAAGTTATCAAAAGAAGTATTGAGTACTTAGTAGGGGAAGTTGTTAAGGATAGAAGAACTTATCTTTTAGATACTGAAGATTATCACAATTTAGTTTTATTAAAACAAGATCCAAGATTAGCTGTAGGCGATGTAATTAAAATTAAGATTATAGAATATCACGATGATTATTTAGTGGGAGAGTTTTTTGAAAGAGTTGGAAAACATAATGATTTTGATATTGAGATTTTAAGTTTAATTGCCAAGTATGGTTTTAGTAATACTTATCCTGAATATGTAAATAAAGTAGCCGAAAGCTTAGAAGCAAATGCTAGGCAAGAACTTTCAAAAAGAAAACTAATTGAAAAAAGAATTGTTACGATTGATGGTGATGATGCTAAAGACTTTGATGATGCAATTAGTATAGAAAAGTTAGATAATGGAAATTATTTGCTTGGAGTTTATATTGCCGATGTAGGGTATTTTGTTGAAGAAGGATCTGTTATTGATAAAGAAGCATATAAAAGAGGAACTAGTGTTTATATCGTAGATAGAGTATTACCAATGTTGCCTTTTAAATTAAGCAATGAATTATGTAGTCTTCAAGAAGGTGAAGAAAGATTAGTTATTGCTTGTTTTATGGAAATAGATAATAAAGGTAGGATATTAGATACTGTTATTGAAAAAGTAAAAATCAAATCAAGTAAGAGATGGACATATAAGGCAGTAAATGAAATTTTGGATAATCAAATTAAGACTGATAATACGTTAATCAATGATTTATATCTAATGAATGAACTTGCTTTAATTTTAGAAGAAAAAAGAGAACAAAGAGGATCTGTAGATTTTGATATACCCGAATTAAAAGTTTTTGTA
>DUNF01000029.1 GCA_012839485.1 Acholeplasmataceae bacterium
TTCTTTACAAGTAGTAGTGAATTTGATGTAACTTATAGACTAGATAGTCCAAAAGAAATTGCGAAAGCAATTGATAGTAAATGGCGCATTACTTATGGGGGAATAGTTGTAGCTAATCCGATTCCAGAAGAATATAGTTTGGATCCTAAATTAATTAGCGAAACTATTGAAAAAGCAATTGATGAAGCAAAAGAACAAAATATTAAAGGTAAAGAAACTACACCATATTTACTTGCTAAGATAAAAGAATTAACAGGTAATAAAAGTTTAGAAGCAAATTTAGAATTAGTTTATAATAATGCTATTTTAGCTGCTAGAATAGCAGTTGAACTTGCCAAGATAAAATAAAAAAGAATAGAAACTATTTTAATAATTTAGATAATTATATTCAAAGCGAATATGGTGACAATAATTAAGGGATGCTTTTTAGTGTCTCTTTTTTTAGCTTGTCTATTTTAATCAAACATGTTCTTTAAGCCGTTTTTTTATTTAATGCTTGATTTCCTCCAGATAATGTGATATAATACAACTATCTGGAGGGAATTATGATATATACTATAGAGGATTTATTAATCAAAAATAAGAATTATTCAGATGTAAGAGGTAAAATTTCTAGGGATCTAAGAGATGGTAAAATAATTCAGATTAGAAGAGGGCTATATGAAACAGATAAAAATACATCTGGACATTATTTAGCAAGCTATATCTATGGGCCATCATATTTATCTTTTGATTATGCTTTAGCAAAATATGGTTTAATCCCTGAAGGTGTTTTTAAAACTTATACTTCCGCAACTTTCAAGAAAAATAAAAAGAAAAGATATTCTAACTATTTTGGCGATTATCTTTATCGAGATGTTCCCGAAAGTGTTTATATGTTTGGGGTTAAGGCTGTTTTAGAAAATGGTTATACTTATCATATAGCAACACCTGAAAAAGCTTTGTGTGATAAATTATATACCTTAAAACCAGTCAAAAATTTAAGTGAGTTAAAAAACTTGATTTTTAATGATTTGCGAGTAGATGAAACTTTATTTAGAAAATTAGATTTAGAGTTTATCACAAAGATAAGTAGTAAATACAAATCAACCAATTTAAAATTATTAGAGAAGTTAATAAAAGGTGGTGATTTTTAATGACTATTATAAAGCAAATGCTTGAGAAGTATGAAATTAAAACTTCAGAAGATAAAATTAATGCGCTTAAAGAGGTAGTTCAAGAAATTACCCTATCGGGGCTTGCAAGAGCTAACTTTTTTAAAAATGTTGCTTTTTATGGTGGAACTGCTCTAAGAATTTTTTATGGATTAGATAGATTTTCAGAAGATTTAGATTTTTCACTTGTAAGTCCTAATTTAAATTTTGATATCAAACAATATTTTTCTTATATTGAAAAAGAAGCAAATTCTTTAGGACTTAATTTTCAAGTAGAAGAAAAAGTGAAAACAGTGGATTCGAATATTAAATCTGCATTCTTAAAAGGAGGGACAAAAGAACATATTTTAATGTTTTATGAAAATGATCTTGGAATTCCAAGTATTAATCCACAAGAACTTATTAAGATAAAAATTGAAGTTGATATAAATCCGCCAGGATTTGCAAAGTTTGAAAATAAGTTTGGATTATTGCCTTACCCTTATCAAGTAAAGCTTTATGATCTTCCTTCTTTATTTGCTGGTAAAATTCATGCAATACTATGCAGGGGTTGGAAGAATAGAGTAAAGGGTAGGGACTTATATGATTATATATTTTATCTTTCTCAAAATGCGAAAGTAAACTTGAACCATTTAAAAGCTAGAATTGTACAAACTGGTCATTTTGATGATAATGAAGAATTAACAATAGAAAAGTTAAAAGAGATGTTAATTGAAAAGTTTTCTAATATTGATTATTTAGATGCTAAAGAAGATGTATTGCCCTTTATTAAAGATAAGACAAAACTTGATATTTGGAGCAAAGAGTTTTTTATAGATGTTACGAAAGCTTTAAAGGAAGAAAATGAAGTAAATAATTGATAAAATGGTTGATGAACATGCTTTATTATATTAATAAGCTAAAGTCAAAAAAAAGAAGTTTAATTTTTCTTGATATTTTTTTTGAAAGTAACTAACTAATTTAAAAAAACTGTTAGAAGTTAAAATTATAACTTTTTACAGTTTTTTAATGAATACTTAAGATAAAAATACTATAATAACTCATAATATAATTAAAGTATTAGGGGGTATTAAAATGAAACAAGTAACTTCTCTATATAGAATTAGTTTCTTTAAAAGGATATTATTGCTATGTATTATAGCTGCTATTACATTAGTATCTATGGCAGCTTCTATTAGAAGTTTTATAGAAAACAACCCACCTAAAAATAGAGATTATTCAATTTATTTGTATGGTGAAACACATGGTGATAAAAAGATTATTAATCGAGAATTAGAACTTTGGTATGATTTTTACCATAATCATGGTATGAGACATTTGTTTATTGAAAGTTCTTATTTTGATAGTGGGATTTTAAATTTATGGATGCAAGCAGAAGATGATTATTATTTAGATTATTTATACGAAGGATGGGAAGGATCTTTTTCTTATGATCCAGCAGTTAGAAATTTCTATGTTCAGATTAAAATAAATTGTCCGGAAACTATTTTTCATGGAATTGATGTTGGGCATCAACACGATCGAGCTGGAGAGTTTTATCTAAATTATTTACAAGAAAATGGTTTAAAGGATAGTGAAGAATATAGGTTAACTTTAGAATCTATAAATCAAGGTATTAGATTTTATAATGATTTTGATATGGAATATCGTGAAGAAATGATGACGCAAAATTTTATTAGAGAATTTGATAGCTTAAATAATGAAAAAGTAATGGGAATATTTGGCGGTGCTCATATTAAAAAAGATATTTTTGGGTATATTTTTAGAATTGATCCTATGGCATATCGATTAAAAGAATATTATGGAAATATTATTTACGCTAAACAGTTAGATAGGTTATAATAACTTTAATTTTATTTATATTATATCTATTGATAAAGTTTCTCTTAAACTTAGTGATAATTTTTAGTTAAATGATACAAATATAAAAAAAGCTTTTATTAAGCTTTTTTTGTTATCGGCAAAATACAACTAAAAATAATATAAAAAGTATTGATATATTGCCGATAGTGTGATATAATATTTATGTATAGGAGGTCTTGATATGAAATATTTAAGCGTATCAGAAACTGCAAAAAAATGGGGATTATCTGAAAGAAGTGTGCGAAACTATTGCAAACAAGGAAGGGTTTTAGGCGCATACCTTAATGGAAAAACATGGCTGATTCCTGAAAATGCAATAAAACCTGAAAGAAAAGGAACGAGAACTATTAAGAATACGCTTCTTGAAATATTGAAAAAAGAAAAAGAAGCTAAACTTAAAGGTGGTATCTACCATAAAATCCAAATAGAATTAACATATAATTCTAACCATATTGAGGGAAGTACGTTAACGCATGATCAAACAAGATATATTTATGAAACTAATACAATTGGATTAAAAAAAGAAGTTACTAATGTTGATGATATTGTGGAAACTGTTAATCACTTTAGATGTGTTGATTTAATTATTGATAAAGCTAACTTTAATATAACTGAAAGTTTAATTAAAGAACTTCATTTAATTCTAAAAAGTGGAACTTCAGATAGTAGAAAAAGTTGGTTTGCAATTGGAGATTATAAAAAGGTGCCAAATGAAGTTGGCGGTTTAGAAACAACTAAGCCAGAAGATGTTTCAAAAGAAATTAAGTCTTTAATAGAATGGTATAATTCTTTAGAAAACAAAACACTAGAAGAAATATTAGAATTTCATTATAAATTTGAAGCGATTCATCCTTTTCAAGATGGTAATGGAAGAGTTGGAAGATTAATAATGTTTAAGGAATGTTTGAAATATAATATTGTTCCATTCATTATTGATGAAAGTTTTAAATTGTTTTATTATAGAGGATTAAAAGAATGGAAAAATGAAAGAGGATATTTAATAGACACTTGTCTTTCGGCACAAGATAAATTTAAAAAATATTTAGATTATTTTAGAATAGATTATAATTAATGAAAATAAAATTTTAATATGATATAATATTTAATAAGGAGGAAGAATATGATTAAAATAACATATGATAACAAATTTAATACTAAATTAGTTTTAGATTTAGAAGGCAAAGCAAAATCAAAAGAATTAGAGCTTCTTTTGGAGAAGAAATTATTTAGTGCTAAACAAGGCGAAATTTTTGTAAATGTAAACTTAGATAGAGAAGGAGTAGTGTACCTTGCTTTAGAGAAAGGCTTAGAAGGATGCCATGAAAAGGTAAGAACCGCAGGTTTTAATTTAGCAAAAAAATTAACTCAAGAAAAGGTAAGTAAAATTAATTTAGATTGTAAAGAAGAAGATCCTAAATTAGCTTTGTTTTTAGTTCAAGGTTTATTATTTAGTAATTATAACTTTGAAAAATATAAGACTAAGAAAGCTGAAGAATTTGAAGTAGAACTATCACTTTTAAATGCACCTAAAGCTTTAAAAGATAAAATAAAGGAATTTGAAGTAGTATTAAATGGAATAAATGTTACTAGAGATTTTGTCAATACAAGGGCTATTGATTTATATCCTGAAAGTTATGCAAATGAAATTGTAAAGCTATTTAAAGGTAGTAAAGTTGAAGTAGAAGTATACGATAAAAAACAAATTGAAGAACTTGGAATGCATGCACTACTTGCAGTTGGTTCAGGAAGTGATAGGGATCCGAGATTTGTTGTTATGAAATACTTTGGTAATAATGAAACAAATAAACATATTACTTTTGTAGGGAAAGGATTAACTTATGATTCAGGTGGATATGATATTAAACCTGGAAGAAGTATGTTTGATATGTTTAGTGATATGGCAGGTTCAGCTGCAGTAGTAGGTGCAATTAAAGCTATTTCTGATATGAAATTAAAGGCTAATGTTGTTGCTGTTACGGGGTTAGTTGAGAACTTAGTTAGTGGTCATGCTTATAAAAATGGAGATATTATCTCATCAATGAAAGGTTCTACAATCGAAATTGGTAGTACTGATGCAGAAGGAAGACTTACTTTAGCTGATACAATTTACTATGCAGCAACTAAATTAAACTCTACACACATTATTGAACTTTCTACATTAACTGGATCAGTCGGTGTTGCTTTAGGTTCAGATATTACTGGTGCTATTTCAAATAATGATGATTTTTATAGTAAGGTATTTGAAGCAGGTGAACATGTAGGTGAGCCAAGCTGGAGATTACCAATAACTGATACACTAAAAGAAGCTATTAAGGGTGAGTTTGCAGATTTAAGAAACTCAATTCCTGGAGGAGCTGGTACAATTACAGCTGGTATTTTTCTAGAACATTTTTCTGAAGGACTTCCTTTTGTACACTTAGATATAGCTAGTACATCTTATGGCAATGCTAAGAGATATTATGCAGCTGGATCTACTGGAGTAGGAGTTAGGACTTTATATAAGTTAGTTGCTTCTAACTTTTGTAAGTAATAAATAAAGCAGTTTAAGGCATTATAGTCTTAAACTGTTTTTAATTTATATCTTGCAAATTAAATTGGGCATATATTGACAACGTGCACAAAAAATGCTATAATTTGGGCAGGAGGTAAAAACATGCACAAATTACCAATAAAATTTAACTACGAAGATCCAGAAATTTTAAAAGCGTTAGTTAATGCTAAGTATGAACTTGGGAATTTAAATGGCTTAATTAATTTATTGCCTAATCCTAAGATTATTTTGAATGCAATTATATTAGGTGAAGCAAAAGAGTCAAGCTCTATTGAAAATATTGTAACTACTTTTGATGAGATCTTTAGAGAAATTACATTAAAAAATCAAGATGCAAATACAAAAGAAGTAGTAAACTATCGCCAGGCTATTTTAAAAGGTTATTCAGATCTTAAAGAAAAAGGATTTATTTCTACAAACATGATTGTAAATATACATTCAATAATAGAACCTAACGTTGGTGGGATTAGAAAAATACCAGGGACTGTTATTATGAACACAAAAACAAAAGAAATTCTTCATACCCCGCCTCAATCAGAAAAAGAAATATTGGAGTATATGAATAATTTGGAAAAATATATTAACTATCCAGAAATGCATGAAATAGATCCAATTTTAAAAATGGCAATGATTCACTATCAATTTGAGTCAATTCATCCATTTCATGATGGCAATGGAAGAACTGGCCGTGTTTTGAATATTTTGTATTTAATACTAAAAAAACAAATTGATCTTCCAATATTGTATTTATCTAAATACATAAACAAAACTAAAAGTGAATACTACAAGCATTTAAGTGGTATAAGAAAAGATGATAAGAATATTAAAGATTGTTTACTTTATATGATTAAAGGAGTTGAAGAAACTTCTAACTTTACTATTAGTTTCATTAATAACTTTTTAACTTTAATGAAAGAAGCAACAGAGAAGATAAAAGAAAAGTGTCCTAGTATTTATTCGGAAAAGCTTATGAATTATCTATTTTATGATTTTTATACTAAAAATGAGTATTTTAGAGATGCTTTAGGTATCTCTAGAAATACAGCTTCTAAATATTTGAATTTGTTAGTTGATAAAGGATTTTTGATTGAAGAAAAAGTTGGAAAAGAGAAGCTATATAAAAATGTTTATTTATATAGTTTGATTGATAAGTGGTAGGATATAAAGATCACAATAAAAAATGGCTTAATAAATAAGCCATTTTTTGTTATAAAATATATTTTTATTTTACTGCAATACAATCAATTTCTACAACTACATCTTTAGGTAATTTTGAAACTTTTAAGGCAACTCTTGCAGGTTTATGCTCTTTGAAGAAATCAGCATATGCTTTATTCATAACTTCAAAGTCATTTAAATCTTTTAAGAATACACAACATTTAACAATATTTTCTTTTTCTAATCCTGCTTCATTAACTATTGCTAGTATGTATTCTAAAGCTTTTGTAGTTGCTTTGTAGATGTCATCAATATTCTTTCCTGTTTCTAAATCTACTGGGATTTGACCTGAAACATATAGTGTGTTACCAGCTAGAATTCCTTGACTATAAGGGCCTATTGCTTTGGGTGCATTGTTTGTGTTAATTATTTTCATATTTATTTCTCCTTTATAAAAATATTGTATCATAAAAATATAGATTTAGAACAAAAACTGAAATTTTGTTGCAATAAATGTTTTTTAAATTATAATGATATTAGATTTATAGTGTACTTATATTTCTATATTAGTAGAAATTTTAAAAGGACAGATAGTTATAAAAATAGGAGGTATTATGAAGAAAAACACAACTGGTTATATTTATATTCTAACAAACCCTTCATTTGAAGAGTATGTTAAAATAGGATATGCAGATAATGTTGAGGAGAGAGTTAAACAATTAAATACAACGGAGTGTACACCTTTTGCATTTAGAATTTATGCTACATATGAGGTAAATAATAGACTTCTTGATAAGGAATTACATAGTATTATCGACAACCTTAATCCTAGTCTTCGAAGTGTAGATGAAGTTGATGGTAAAGTAGAAAACGAGAATTTTATGCTTTAACACCAGAACAAGCATATTCTTTATTAGAAGGAATAGCAAAAATTAATGGATTAACTTCTAATTTAAAGAGATATGATAAAACTGCAGAAGAAATAGAAGATGAACAAACAGCACAAACAATTTATCGCTTAACAAAAACAATGTCTGAGAATTTATATTTTTGGACTGAATTTAATAAAGTTGTTTTAGAAAAAGGGAAACCATTTAATATTCGTAAGCCATATACTGATGCTTGGTATGATGTGGCGATTGGTACAAGTGAAGCCCAAATATCAATTAGGCTTATTAGTAAAAAACATATTATTGTTGAGCTTTATATTAATAATAGCAAAGAACTTTTTGATAAATTGTTTAGTCAAAAAGATGAAATTGAAAAAGAACTTGGTTTTAAAATGCAATGGAAAAGGTTAGATGATATGAAAGCATCTAGAATTCAATACTTTATAAAAGGACTAGATTTTGATAATAAAGATAATTATCCTGATTTAATGTCTAAAATAATAGAAAAAGTTGTTGTATTAAAAAATGTTTTTCCTAAATATATTTAAATAAAAGACATAGTAATAATATTTTTAAAAGACTAGAAATCTGGTCTTTTTTATATAAATTAAAATTAGCTAGATTATTAGAATTTCTGTAGAATCTTGACAATAACCCCTTAAAATGTTAAAATATTTTGTATTTTAAGATATATTTTAGTTAAATATGCCATAATATGAAAGGTGTATATAGATGAAAGTAAGAGAACTAAAAGCAATAATTAATGAGAGAATTTCATTAATAAAGCAGTCAAATAGGTCTTTTAAAGATATATTTAACTGTGTTCACTATCAAGAAAACAACACTTTTTCTGAAGAATTAGATGGTTTTAAGATAGTAAAAACTACATATAAAGAAGCTAAGATGAGTTCCATTTTAATGGGCCATTATTTTGATACGAACATTAGTTTACCTAAAGGAAGCTATGTTGGGTTAATGATGGAAAACAAGAAGGAATGGATCTTTTCTTTTTGGGGTTTATTAATGGCAGGTTTTAAGCCTGTTTTATTAAATACTAGATTAGGTCTTACTTTAAATAAAGATGTAGTTAAGTTACTTGACTTAAAGATGATAGTTTCTGATCAAGAAATTGGGTTAACTAAAGATGAAATTAACATTAATAAAATTAAATTAGAAGAAACTGATAGAACAATTGATGATTTTGTTTGGGAAAATGAAATTGCTTTAACAACATCAGCTACAACTCTTAATATTAAAATTTGTGTTTATAAAGGTGAAAATATTACAGCACAGATTCTAAATACAGATAGAATTATAAGTGAAAATACTTTAATTATGAAACACTATAATAAAGAGTTAAAACAATTAGCGTTTTTACCTTTTTATCATGTGTTTGGATTAATTGCTACTTATTTTTGGTTTGCATTTTTTAGTCGTACTTTTGTTTTCTTAAAAGATTATTCAGTTGATACGATTTTAAATACGATCAAAAGACATAAAGTTACTCATGTTTTTGCTGTGCCACTTTTATGGCATGGAATCCATAAAGAGATTATCAAACAAGTTAATCAAAAGGGAAAGAAAACTAAGAAAAAGTTTGATCGAGCAATTAAATTTAGTATCTTTATTCAAAGAATCTTTCCTAGATTTGGGTTAAAACTTGCAAGGAAAATGTTTAAAGAAGTTAATAATAAACTATTTGGTGATAGTGTTTATTTCTCAATTACTGGCGGAAGTTATATTAGTCCTGAAACATTGAGGGTTATTAATGCAATTGGTTATCCTTTGTTTAATGGTTATGGGATGAGTGAGATTGGTATTGTCTCAGTGGAATTAAGAAAATGTATTAGACATAGACTAAAAGGTTCAATCGGTAAGCCATTTGAATCAGTTGAATATAAGTTAGATGATGATGTTTTATTTGTAAGAGGTAAATCACTTGCAAGTAAAACTATTACTAATGAAGGTGTAACTATTTTAGAAGAAGGTAAATGGTTTAATACTAAAGATATTGCTTATAAAGATAAAAAACATTACTACTTAAAGGGTAGAGAAGATGATATTGTTATATCACCTAGTGGCGAAAAGTATAATCCTGATATGATTGAAAAAGAGATTTATTTTCAAACAATCAATAGGTTTACGATCACTGGTGTTAGTGAAGATGATAATTATTATTTGAGTTTGATTGTGGAAGTGGAGAAGGATTTACACCAACTTGGTGTCAAGAAAGTAATTGAAGAAATCGAGTCAAACTTAAAGAGTTTACAAAAGAATAAATACAATATTGAAAAAGTATTTATTACATACGATCCAATTGCGGCACCAACTGCAATTAAGGTAAGTAGGACTATTCTTCACAAGTTAATTAAAGAAGGCAAAGTTAATTTAATTCCTTACAATAAACTAAAAATAAATGAAATTAAAGATGTAAGCAAGTTAAATGAAATTGTAATTAATGAAGTAATAAATGTAATAGCCGAAGTTACAAACAAAGAAAAAGCAGACATTAAGTCTAATTCGCATTTTTTCTTTGATTTAGGAGGATCTAGTTTAGAGTACTTAACTTTACTTGTGAAGTTAAAAGAGAAAAATCAAATTGAATTTGATTTTTCTCATTATGGTGGTTTAGATACAGCTGAGAGGTTAGCTGACTATATAATAAAACATATTTAAAGGAGTAAAAGATGACGACAGAAACAGTGCAAAGTGCGCAAAACAAAAAGAGACTTGTTATTTTAGACAAGCCGTGGAAAGAAATTCTTTATGCAGTATCAGGATTTGGACCTAACTTACTTATGGTATTATTAGGTGCATACTTTACAGATGCTATTAACCCTGCAGCCTTACCAGAAGGCTCATTACAAGCAATCACGACAGTAAGTTTAATTTTACCCGCTATATTTCCAATTCTTTGGATGTTAGCTAAGATCTTTGATGGATTAATTGATATCCCTCTAGCAGCTTTAACTGACAGACTAAGAACTAAATGGGGAAGAAGAAGAATCCCAATTGCGATTGCTTTTATACCGATGGTTGTATCGTATGCTTTAATGTGGATACCAATTGGGGGAGAGGACCAATTAGTAAACACCATTTGGATTACAACAATGGCATTAATCTTTTTTACTACATACACAATGAGCTTAATTGCTTTTTACGGAAGCTTATCAAATATGTGTGCAAATGAAAACCAAAGAATCAAAGTATCAAGTTATAAAGCTTTTTTTGATACAATTGTTTATGCTTTAGTTTATGCTTTAGTACCTATTACTTTAGAGAAGTTAGGTGTTCATATTGATAAATTTACATTTATGTTGCTTCCTTTAATGCTAACAATGTTAATTCCGTTATTTATGATTAAAGAAGGCGATAAGTGGGAGAAGAAGATGATTAATGAGGGTTATGATATAACTCCTTTAAAAGAAGAAGAAAAAGTTGGAGTTTGGGAAAGTATTAAACTTACCTTCACAAACAAAGTATTTTTAAGATGGCTAATAGTTAATTTATGCTCGTTCTTTGGACTTCAAATGTTTTTAGTTGCGATGAATGCTTTGATTTTAGGAGGAATGGGTTTAACTGGAGCACAAATGACAATCCTTAATACTTTTGCTTTTGCTCCTGTTCCAATTATGCTTTATTTATTTAAGAAGGTTAGAGATAAAAAAGGCTTAAGATTTGCTTATCAGATAAGTTTAGTTAGCTTTTCTGTAGCAATTTTTGCGTTTTTGATTTGTAATAAATTTGTTTTAGGAGAAGGTAATGTTACTTTAAAGATTGTTATTGGTACTTTGGGTAGTATTATTGGTTCATGGGCAATCGGCTCATTCTTCATGATGCCATATATGATCCCTGCGCAAATTTCTTCAGTTGAAGAAAAACTAACTAAGAGAAATCACTCAGCAATGTACTTTGCAGCTCAAGCTGTAACATCTTCAGTTGTAGGGGCAATTGCTAGTAGTTTAGTATATGAATATATTAAAATGTTGTTTGTTTCTAAGGCAGCAAGCGGTATAGTTTATGCTGAGAGCTTAGCTGAAGCAGCTACAAAATTTGGTGTAGCAGAAAATACAGTTTTTAACTTAGGTGTATTATTAGTACCAGTTATTGTAGCTCTATTCTGTATGATTGCTTTTGGTTTTACATTCTTAATGCCTAAAAACTATAGTCCTAAGATTGTAGCTAAGAGTTTAGGTTTAGAAAAAGAATATCAAGAAAACAAACATTTGTTTATTGAAGAAAAAGATCAAGTTGTAGAAGAAGAAGTATTAGGTGTAAACATTGTATTGTTCTTGCTATCAGGATCAATATTTGGAGCAATTTGGAGATATGGAATACTTAAGAACATTAATGCTTTCAAAGAAAAGAAAATAGGTGTAGTACACTATATTGTATCTTTATTGTTCCCACCTTATTTTGCTTATGTAGTATATGTAGCTAACAAAGCATTAGTTAAAAAGTGTCATGAAAATGGCTTGAAAGTAAAAGATTTATCTGTTCTTTATTTAATACTATCTTTAATTGGCTTAAATATCATATCTTACATTATCATGCAAGTACACTTAAATAAACTAGCGAAGAAGTTAAATGTATAAGATAGTTCAATGGTTTATCAAAATCACAGGATATATTCCTAGCCTTTTCTATTTTAAGAAAAAGATTTATTACGAAAATAGAAAAAAACAAGGAAGAAGAATTAAAGGTGGAGCAATTGTAATTTCCAATCATACTTCAATTTATGATTTTGCTTTATATATGTTTACTTTCCCTTTAAATAACTTAAGACCACTAACAGGAGAAGCTTTATATCAAAAAAATAAAGTTTTTTCTTGGTTTCTAAATGCTTTAGGGGCAATTAAAGTTGAACGTGCTGATTATGATTTTAGCTTTATGTCTAAAGCTAAAAAGTATATTGAAAAAGGCCAAAAGATTTTGATTTTTCCAGAGGGAAGACTACCTAAAGAAGGAGAAGGTTTTTTAGAGTTTAAGCCGAGTTTTGTTTATATGGCTTTAGAAACTAAAGTGCCTATTATTCCTGTATATACTAATGGTTCTTATAAGAAAAAAGAAAGAGCTAGAGTTATTGTAGGTGAACCTTTATATTTATATGAATTATATGATAATTCAAAAAGTGAGAAAGAAAATATTGACTTACTTTCAAATCATGCAAGGAATTATATTATTAGACTAGGAATGAAGTTAGATGAAAAAAGAGAAGAAGAAAAATAAAAAATTACCATTGTTTTTTAGGATTTTTGATCCCAAAGAGATTTTGTATGATTTTATTAAATGGACAGGTGGCTGGCCGTTTCTATTTTTCTATCGTGTAAAAAGGTTATATTACAAGACAGAAAGAAAAGGTTTATTTAAGGGATCTTACATTATATCTGCTAACCATATTTCTCTTACAGACATTTTTAGAATCGGAACAATTTTCTGGTTTCGAAGAGTTGGTTATGTAGCGATGGAAGAGTTATTTAACACGAAATTACGAAATTGGTTTTTTAGAGCTGGTGGCTGTATTCCGGTAAATAGAGAAAATGTTTCGTTAAAGACATTTAAAGATGTAGAGAAAAGGCTAAATAGAGGCCATTTAGTTACTGTTTTTCCTGAAGGTAGAGTTAGTTTAGATGGAGTTGGTAGGGATTATAAAGCAGGAGTAATTATGATGGCTTTGTTTGCAGATTGCCCAATTTTACCTGTTTACTACCAAAAATCTAAGAAATGGTATCATAGGCAGAAAGTAGTCATTGGACCTAAGTTTTATGTAAAGGACTATTTAATATCTAAATATCCATCAGTTGAAGAGATTAATCAAGTCGTAGCTAAATTAAAAGCTTTAGAACAAGAATTAGCAGATCATTATGAAAATAATTAGGAGGATCTATGCAAGAAAAATATTTTAAACAATTTACAGATGATGTAACTTTTAGTAAATTAGTTCATATTAGAACAACTTATGAGTTTATGGAGCATCTAAAGCAATTTAAAGAAAAGATTGCGATTGTAGATGATGAGAAGAAAGTAAACTATAAAAAGCTAGAAGAAGATGCATTAAAAATTGCTTATCTTTTAAAAGAAAACAAAGTTAATTTAAGAGAAAACGTTGGTGTTTTTTCATTAAACGATTATGATTTTGTTAGGGCAAGCTTAGGTACTATGGCTTATGGTAGTGTTGCAACACTACTTCCTTATCAGCTAGATGCAAGAAGCTTGACTGGTTTAAGTATGAAATACAATTTAAAAGTTGTCTTTTATTCTCAAAAGTTAGAAGAAAAGGTAAATGAAGCAAAGAAAAACTTACCTAATGTTGAGTTTATTGAAATTAATGATGAAGTTCAAACTTTAGGTGAATTTGATAAGACAATGAAGAAAGATGATCCAGCTTGTATTGTCTTAACTAGTGGAACTACTGGTAAAAGTAAAGGTGCTGTTTTATCACACAAAGCTTTATATACTGGAGTTAGAAACGGAACTTTGGGAATGAAAAAGCCTTTTGATCAAGTATATGTAGCTGTAATTCCTTTTACTCATGTTTTTGGTTTAATTAGATCATTACTTACTGCTTTATATACGGGAAGTACAGTTCATACAACTCCTGACATGAAGAAACTATTTGTAAACTTAAAAGTTGCTCAACCGACCATTTTGATTGTTGTTCCTGCGTTAGCTGAACTTTTCTTAAAGCTAGCAAAAGATATGGGAGTTGGAGTACTTGGTGGTAAGTTAGAGACTGTAATTGCGGGTGGTGCTCATGTATCTCCTTATATTACTTTAGAGTTTAATAAGTTAATTGACTTTTTTGGTGCAGGCTATGGTTTAACTGAATCAGCTAACCTTGTTAGTGGTAATGCCTCAGCTCCTTATAAAGCAGCATCAGTTGGTCAGTTTTATCCTTATCAAGAATATAAGATTGTAAATGGAGAGCTTTATATTAAAGGTGATAACTTAATGTTAGGTTATTATAATGATCCTGAAGAAAATGCTAAGGCTTTTGATCAAGAAGGCTATTTTAAGACTGGAGACTTAGTAAGAGTTGATGAAGAAGGATTCTTATATATCACAGGTAGAACTAAAGAAATTATTGTTTTACCTAATGGTGAAAATGTATCACCAGCTTATATTGAAAGCAAAATTAATGAAATTGCTTTAATTCAAGATTCATTAGTATATGAAGATAAAAATGAATTTGGAATAGTTATTTTAGTAGCTGAACTTTTACCTAGAGAACAAGTTTTAAGAGAAAAGAAGATTGGAAATTTAGAAGAATATTTAAATAAAAAAATAGAAGAAGTAAATCAAAGTTTACTTCCCCATGAGAGAATTGGGAAGGTTATTGTAAGAAAAGAAGATTTTCCAAGAACTCCAAGTATGAAAATTGTTAGACCAAAGAGAGAAATATAGATGGAAAAAGAAAAAGTTTTTAATGAATTAAAGAGAATATTTACATTAGTTATACCTAATGGGATTGATGTTGAAAAAATCACGATGAAAAACAATATCACTACTGATTTAGGGATTAATTCAATTGGCGTTATTTATCTAGCAATTGCGATTGAAGAGATGTATGGTATTGATATGAGTGAAGTAACCTTTACTACATTTAAAACTATTGAAGATGTAATTGATTATATTTTGGAGAAAAAATAGTGGAAAAGTGGCAACTAATAGATCCTTATCCAGGAGCTCACATTAGAACTAAAATGGGAGAAATCTATCATCATGGTATTTATATTGGAAATGATGAAGTAGTTCAATTTGGTATGCCTAGTGAGTTTATGCAAAACCCTAACAATATTAAAGTATTAAGATCTAATATGAAAGACTTTTTAGTTGGTTTTTTAGAGGTAAGAGTTTATACAAAAAAGGAACTAAAAGAAAAAAGAAGTAATGAAGAGGTTGTAAGAATAGCTTTATCAAGAGTTGGTGAGGGTGGTTACAATTTGTTTAAGAATAATTGTGAGCATTTTGCTTATGAATGTACTTTTGGAGTTAAAAGGTCTGATCAATTAGATTCTGCTTTAAAAGATGTTCAAGAGGCTTTATTTAAATGACAGAAGTTTATGTTTTAGATATTACTAATTTAGGGTTGGAAAAATATTTAAAGAAGTTACCAAGGAACTTTCTTGATCAAGTAAATAAATATAAAGAAGATAATCAAAGAAGGAGAAGTTTTTTTAGCTGGTATTTACTTTATTTGAAACTAGTAGAAAGAAAGATTAATGTTTCTAATTTAAAAGTTGAGTTCAATGAAAACGGCAAACCTTTAATTGAAGGAATAAATTTTAATATTTCTCATTCTCATAATTTAGTAGCTGTAGCTATTTCTAGTCATGAAGTAGGGATAGATTTGGAGCTTGTGGAAGAGAAGGATAATGAGAAAATTGCTAAGAAAATAATGAATGAAGAAGAGTATCAAAAATATCTAAAAAACAAAGAATACTTTTATAAAGTTTGGACTAAAAAAGAAGCATACTTAAAAAGAAAAGGACTAGCTTTAGATTTTGCTTTAAATAAAGATCAAAAAATAGAAGATGTAGTTAGTTACTATATTCAAGATGAAGATGATCATTATTATTATTTATCTGTTTCTCCTAGTAGTTCTAAGGTAGAATTTGTAAGTTTAGATTAGAAAAAAAGGCTAAATTAGCCTTTTTTCTTTGAAAAAGGGCTTAAAATTGGCTTTCTGAGGGGTTTATTTAGGTTTTATGGGGAAATAGTTGTCTAAAGTTATGTCAAAGGGTAAAAACAAGGCTTTTTTGGAGAAAAAGATGATAAATCTTGAAAAAAGGAGAAGAAATTGATAAAATAGTTATATAAAAGAGGTAGATTATGGGTTTAGTAGTGAAGAAGATTAATGTTGGGGAAGTAGCTAGTATTAAGGGAATTTATAAAGCTAAGAACTATGAAAAGTACTTATTTAATGATTATAGGTTATATGATACTTATCGTAACTCAGTAACATTTGGGGTATTTGATAAGAAAAAGATGGTTGGTGTTATTAGACTTGTTGGGGACTTTCAGTATGTTATTTATATTGAAGATATGATTACTTTAGATGAGTATTCAGATAGTGATGCAAAGAAACTATTAATTGAGGAAGTATTGGAAAGGTATGCGAAAGTTGAGAAGATCTTTTGTAATCTAAAATATCGATCTAAGGAAACTGCTAGTGTTTACCTTGAGTTAGGTTTTGCACCTGCAGATGAAAATGAATTATTAGTTAAGATCAAAGAATAAAAGGACTATCTTTTATTCTTTTTTTTATAATATTTTATGTTATAATATTAATGGGAGAATAAACTTATGGAAGAATTCAAAAGACTAATTGCTTTAATTGGAATTGATAACTATAACAAACTAGCAAACAAGAAAATTGCTATTTTTGGTCTTGGAGGAATAGGAAGTAATGTATTATCAAGTTTAGTTAGGACAGGAATTGATAGTTTTGTTTTAGTTGATTATGATATTGTAGAGCCTAGTAATTTTAATAGGCAAAAAATTGCTAATTATTCTACGCTTGGTTTAAAGAAAACTGATGCTGCCTATCATTTAATGAAGAAAATCAATAATAATTTAAGTTGTAAGTTATATGATTTAAGAATAGATAAAGAGACTATTGATAAGGTAGATTTAAAAGATGTTTGTTATATTGTAGATGCGGTTGATGATTTAGAGGCAAAACTAGCAATTCTTATGACAGCTAAGGAATTAAATATTCCGATAATCTCCTCAATGGGAGTTGCTAATAAAGTAAATATCAAAGATTTGAAAATATCAGATGTTTCTAAAACAGATACTTGTCCACTGGCCAGAAAATATAGGAAAATGGTTAGAGATTTAAAGATAAAAGATGTTCCAGTTTTATATTCTAAAGAAGAACTTGTTAATAAAGAGATGGGTACAATTGACTATTTAGTAACAGTAGCTGCTTTGTTGATTGTTGAATATGTAATTAAAGATTTATTAGGTGATAGCAATGAAACTACCTAAAGAAGTTAAGTTTATTCTTGAAACTTTAGAAGAAAGAGGCTATGAAGCATTTGTAGTTGGGGGAGCTGTTAGAGATAGTTTGTTGGGAATAAAACCTTTAGATTATGATCTAACAACTGATGCTCTGCCTGATGAAATAGTAGCTATTTTTAAAAGAAAAGTTGATCATATTTATAAAATAGGCAAAGATTTTGGAACAATCAGCTTAGTAATTAAAGGTAAAATTATTGAAGTCACTACATACCGTATTGAAAGTGAATATTTAGACTATAGGAGACCAGAAAAGGTTGAGTTTTCTAAAAAGTTGGTTGATGATTTAAAAAGAAGAGACTTTACGATTAATGCTTTATGTTTTAATAAGGATTATATTGATTTAGTAGGTGGCTTAAAAGATTTAAAGGAAAAGCAAATTAGGGCTATTGGGGATCCAAATTTAAGATTTACTGAAGATGCTTTAAGAATCTTAAGAGCAATTAGGTTTGCGAGTAAGCTAGGGTTTGAAATTGAAGAAGAAACTAAAAAAGCCTTATTTGAAAATAAAGCTTTACTAAACAAAATTGCAATTGAAAGAGTTCAAGAAGAGTTTAATAAGATTTTAGTAAGTAAAAATGCTAGTAAATATTTAGAAGAATATTTTGAGATTTTTACTATTTTTATTCCTGAAATTGAAGTTTTTAAAAGTTATGATCAAAGTAATCCACATCATCAAGATGATCTATTAATTCATAGTCTAAAGGTTGTAAATTTAGTTCCTAATGACTTAGTTTTAAGATTAGCAGCCTTATTTCATGATTTAGGTAAACCTAAGACAAGAAAGATGGATGATGGTATTGCTAGGTATTTAGGCCATGCAAGGGTGGGTGCAGACTATGCATCTTTAATCTTAAAGAGAATGAAATATCCTAATCAGGTAATTAAAGATGTTTTAGTATTGATTGAACGTCATATGATTAGGTTAGAAGTAGCTAATCTTAAAAGGTTAATTAGTAAAATTGGTTTAGTAAATACTAAAAGATTAATTTATTTATTAAGAGCTGATAAGTTAAGTCTTGGTCGTGATGTAAGTTTTCTAGATCGAAAGTTAGAAGAAGTAGAAAAGTTAGAAAAAGAAGAAGCTATTATTTCTTTAAAAGAATTAAAGATAGATGGTAATGATTTAATTAAATTGGGGTTTAAAGGTAAGGAAATCGGGAAGGCATTAGATTTCTTGTTTTCTGCTTATTTAGGAAACAAAGTCGAAAATGACAAGGAAAAATTGATTAAGTATTTAGGTGATGCATATGGACAAAAAAGAAAGGAAAAAAAGTCAATATCAAAAAAAGGCTGATAATTTATTAATTATTTTAGGGATTGCTGCTTTAATTATTATCCCTTATATTTCTTTTGAATTTGCTTATGCTAGTGATATTTATTTACTAACCTTTAGTCAGATTGCTGGGAGGTTTGGTGAGCAAAATAGACTAATAATTTGGGGAATATCACTTCTTACTTTTTTTGGAATTGTTGTTATGTATGTAAATACTTTACTTAAAAACAGAAGTAAGGTTTTAAATATATTATTAGGTATAATGGTATTTTTATATTTAGTTACTGTTTTAGTGCCTTTTATTCCTTCCTTTGAAAGGGGAATTTCTGATATTCATAACTATTGTGCATATTTAGCAGTTATAGTTACTGTTTTATATTTGTTTATTTTTATAGGTTCTTTTTATAAATATGATAAAACTTTATTTTGGAAAGCTTTTATAAGTTTATTATTAGTTGTTTTGATTATGGTTCTTTTATATATTAAATGGGGAACATCTTCAATCTGGCAAGCAGTTTTTTCTACCGCAATTTGTGTTTATTTATACTTTACAATGCTTTTAGTTATAAGATCTCCTTATACTGATCCAGAAACAACGATGAGAGAACTTATCGAAAAAAGGAAAAAAAGAGAAAAAGAAAGAGAAGAGTATATTGAAAAAACTGAAAAATATTACCAAGAAAGAAAAGACAAAAAAGAGAAAAAGTAAATCATTAGATATTGAAAAAGAATAATAGTTTTGGTATAATTTTAGTAGTAGGAGGCTACATTTATGATTTTTGATGTTATCATTTTATTTGCATTAATTGTTTCATTAGTTGTTGGTTTAGTGAGTGGTTTTGCTAAGCAAGCACGTGGATTAGTAGCTTTTATTGCAGCAATTTTCCTTGCAAGATTACTGTTTCCTATAATCGGTTCTTGGTTTACAGATGGAGCATTATACAATAGCTTACTTCCAAGAATTGATGCTTGGCTTTTAAAACAAGGAGATATATTTAGTCAAACTGTTCCTGCAGGGATAACAGAAGAACAAATATCAGCACTTTTAGCTGACACAAGATTACCTGCATTTGCAGCTAACTTAGTTTTAAAAAATGTAGATTTTAGTAATATTCCTGCTGATACTACTTTTAGTGCATTATTAGCGCCTAGTTTAGCAAAAGTTGTTGCTAGTTTAATTGGTTATGTAATTTTATTTATTGTTTTATTAATACTATTAATAGTAGGTTTATGGATTTTAGGTAAAGTTCTAACTTGGGGTATTTTAGGAGTAATTGATAAAGTTTTAGGTGCTGTATTTAGTGTTGTTAATACAGTAATTATCGTTTCATTATTTTTATTGGTACTTACAATTTTAGCAAAGTCAATTCCAGTTGTAGATACATTTGTAGCTAAGCAACTTGCTACATCTAAACTTGGAATCTTTTCTTGGTTATATCATAATAATATTGTTGGTTGGTTAATTGATAAATTAACTAAGAAATAGAAAAAGGCATCAATTGATGCCTTTTTTAATACCCGATATAATGCCCTAGAATTAAGAGTAGGGTCGTTATAACTAAAACTATGACTTGGAGTAACCAAGTTTTTTTAAGCCACTTTCCATAGCTAAATCCAGCAACACCAAGTGAGATTAGAAGGATTGGATTTGTAATATAAATTAAATCAGTAAAACCATCACCAAAGATAAATGATAGTAGTGCAATATTTTGTGTTATCCCTACATTTGTAGCAATAGCAGAGATGATTGGAATAATTAAAATGATTTTTGCACTTGCAGAACCGATGAAAAATTGAATTACTAAAGTAATAAAGTAAACAAATAGTATTCCAAGAATCGGACTTCCGCCACTTAAAGCAGTTGATAGTTCATGGATGATTGTGTCCATTACTTTTCCGTTTTCTAAGACTAATCTAATTGAACCAGCTAGAATAATTAAAAGGATTGAAGGTAAGATTCCTAAAACCCCTTTAAAGAAATATTTAGCACCTTCTTTAAATGGTACTTTTAAAACTAGTAGTGAGATGATTGTCCCAAATAAGAAGATTAAGGCAATTATTGGAATAGAAAGTCCACTTAAAGCATCAATAAAAGATCCTAAGATAGATGAAAGAATAATTGCTACAAGCAAAGTAATAAATAGTGTTGCATATACTTTTAAAGTTAAGCCTTGATTTTCATCCTTTTCAGCTAAATCTAGTTTTAGATTTTCTTTTTTTATTAAGTCTGATTCGTATGTTGGGGATTTTGTTGGGTCTTTTTCAATTTGTTTGATGTGTCTAGTTACAAATAAACATAACAAGCCATACATAATGATAAAGATTAAAATTCTATACCACATCCCACTTACTAAGCTTATACCCATTGCCTGGCTACCAAGACCAACTGAGAATGGGTTAGTAATCGCCGATGAAAATCCAAAGCCTGTTGCAAGTAAACACATAGCAAGACCAGTAAATGTATCCCAGCCCATAGATAAGGCAAGCATAATTATAATTGGCAGTAGTGTAATTGATTCTTCAAAAATACCAAACAAAGAGCCAAATAACATAAAGAATAAAATAACAGCGTAAACTAATGTAAGTCTTTTATCTTTAAATTTAGTTACTAACCAAGAAAGAATTGATTTAATTCCTCCAGTTTTATCAATTACATTAAATGATCCACCAAGAATTAACAGAAATAGGGAAATTACAATAATTGTAATTCCATGCTTACTACCAAAAATTAAAAATGGTGATAATAGGAATTTACCAAAACTATAATTTTGTCTTGGTTCAATTAATTGATATTCTCTTATTCCTCCTACTGTTACATATTCTCCTTGAGGGATTAAAAGTGTTAGAAAGTAAGATGCAAATAATATCGCAACAAGAATAAAAAGAGCAGTAAAGAAAGATCTTTTATTAATTTGGAGAAACTGTTTTTCAGTCATTTCTTTTACGGGCAATTGTTTTTCATCCATTGTTTTTTCCTCCTAAGTAGTCATTATATAAAGCTTCCCAGTAAATGCTATATTTAGCGCATTCTTTTAAGTTTTCTAGTTCGAAAAAGTAAATAGTATTATCACTATAAAACTCAATATCAACTCCAGCGCCAAATAAAATTACAGGATATGAATGAAGTTCGAATACTTTTTCAAAAGGTTTACCATCTTTTGTTCCTTGATATTTTAAACCTGAATGGTCTAAAACAACTTTTCCTTCGCCAACACTACTAAAACCATTACCTTTAGGATCTGGTAGTTTAAAGACAGTATTAGACTCCATTTTAAAGTTTGGATCTTTAACTTTTTTACTAGCAAGATCTTTTTGAAGTAAATACCAATCTCTAATGTTTTTAGGAATTAAAGGATTGTCTGAAGTAAATTGATAGTAATTATCTAGATGAACTTTTACTTTACACTTAGTGCAAGTAATTTCATGATCTTTGGCTTCTAAAGTGAACTCGGATTTACAAACAGGGCAGTGATATAAAATGTTTTCTAACCCATTTGCAAACTTTTTACCTTTATAGTAAACTTTGTTTTCTTCTTGCCAAGCAAAATCATCATAGTCTAGTTTTTGGATAATTACATCTAATAATTCTTGATCTGATAATTGATTTAAATCGAAATTTTCATACATTAACTCATAAGTAACATCGACTCTTCCACGTCTAAAATTATTAGCCCATTTTGGTTTAGTAAGGTATGCACCCTTAATATTCACAAAAACAATTGGTAAATTTAGTTTCTTTAATAATTTAGGTGTAGCATCAGTTATTGTTTCTAAGCAGCCATAGGCACTTAATCTACCTTCTGGTGCCATACCAATTGGCCAGCCATTTCTTACAGCTTTTAAAGATTTTTTAATTGCTCCAAGATCAGGAGCATATAAGTGTTTAGAAATTCCCCCTAAACCATAGAAAAACTTAGCTAACTTTTTATCTGTGTAGTAATATGAAGCAACTAAAGATGCTGGTCTATTTTTAAAGCCAAGTTCGGCGTAAGAATAAGCTACATCTAAAGGCGATGGGTGATTAAACATTACCACAAACGGTGCTTTTAGTTTTTTGAAATTTAACTTTTTAACTTTAAATTTATACCTTAAGGCAAAGAATATCTTAACTACTGGAATTAAAAGCATATAATATAATACTTTCATTCTTCTAAAGTTGTTACGATAGAACTCATTATCTCTTTTTGGTCTTAAGATGCGATTGATGATTTTCTTTCTAAAGATAAATAGAATCACAAAGATTACTAAATAAACGATAGCTAGGATTAAAGCTAGTAATAGTTGATCTTTAGTAATTGTAAGTCCAAATAGCATTACATAAAGTAAGTTAATGATATTGCCTAAAGTAGATAAAAAGATATATTTTGGATATTTAAATTTAGCTCCAATTGCTAGACTTGCAACTAAACCTACAGAAATTCCTGGTACAAAATAAAGCAAGAAGATCGATAAAGTTACTTTTTTTGAGTCGTTTAATTGATTTAGTTTTTGATTTAATTCTTTTTCTTCTTCGGTATAAGTTGCATCTAAAGTTTTATTTAGTTTGTTTATGCCAAGGTATAAAATAGTATTACCTACAATAATTGCCACAAGGCAAGTTAGAAAACCAACTAAATTACCAAAAACAATAAACGATACTGCTTGGACAAAAGAAACAGGGACTACAAAACTTAACATCGTTACAATGAGAAGTAAAGCAGTTACAACTGGTCCTAAGAGCCCTAAATTTTTAAAAGCAGTTTGGATAGGTTCAATTGATTTTAAATCAATTGACTCTAAAATGGGGTCTTTAAATAAGATTGCAGCCGCAATTAATGAACCAAAAATGATTGGTAAGAAAATAGCTGTAGCTATTATTTTTATTCTGCGAGCTTTTGTTAATTTCTTTTTAGTCATATTAAACCTCTTAATATGTAATAGTTTATCACTTGAGTCTTAAAATTAACATAAAAAGATTGATAATTTAATTTTCTTTACAAATTTCTTAAAAAATAGTATAATAGCACTACTTGAGGTGATTTTATGTATACGATTAAAGAAGTGACCACGAAAAAAGAAATGAAAAAGTTTGTGAAGTTTCCAAACAAATTATATAAAGATTGTCAGTATTTCATTCCTGATATCTATGAATCAGAAAAAGATTTTTTCAATCCGAAGAAAAATCCTTCATATGATTATAGTGAATCTAAGCAATGGTTATGTTATGATGAAAAAGGTGAGGTTGTAGGGAGAGTTGCAGCTATTTTAAGTCATGCATATAATCAAAAAACTGGTGGTAAGTTTATGCGTTATTCACATATTGATATGATTGATGATGTAGAGATTACAAGATTATTGATGAATGAAGTTGCCAAGTATGCCAAGGAAAAAGGAATGGATACTTTAATGGGACCTTTAGGTTTTACCGATATGGATAAACAAGGACTATTAGTAGAAGGATATGATGAGATGAGTAATTTCATTACTTTATATCACTATCCATACTATAAAGAACATTTTGAAAAGTTAGGGTTTGTGAAGGATCAAGACTGGGTTGAATACCAAATTAAAGTTCCTGATGAAATCCCACCTCTATTAGATAGAATGGCTGAGCGTGTTTTAGCTCGTTATCATTTAAAGATTAAGAAGTTTAAATCGAAAAAAGAAGTAGGCCCTTATATTAATGAGGCATTTAGGGTAGTTAATGAAGCTTTTGCTCCTTTATACGGAACTGTGCCTTTATCACAAAAACAAATTGATGAGATAGCAGCTTCCTATGTTCCTTTACTAAACTTAGATTTTGTTTATGTAGTAGTAGATGGAGAAGATAAAGTAATAGCTATTGGTTTAATGATTCCATCTTTAAATAAGGGTTTAAGAAGAAGTAAAGGTAAGTTATTCCCATTTGGCTTTATGCATGTTTTGCGTGATTTAAAAACAGTTGAAGTTTTAGATTTATTGTTTATTGCAGTAGAACCCAAATATCAATCTACAGGAGTTGCTGCGTTAATGATTAGAGAAGCGATTGTAGAGGCAATTAAGTATGGTGCTAAATATGCTGAAACAGGGCCAGAGTTAGAAACTAATATTAAAGTTCAATCGCAATGGAAGCATTTTGAGACAAGACAACACAGAAGACGTAGAACTTATAAGATAAAAGTCGATGAGTTTTTGAAATAAACCTTGCAATTTTAATGAATTGATGGTATAATATATGAGTTATATAGGTGCACCGCACTTCGTTTAGGTTATAAATGATTTTTAAAAAATCTACCTTACAAGGCGTGTCTTAAAAAATAGAAAAGGGGGTAGTGCTTATGTATGCAATTATTGAAACTGGTGGTAAACAATATAAAGTAGCCGAGAATGACGTAATTCATATCGAAAAAATCGAAGGTGAAGAAGGTTCTGAAGTTAGTTTTGATAAAGTTTTGCTTGTAAATGGTAAAGTTGGTAATCCTTATGTAAAGGGAGCTAAAGTTACTGGTAAGATTTTAAAACAAGGTCGTGGTAAAAAGATTATTGTTTTTAAATATAAAGCAAAGAAAAACTATCATAAAAAACAAGGACATCGTCAAGCATATACTAGAGTTCAAATTTTATCTTTAGGTGCGTAAATGATTACAGTTAAATTTACTTATGAAAATAAGGAAATAAAAAAAATTTCTGTTTCTGGTCATTCTTTATATAATAAAGAAGGCTTAGATATTGTTTGTAGCTCTGTATCGACTGCTGTTATTTATAGTATTCGTTTACTTGAAGCAAATAACGAAAAGTTTTCTTATACAGAAGATAAAGAAAAACCAGAAATAACTATTTTAGTAAAAGAGAGTAGTTCTCATACAAAAATAGTTTTGGATAATCTAAAAGTATTATTAGAGGATTTGAGTAAAGATTATCCTAAAAACATCAAAATAAAGGAGGCATTAAAATGATTAAATTAAACATTCAATTCTTTGCATCTAAAAAAGCTGGAGGATCAACTAAGAACGGTCGTGATTCTATTGCTAAGAGACTAGGTGCTAAAATGGGTGATGGTGAATATGCAAACGCTGGATCAATTATTTATCGCCAAAGAGGAACGAAGATTCATCCTGGGGAAAATGTTGGTCGTGGAGGCGATGATACATTATTCGCTTTAATTAATGGATATGTAAAGTTTGAGCGTAAAGGACGTAATAAAAAGCAAGTTTCTGTTTACGCTACTAAATAATGCACTTATTTAATTAAGTGCATTTTTTTGAGTTAGAGAAGGTGATAATATGTTTATTGATCAAGTAAATATAGAAGTAGTAGCCGGTAATGGCGGCAAAGGAATGGTTGCCTTTAGAAGAGAAAAATATGTTCCTAAAGGTGGGCCTTCTGGAGGCAATGGAGGTAAAGGTGGCTCTATTATTTTTAGAGGATCTTTAAATAAAACTACGCTATTAGACTTAAAATATAATAAAATAATCAAAGCTGATTCAGGAGAAAATGGTAAAGCTAAAAACATGTTTGGGAAAGATGCTTTAGATATTATTATTGAAGTACCTTTAGGAACAGTTGTAAAGAATCTTGAAACAGGTGAAGTAATCGCTGATATTACGAAGGAAAACCAAGAAGTTGTAATTGCTAAGGGTGGAAAAGGCGGAAGAGGAAATGCTGCCTTTGCAACAAGCAAAAACCCAGCGCCAAAGATTTTTGAAGCTGGAGAGCGTGGAGAGGCTAAAAATATTAGCTTAGAACTTAAACTTTTAGCTGATGCTGGCTTAGTTGGTTTACCTAATGTAGGTAAAAGTACGATTATTTCGGCTTTATCTAAGGCTAGGCCTAAAATTGCTGACTATCCTTTTACTACACTTATTCCTAATTTAGGAATGGTTGAAGCTAAAGATGGTAGAAGCTTTGTTTTAGCTGACCTACCAGGTTTAATTGAAGGAGCATCACTTGGTGCAGGTTTGGGTCATGATTTTTTAAGACATATTGAAAGATGTAGAATCATTGTCTATGTTTTAGATATTGATCCTTTAGACAAATCTGATCCTTATGAAAATTATTTGTTGATTAAAAAGGAACTTGAAGAATATAATCCAGACTTAATTACAAGACCTGAAGTTATTGTAGCTAATAAGATGGACTTACCTAATGCCAATAAGAACTTATTAAAGTTAAAGACTAAATTAGGTGATGATGTTATTGGGATTTCTGCTTACCAAGCTGAAAACTTAGATTCATTAGTTTATAGAATTGCAGATCTACTTGATACTGTTCCACTAAAAGAAGAGTATATTGAAGAGGTTGTAGAATACACATTTAAGAAAGAAGAAAAACCTTATACAATTACGCTATTAGAAGATGGAGTATATGAAGTAAAAGGTAAGATTTTAGAAAGATATATTGATTCAACTAATTTTGATAATGATGAAAGTGTTAAATTACTTTCTTATCGTTTAAAGAAATTAGGAATTGAAGATGAGCTTAAAAAACTCGGCGTAAGTGAAGATGATACTGTAATTATTGAAGGTATTGTTTTTGAAATACTATAGATGTTACTTATTAACTTAAGAACATACTTATTAAAATAAAAAAAGATTATTAGACTATGGGACTTAAAGTAATTTTAAGCCTAAAAGGAGGAAATGTGAAAAAATATAATCTTGGTGATTTTGTCTTTGGGGCAATTTTATTTGCAATTATTGTTTTGATGGCTTTTGTGCCATCACTTGGTTTTATCCCAATTATTCCTGGAGTTGCTTATGCAACATTATTACATATTCCAGTTTTAATTGGAGCGATTTTCTTAGGTTGGAAATGGGGACTTGCTTTAGGCTTAACATTTGGTATATCATCAATGACTCAAGCGTTCTTAATTATGGGACCTGCTAATGCACCATTTACTAATCCAATTGTTAGTGTTTTGCCTAGAGTTTTAATTGGTGTTTTAGCACCATTTATGCATAGCTGGCTAACTAAGGCTTTTAAAGGAAGAGATAAGTTAGCTTTATTCTTTACTTTTGGGATAATGACAATTATCCATACTGTTACAGTATTAACTATTCTTTATCCTATTATTGAAACTGGTTGGTATTATACTAAAACAACAGAAGATGTGGCTTCAATTACTTTGAAAGCAATTTTGCTTTCAATTGTGTCAATAAACTCGCTAGCAGAAATTGTTTTAGCAGTTTTAATTGGACCTGCTATTTACCTACCTTTAGATCAACTTAGGAAAAAGAGAAATCATAAATTAGAAGAAGAAGTATAAATAAAAAAGGGTTTAATAAAACCCTTTTTTAATTTGTAAATACTTTTACAAGTTCCTTGATATAAGCATCTTTGTATTCTTTGAATTTCGCATTAGTTACATTAGGAATTACTGATCTTAAGAATAAAGGAACACTAAAAGAAGAAAACAGAATAACGTATTTCAGAGAAATCACTGGAATAAATGATCCACTAAAACTAACTGCTAAATACGTTATTCTGTTTTCTTCTTTTAGTGTTCCTTTATTCTTAAGATCAGTAATTCCTAATGTAACTAATGCGAAATTCAAAGAA
>DUNF01000030.1 GCA_012839485.1 Acholeplasmataceae bacterium
CTTTGAATATGCAAAGTTATCAGTTGAAGAATTAAAAGAAAAGATTATGAACTATGTTTTAAAAATTGAAAATGCTAATATTAAAAAATTAGTATTAGCAGTTTTAAAAGAAGATTTAGATGCATACTTTGTTCATCCTGCAGCTAAATCAGTTCATCATAATTACATTTCTGGATTAGCTTATCATGTTTATTCAATGCTTAAGCTAGCTGATACATATATTGAGTTATATCCATTTTTAAATAAAGACTTGATTTACGGTGGGATTTTATTACATGATTTTGGTAAGATTACAGAAATGGAAAAAACTACAGGAGAATATACGAAGCAAGGTAATTTATTAGGACATATTATTATTGCTTCTAATATATTATACGAAAAAGCAAAAGAGTTAAGCTTAGAGAAATCAGAAGAGTATTTGATGCTAGCTCATATTATTATTGCTCATCATGGTTTCTTAGAATTCGGTTCACCAAAAGAACCAACGATACCAGAAGCATATGTTGTGTTTTTATGTGACTATGCAGATTCAAGAATGGGTGCTTTAGAAAAAGAGTTAAAAGATGGAGTTAAAGGCGAATATAGTCAACCAGTTTTTGCTTTTAATAAGAGAATATTTTATTTACCAGATTTAGATTAAGTAATATAATGCTTGAAATTAAAGTAAAATTGTGGTAAACTATTGATATTGTGAAATACAAAGAGGTGTTTTTAATATGAAAAGAAGAAGAGTAAAAAACAAGGCAAATAAGCAAAAGGACGCACCAAAGTTAAGTCCTAAAACTATATTATTAAGTACTTTGCCTGTTTTATTAGTTGTTTTGGTAATTGTTGTTATCGCAGTTGCTTCAACAGTTGCTAAAAATAATCGTAAAGGACCAATGATTGCAGATCAAGATGGTCAATACGTATTAGTAGGTGAAGGTGATAATGAATACTCTCTAACAAAAGGAGAAATGTATGCATTATTAAAAGATCAATATGGAATAAATACTTTATTCGAAATGTTAGATCGTGAATTATTAGAAAATGGTGAAAAAAATTATCTAGCTCAAGTTACAGATGCAGCAGTTCAAGAAGAACTTGAAAAAGAAATGTATAAAGATTTAGATTTGGATAAAGCAACACCAGAAGAAAAAGCAGAAGCAGAAGAAAAATATTATAATGAAAGATATGTTCAAGGCTTAAAAACCAAAGCGGAAATTAAAGATTACTATCGTTTAGAACTTGCCAAGAAAGCTTATGCAGCTAAATACTTAGAAGATGAAATTGCTAAGAAAGATGCAGAAGCGGAAGATGATACAGAAAAATATTTTTCTAAAACAGCAATTGAGACTAAATATAATGCATTATATAAAGAACAATATTTCGTAATTATTTTAGAATATGCTACTCGTAAAGATGCATATGGTGCTTTAGAACAACTAGGATATAAAATTAAAGATCAAGAAAAAGATGAAAATGGAGCTTTAATTCCTGATTCTTATAATAAATGGATGAAAATTCCAAATGAAGAACAAGTTGAAGAAGAATTAACTAGAGAAGAAACAATTAAAGCTTTTATTGATTTATATAATACTTTACATAGTTATAAAGTAGAAGGTTATCCAAATGAAACTCTTACATTAAAAGAAGGTGTACAATACACAATTAATGAAGATGGTCATTATATTTTCCATCAAGAAGTTATTAAAGATGAAGATGGTAATGTAAGCGATGATCCAAAGAATGCTTTATTATATACTGATGAAGAATTAAAGGCAATTGGTGCTGCAGTATTATCAGATGTTATGAATTTTAAAGCTTATGATCCAGAAACATCAGTTGTTAATAAAGATCAAAGATGGTTTAAAAACTATTTTATGTCTTTAGATGGTGGTAAGAAATTTGCGACTATTCTAAAAATTAAAACTATTGAAAAACCAGCTTTAGAAGACGTACGAGATAAAGTTATCGAAGCATTAAAAGAAGAAACACTTACTGATGCTTATGTAACAAAAGCAATGTATGGATTACGTGCTACTGCAGACTTAGTTCTTTATGATAAAGAAATTGAAACTTATTACAAATCACAAGCTGATACTTATAAAATTGAATTTGAAACAAGCAAAGCAAGAAGTAAAGATTTAATTGCGAAACTTGGAGATATTGAATATACAGTAGAAGATTTCTACCATAAATTAAATAAAGATTATGGAATGAATATTGCAATTAATGAAATCAATTTTAAGAGAGTACTTAGCAATCCTGACATTAATAAGATTTATGATGTAGAAAAAGAAAAAGTATTAGATAAAGAAGCATGGGCAAAAATTGAAACTAAATTTACTGATGAAAAAGCTCAATATGCTAATTATTCAATGTACATGACTTGGACAGATTATATGAAATATAGATTCCAAGCAAACAATGAACAAGAAGTTAAAGTTAGATTATTATATGAGCAATTATCAGCTGAAGCTAGTAAGCCTTATACAGATTTTACTTTAATTAGCGAGACTGATCCAATTTGGACTAAATACTATTTAAAAAATATGGAAAATGTTAAAAACAAATATTATAAAGTTGAAGGTTATCATTTATTAATCCATGTTGTTGATGAAGAAAAATCAACAAGCTCTAACCAAGTATTATTAGATCCAAAATTCTGGACTCCAAAACAAGTTGAACTTGCAGAAGAATTATATGCTCAAGTACAAGCTTACTTAGTTGCTAAAGGTGATTACAAAACTCAATTAGATAAGATTGTAACCGCGTTTAATGATGCCCCATTATTCCAAGCACACTTACCTCAAGATGCAGCTTCTCAACCAGCATTTACAGTTAATGAATTAGAATATGATTTAGATGGCATGATTGATGTTTCTAAATTCAAGACTGCAGGCTTAAAAGTTAAGTATGAAAGCTTAGGTTCATTTGAGTTCAAACTTCCAGGACAATCTGGTGGAATGGTTGAAGCATTCAACGAAGGTATTAAGAAAATTTGGGATGAAGATGACGATAGTGCTGAAGATAAGATTTTCGGTGTAAATACAGTTGTTGGTGAACATTTAATTACAGAATTTGGATATCACGTATATGTAAATTCAAAAACTACACCACTTGAAACTTATACTGAAGGAGATGCTGAACACATCTTACCTACATTCGATATGGTTAAAAAATATTTAGCAGGTGAAGCATTAGATGCAGATACAACTAAAGCTGCTGCAAAGAAAAAGATTGTTGAATTCTGGGTAAAAGGTATTAAAGAAGATGCAGTTAAAAATAATCAACATATTCTAACTTCAAAACAAAAGGGATTAACATTTGATTTTAAAGAAGCAGACTTCTCAAATGCAGATTATCAAAAATTCTTAGGAATAGTATTAAAAGATGGACAAGAAGCTTTAATTTATAAAGCACATCTTGCAGATTAATAAATATAGAAAAGGCATTAGATATCTATTGCCTTTTTTCTTGAAAAAACATGGTAAACATTATATAATTAAAATAAGGAGAAAATGAAGATGAAGTTTGTAGTGTTAGCTAGTGGATCAAAAGGAAACTGCATTTATATTGAAACACAAAATCATAAGATTTTAGTTGATGTTGGAATCGCCTATAGTAATGCTAAAACAAGAGCAGAAAAACTAGGGATTGACTTAAGTGAAGTTGATGCTATTTTTTTAACACATAGCCATATTGATCATATTTATGGTTTAGCGCAATTTTTAAAGCAAACTAAAGCAACAGTTTATGCAAGTTACGATACTCATAAATATTTAGATCATAAATATAAATACTATAATTCTTTAGGAAATATTAAAGTAATTGAAGCAGATGCTTTATATAATATTTTAGACTTTTCTGTTGTTCCTTTGCAATTAGTACATGATTTTCCTTGTTTTGGTTACTATTTTATTCACGAAGAAAAAACTTTAATGATTGCAACTGATACAGGTATTTTTCCCGAAAAATATACTTCATTATTAGAAGCAACAGATGCTTTAATAATAGAAGCAAATCATGATATTGATACTTTAATCAATAGTGATCGCCACCAAATGCTAATTGATAGAATTTTAAGTGCTCAAGGGCATATGAGCAATACAGCTACACATTATTTACTTAAACAATTTCTTACAGAAAGGACTAAAATAATAGTTTTAGCTCATGTTTCTGAGGAATGTAATAGCGATGATGAAATTGAAAGAGATATAATTAAACCTTTAGATTTTAAAGGAGATATCTATATTGCAAGACAAAATCAAGCATTACCTATATTAGAGGTGAAATAATGGCTAAGTTTATTTTGAAAAGCAATTATGAACCTAAAGGAGACCAAATTAAGGCAATTAAAGAATTAACTAATAACTTAAAAGCCGGGATGAAAGAACAAACTCTTTTAGGAGCTACAGGTACTGGTAAAACTTATACGGTAGCTAATGTAATTAGAAATATTGGTAAGAAGACCTTGGTTTTAGCTCATAACAAAACATTAGCAGGACAATTATATAGTGAACTTAAAACATTCTTTCCTGAAAATAGAGTTGAATACTTTATTTCTTATTATGATTATTATCAACCAGAAGCTTATGTAGCAGCTAAAGATTTATATATTGAAAAGGATTCATCAATTAATGATGATATCGACCAAATGCGTCATTCAGCAGTTAGTTCACTTTTAACTGAAGATGATGTAATTGTAGTTGCATCTGTTTCTTGTATTTATGGTATTGGTAATCCAGAAGACTATTTAGAAAATATGCTTACTTTAAGGCAAAACGATATCTACTCTCGTTCAGATTTAATGAACAAGCTAGTTAAGATGGAATATTTAAGAAATGATTATGAGTTTAAAAGAGGTACATTTAGAGTAAGAGGAGAATCAATTGCTATTATTCCTCCTCATGAAAAAGATGAAGCAGTTAGAATTGAATATTTTGATGACGAGATTGAAAGGATTTTAATTTTAGATAGTCTAACAGGAAATAAAATTAAAGAAACTAAAGTTATTAATATTTTTCCTGCCACACTCTTTTCTACAAGTTCATCAAAAAAAGAAGAAGGTATTAAAAGAATAAGAGAAGAATTAGAAGAAACGATAGCTAATTTTCAAAAACAAGGAAAACTCTTAGAAGCGCAAAGGATTGAACAAAGAACGAAATATGATTTAGAGATGTTAGAAGAAATTGGTTCTTGTTCAGGAATTGAAAACTATTCTCGTCATTTAAGTTTAAGAGGAGAAGGAGAAACTCCTTATACTTTAGTTGACTTCTTTAAGAAAGACTTTCTTTTAATAGTAGATGAATCCCATGTAACTATTCCTCAAGTTAGAGCGATGTATAATGGTGATAGATCAAGAAAGTTAAGTCTTGTAGAGAATGGGTTTAGATTACCATCGGCTTTAGATAATAGACCACTTACATTTGATGAGTTTAATCAAAAGTTAGATCAAGTTATTTATGTAAGTGCAACTCCAGCTGAATATGAGAAAGAAAGAAGCGGAGATATTGTTGAACAAATTATTAGACCAACTGGACTTTTAGATCCAATTGTTGTTGTAAAACCTAGTGAAGGTCAAATTGAAGATTTAATTAAAGAAATTAAAAATAGAATCAAACAAAAAGAAAGAACTTTAGTCTTAACTCTTACAATTAAAATGGCAGAAGACTTAACTAATTATTTAAAAGAGTTAGATATCAAAGTTGCTTATTTACACTCAGAAATTAAAGCTTTAGAAAGATTAGAAATAATAAGAAAATTAAGATTAGGTGTTTATGATTGTTTGGTAGGTATTAACCTTTTAAGAGAAGGTCTAGATATACCAGAAGTATCATTAATTGCCATTTTAGATGCGGATAAAGAAGGATTTTTAAGAAGCGAAACATCGTTAATTCAAACGATTGGTAGAGCTGCAAGAAATGTGAATGGTATGGTTATTTTATATGCTGATAATATAACTAGGTCTATGGAAAATGCCATTAATGAAACATATCGAAGAAGAGATATTCAAGATAGATATAATCAGGAACATAATATTATTCCTCAAACTATCTATAAAGATATTCAAGATGAGTTTGTAATTACAAGAGAATTACAAGAAGATTTAAAAACTTACGATTTAAATAAACTGTCTAATTTAAGTACAGTTGAAAGAAGAAAAGTTATTAAATCTTTAGAAGAGAAAATGAGACAAGCTGCGAAAGATCTTGACTTTGAACAAGCAATGGTATTAAGAGATATTATTTTTGAGATTAAAGCAGAATTAGAATAGAGGTTATTATGAAAAAGAAAGTAATTTTAGGATTTAGTGGTGGGGTAGACTCAGCAGTAAGTGCAATTATTTTAAAAGAACAAGGATATGATGTAGAGGGTATGTTTATGCGTAATTGGGATTCAGCACTTAATTACGATATTTTAGGTAACCCTAATAATCCAGAAGATATTTGTCCTCAAGAACAAGACTATAATGATGCAGTAGAAGCAGCTAAAATTATTGGGATTAAACTGCATAGAGTTGATTTTGTGGAAGAGTATTGGAATAAAGTCTTTATGCATTTTATTGATGAGTATAAAAAGTATCGTACTCCTAATCCTGATATTTTATGTAATAGCGAAATTAAGTTTAAATGTTTTGTTGAAAAAGCTTTTGCTATGGATGCTGATTATATCGCTATGGGACACTATGCTAAGATTACTCATAAACCTTTAAAACTATATCGCGGAAAAGATCGTAATAAAGATCAAAGTTATTTTTTATGTATGTTAACTAAAAAGCAATTAGAAAAAGCCTTATTTCCTTTAGGAGATTTAACTAAAAAAGAAGTAAGGGAGATTGCAAGAAAATATAAATTAAATATTGCTGATAAAAAAGATTCTACAGGAATTTGTTTTATTGGTGAGCGTGATTTTGATAAGTTCTTAAAAAATTACCTTCCAGCTCAAGTTGGTAATATGGAAACTTTAAGAGGAGAAGTTGTAGGTAAGCATGAAGGTTTAATGTATTACACAATTGGGCAAAGAAAAGGCTTAGGATTAGGTGGAGATAAAGGACCTTGGTTTGTTTTAGGTAAAGATATTAAGAGAAATGTCTTATTAGTAGGTTATCAAGAAGACCAAGATTATCTATATTCAAATCGTTGCTTTGCTTCTAGTTTTAACTGGCTAAAAGAAGATTTTGAAGAAATAGAAGTGTTAGCTCAATTTAGATATCGAAGTAAGGCAGTTAAAGCAAAAGTTAGAAGAATTGATAAAGATACTGTAGAAGTAAAATATGAACCATTTAGAGCTGTAACTCCTGGTCAAGCTGTTGTTTTTTATAACAATGACGAAATGTTAGGTGGAGCTGTTATTGATGAAGTTTATCAAGATGATCAAAGGAGATTATATTGATGAATGTAGTTAGAGGTGCAATTTCAAGAGTTATTTATTTCAAAAACAATTTTGGAATAGTTCAAATAACACTAGATCATAATGATCTAGAAATGAAAGAAATTATTGAAGAGCAATATACACTTACTATTACGGTTACATCTAACTTTGATCGTAAACCTTTCAAAGATGAACTATATGAGTTTACAGGAAAATTCAAAGATACAGACTATGGTTACCAGTTTCAAGCTAATCATTTTGAAAGAATCATGGCTAATACTTTAGAAGGTATTGTTAACTATTTATCAAGTGATTTATTTTCCGGAATTGGCAAACAAAAAGCTACAAGAATATTTAATACTCTAGGTTCTGATTGTTTAAATGTTATTATTAGTGACCCTAAAAGCTTAGATAAAGTAAAAGGCTTAACTTCAAATAACAAAGAAGAAATAATTAGGGTTTTACAAGAAAATGCTTTTTCTCGAAAAACAACAGTTGCTTTTCTAAACTTAGGACTAACAATGACTGCTGCTTTAAAACTAATCAATGCTTATGGTAATGATGCTTATGAGATAGTAAAAGCTAATCCTTACATATTAATTGATGAAGTAGAAGGGTATGGCTTTAAAAGAGCAGATCAAATTGCTTTAAGTTTGGGTTTTGAGGAAAAATCTCCTTTAAGACTAAAAGCATTAATTATGTATTTATTAAAAGAACTAACTTATAGTTTTGGTAATACTTATTTTAATGAAGAAGATTTATATGAGAGAGTAAACAATGAATTAAAAACTTGGGAATTAACTTTTAAAGAATTTAGATCTTATTTAGAAGAACTAAATAAAGAAAAAAAGATAATTATTGAAGATAAAGATATCTTCTTAAAGAAAGTCTATGATTCAGAAAAGAGTTTCGCCTTAAAAATTAAAGCATTAAATTCCGATGAAGTTAGTGATATTGATACAGAAGCTTTAATCAAACAAGCAGAAAAGAAATTTGGACTAACTTACGGCAAAGAACAAAAAGAGGCAATTAGTAATGCCTTATTAAATAAGGTGTCAATTATTACTGGTGGTCCTGGAACTGGTAAAAGTACTATTATTAAAGGGATTATTTACTGTTTTCAAAAATATTTTAAAGCAAGTGATTTAAGTATTGCCCAATTAGCACCTACTGGTAGGGCAGCTAAAAGAATGCAAGAAATTACTGGTAAAGATGCTATGACCATTCATAAATTTTTAGGCTATGAAGGTGGAGATATCTTTAGGTATGGTGAAGATGCCTTAATTGACTCAGAACTTGTGATTGTAGATGAGTTTTCAATGGTAGATATTGAACTTGCTAATAGGTTAGTTTCTGCTTTAACTTCCAACACAAGATTAGTGATTGTTGGGGATGCAGACCAACTGCCTTCAATTGGACCTGGAGATGTTTTGAATGATTTGATAAAGTCAGATTATTTCAAAGTTACAAAACTGCATGATATTTATCGCCAAGAAGAAGGATCAACAATTGTTAACCTAGCCCACAGTGTTAATGAAGGATATCTTCCTGAATATTTTAGAGAAAATAGTTCTGATTGGAGTTTTATTCCTTTAGAAAAAGACCAAATAATTAAAGGAATTATTGAGGTTGTAGAGCGAGCTGTAAATAAAGGAATGGATTTGGTTAAAGACATTCAAGTATTAGTACCTATGTATCGTGGAGAAAACGGCATTAACAATATTAATAATGCTTTACAAGAAAAATTTAATCCGTTAAAAGATGAAGAAATAAAAAGTCATAATCATTCTTTTAGAATTGGTGATAAAGTCTTACAATTAGTAAATCGCAGTGAAAAAGATATAATGAATGGTGATATTGGTAAAGTTTATCGTTTTGAAAAAAGTGATGGCGAAATTACTGGTTTAGAAGTTGAGTTTGATTCGGGGATTGTAAAATACAAATTAGAAGAATTAGATGATCTAACACTAGCTTATGCAATCACGATTCATAAAGCACAAGGAAGTGAATTTGATTTAGTCGTAATGCCGATCACATCACAGTATTACATTATGCTAAGAAAGAAGTTAATTTATACAGGCATTACTAGAGCTAAAAAATATCTAGTTATGTTAGGGTCAGTTAATTATCTAGCAATGGGTATTACAAAGATGGATGATCAAAGACAAACAAAATTAAAAGAAAGATTAGAGGAAGATAAAAAAATAACACCTTTTGATTTTATGTAGGGTGTAGATATAAAAAAAGAGTGAAAATTTAATTTTCACTCTTTTTATTTTTTATAATATAGATTTTTTATTAAACTGCAGGTACGATTTCTGATGCAGCTACAATAGTTGAAGTTAATGGGAATGAGTATGATACTCCATCTTTTCTTAACTTGAAGTTATATTGGATAGTTCTTCTAGCGTTAGGAAGTTTTAGAACACGTCCACGACTGCTTACATATTCTTTGTCGGCATCGTTAACTAGTTCAAGTGTGATTTCATAGTCACTTAATTCTTGTAATACAAGTAATTCAGCTTCAACTAAGCCCATAAAGTGATCCCAATAACCAGCTCTTCTCATTGTTCCTGGACAGTCTTTTCCTGACCAGTTGTTATGTTGGCTAACTGCATCTAATCCTAAGTTGTGTTGATGAAGGATATTAGCAACTAGCTTTGCAAGTCTTTGCCATGTTTGATATAGGTCTGCACCTTTATTGATACAAGATTCAATACCAACTGTTAAGTCATTACCACCTCTATTAGAAATAGTTCTATAAGTAGAATTATAATATAAAGTTGTAGTATAATAGTTACCATTTCTTTCAAAGAACATTAACCCAATTGAAGGAAAATCATTCTTTGTAGCTTGTCTACCACCAGCAGATGGAACTTGAATTAAACTCTTTTGACCATTGATTAATAAATAGTTATCTGTACTAACGTCAATCATTGGACGAGGGCGAGTTACATCATATGGAACACCTGTATCTAGGAATGAATAAGTGTTGCTACCACATCCGCAGCCTGCGTGCCATGCAGCACGACCATGTTCAATGTTTTGCCATGCTTCTGAATCATCTACTGTGTAGTGGAATGATACTTCAGCGCTTGAGTTACAATAGTTAGAAATTGCTTGAGCATTTTCACCTGCTGCGTTTCCGCCAACGTCATGAACAACAACAAACATTACAGGGTTAGGAATTCCATTTTCATATTCTACATAACCAACTGTTCCTGGTTTCATCCAGTTATAAACAACTCTGTGTTCATCAAATAGATATTTATTAATACTTCCATACATTGGATCAACTGGATGTGGTGGGTTTTGAACTGTTTGCCAGCCCACTAGTGTTACGTTTTGAGCAACTGTTAATGGTTGATTTAAATAGTTGATTAAGTCAGATAAACTTAATTTAATTTCTACAACAGCAATTGCTTCAATATTTGGATTAGATTGTGAGTAAGCACGAATCTTTGCAAATCCTTTATTTGTATTAACTGTTAGTTGTCCGTTTAAAGGTCTTAATGAAACAGCAGCACTAGGTTCAACTAATTCAAATTTAAGGTCGTTTTTAGCACTTACAGGATTTAATTGTACTTCTACATCATAAGGTCCACCACTTGTTCTCATATCATCTGGATAGCTAATAGTGAAACTTTGTAATGGTTTATAACCAACAACAAGTTGGAAAGTTCTAACTAATTCAGGAGTAGTACCTGATTGAACTGTGATTGTAGCAGTGCCTTCTGCAAGTGGCATAATAACACCTTTGTTTGTAATTGTGGCAATTGTTTTATCGCTACTTGAACATTCAACACCAAGGCCAATATCTGTTTGGTCTACAATTGTTAATGCAAGTTCTTCATTTACATAAGCTAAAACTTCAGCACCTTCAGCAATTTCATCTTCACCTGCACTTACTGAGAATTGTTTAACAACATTTACAGTTACTGTAGCAGTTGATTCTCCATATGTAGCAGTAATAATCGCAGTACCTACTTTTAAAGCAGTAATTTTATTATCTTCGATACTAATGATATCTGGTTTATCGATTGCATATAATAGTTCAGCGTCACCAACTAGTTTAGGTTTTAAAGTATACTCTGGATTTGCATCTAAATCTAGATTTACTTCTGAAACTGAGAAAGTTACTTTAGGTTGAACTGGTGGTTCAACAATCTCCTCCTTAGTTACAGTGATATTGCAAGTATCAGTTTTATCGTTGGCTTTTAAAGTAACTGTAGTGCTTCCTTTCTTAATTCCAGTAACTTTACCTGTGTTATTAACACTAGCAATTGATGGATCAGCTACTTCATAAGTTATTGCAACAGCTTCACCTTTATCTGTTTTTGCAACAGCTTCAATTTGTTTTGTTTCTCCTTCCTCTAGGGTAAGATTTTTTGTTGTTAGTGTAAGAGTTGTTACACTTTCTTCTTGTGGTTTTTCTTTATCCTTGCAACTTACAAGGAATAAAGCTATAAACAGTAAAAATAATAGTTTTAATACTTTTTCCATAGTACCTCCTCTTATTAAAAAATAGTATTAAATATCGTATCATAAAATTAGATTAGATATCTCTTCCTTTATAGTATAACATAATTTAGAAAAAAATAAAAGTAAAAGGGCTTCCCTTTTTATAATATATAGATAAAAGGAGTAAGCAATGAATAAAAAGAAAATCATTATTATTGTAAGTGTAGTAGCATTTTTAGTAATAATAGGTATTATAATTAGTCTTATAGATAAGCCTAAAGTAGAAGATCCAATTGATGATCAAAGAGAAATTATTATAGAGAACATTGTAGTTGAGATCAAAGGTGAAGTTTATAATCCTGGCTTATATATTTTAGAACAAGGTTCAAGAATTAATGATTTAATTGAATTATCTGGAGGCTTTACTAAAGATGCTAATGGTACAGATCTTAATTTAGCTAAAGTTTTATCTGACGGTGAAGTTATAATTGTTTCTAAAAAAGGCGCAAGTGGGACAATAATAGAATCAAAGATTATTAACATTAACTATGCAACAGTAGAACAATTAATGGAACTATCGGGTATTGGTGAAACTAAAGCAAAAGCAATTGTAACATATCGTGAACAAAATGGTAGATTTAAAAAGATTGAAGACATTATGAATGTTTCAGGTATTTCCAATGCTCTTTTTGAAAGAATTAAAGAACAAATCACTGTATAAAAAGCTTTTAAATAATTATTTTTTATTAGCTTTAGGAATTGTTTTAATTTTACTTTCATTAAAACACTATTTGGTTGTTTTAGTAACTATTGTTTATTTAATCTATATTTACCAAAAATCAAAAGAAATATTTTATGTAATAGTAGGATTAGCAGTAATTATCATTTTGATTTATTTTCTTAAACTAAAAATTACATTAAGAGACCACAATTATTTAGAAGGTCAAATTATTAATATTAAGAAAGGGGATACAAGTCAAACTCTTACAGTTAAAAAGTCTTGGTTTAAGATGATAGTCTATACTGATTTAGAAACTAAATATAGTGTTTTAGATTATATTAAGTTTCAAGGAGATGAAGTAATAATTGATGATGTAAGAGTTCCTTATGATTTTGATTATAAAGAATATTTAAAATATCAAGGAATATCTAAAGTAGTTAGTGCAACTTCAATAATTAAAGTAAAAAAAAGATTCTCTTATTTATACTTAAGAGAACTGATAACTGGTTATATTGATAAGTTTTTTTCTGAACCGGGAAATATGATTATTAAAGGTTTAGTTATTGGTGATAGTAAAAGTTTTACTTTGGATTTTGCCTCCGACTTAAGAATAAATGGGACTTCTCATTTGTTTGCTATTTCTGGTGCTCATGTAAATATTATTACTTATTTTTTAATTAAAGTTTTTGCTAGGTCAAAATATCAAGATAAAATAGTTTCTTCACTTTTAATAATTTACCTATTCCTAACAAATTTCTTGCCTTCAGTATTGAGGGCAGTAATTATGTATTTACTTCATATTTTAAATAAAAAATATCAGTTGCATTTTAAAACTTTAGATTTACTAGCAATTGCTTTTATTTTAATGATTATCATTAATCCTTTTTATTTTTTTAATTTAAGTTTCCAGTTAAGTTTTATTGTAACGGCTATTATTATTTTGCTTACTTCTTTGATTAAAGATAAAAGTTCTTTAATCCAAACAGTTATTATTTCAACTGCAGCTGTTATTGTAACTTTACCAATAATTGCAAATATTAATTCAGAAGTAAATTTACTATCACCTTTAGTAAATGTTGTTTTTATTTTCTTAGTTTTAGAAATTTTACTTCCACTTTCTTTTATTATCTTAGTTTTACCTTTTTTAAGTAAATTTTATAATTTGTTAGTTCAAGGGTTTATCTTTTTAAATAACCTTTTTGCTAGTCAAATAAAAATAAGTGTACCTCTACCCTATTTTAAAATATATCATTCCTTAATTTATTATAGTTTTTTTATTTTGTTTTTTAGTTTAAATAAATTTAAATCAAGAAAAATTGTTTTATCTTTCTTTCTTGTTTTGTTTTCGTTTTTCATTTTGTTTCATTCATACACTACTAGTTTAAAAGTGACATTTTTAGATCTTTACAATGGTGAATCAATTTTGATTCAAAAAGGAGTCAGTAAAGTTTTGATTGATACTGGAGCAGGACAAGGAAAGAAAGTAAGCAGTTTTTTAAGAAAATCGGGAATTTACAATTTAGATTATTTAATTATTACTCATGATCATTTTGACCATTATGGGGAAGCAAAGGATATTTGTGATGCGGTTAATGTAAAAAGGGTTATAACCTCATCAATATCTAAGTTATCTTTTCAAAGGCAAATCAAAATCGGCTCTCCTTATATTATAAAATTAGGAAAAGATGAATTAATCTTATATCCCCCAGAAAAACAGTATTTAGATGAGAATAATAATAGTGTTATTACTTTTCTAAAAAGCGAATTAAATTTTTTATTTCTAGGTGATTTAGTTATGACTGGTGAAGAAAGATTGAATGGTTTTAAAGAAAAAATAGATGTTTTAAAAGTGGGACATCACGGTTCTCAAACAGCAACATCGCCTAATCTTCTAAGTATTTTGAAACCAAAATATGCTATTATTCAAACCGGCAGAGTTAAATCTTTTGGCTTCCCTGATCATGAGTTAATTAATAGGTTAAATAATTATCAAATAAAAACATATCGAACTGATCTTCATTACACAATTGTTTATCAAAATAAAAAATTTACTTATCTAAATCAATAGCAGTATTCTTTAAAATATGGTAAAATATAAACAAGAGGTAAAATATGGCTAAAGTATATTTGTTTTTGGGAAATGAGGAATATCTAAACAAAGTCAAAATTGAAAGGCTTATTAAAGAATCTGTAGCTGATGAATACAATATCAACTATTATGATATGGAAGAAAAAAACGTTAGTTTCGCAGTTGAAGATGCGCAAACTGCACCTTTTTTGTGTGAAGAAAAGATTATTGTTTTAAGACATCCAAAGTTTCTAACAACAGCCAAGTTAGAGATTGAACATGATATTAAAGGATTTGTCAAGTATTTAAATAATCCTAGTCCTTATACTACTTTTATTATTGATGCTAGTAAATTAGAACTAGACAATCGTAAGGGAGTAGTAAAAACCTTACTTAAAGTTGCAATTAAAGAAGAAAGCGAATCATTATCTGATGTTGAGTTTGTAGGTTGGGTAATTAGACAATTTTCTCAAAACAATTTAAAAATCAGTCAAAGAGCGGCGCAAACTTTTTTAAGTAGAACGGGAACAAATTTAATAAATGCAAGTAATGAAATAGATAAATTAGTTTTATATTGTATGGGTAAAGATGAAGTTACAGAAGAAGATGTAATAAACTTAACTACAAAAGAATTAGAACAAGATATTTTTAGTTTTACTAACGCAATTATGGAAAAAAATAAAAAGAAGGCAATTGAGGTTTATCGTAACCTTGTTGCCACAAACAAATTTGAACCTGTACAATTATTAATTACTTCAAGTAATAATTTGAAAGATTGTTATTTAGTCAAACTATTGATGGAGAAAAATTACAAGCAAAATCAAATCGCAGAAAGTTTAGGAGTTTCTCCTGGTAGAGCTTACTACTTAATGCGTGATGCTCGTTCTTTAGATAAGGAAAGAGCAGCTGAACTTATTCAAAAGTTTGCTGAGTTAGATTTTAAAATAAAAACTGGCCAAATAGAGTCAAATACAGGTTTAGAGTTTTTATTATTTAGTCTATAAAAAAAGCCGTTATTCACGACTTATTTTGGTGCTATTTTATTGATAGCCTTACAAAGATGAGATTTTTTTCTAGCAACTGCGTTTTTATGGTATACGCCTTTACCTTGAGCTGTGTCAAGTCTCTTAGCTGCTACTTTGTAAAGTTCTAAAGCTTCTGCGTAGTTATCATTAGAAATAGCTAATTCTACTTTTTTAATAGCTGTACGTACTGATGATTTTAAAGAAACGTTTCTTAGTCTTCTTTTCTCATTTGTAATATTACGTTTAGCTTGTTGTTTAATATTTGCCATAGTAACCTCCAATATTTATCTATAGTATTATACCAAATAATTTATAAAAAAGCAAGGAAATAAAATCCGAGGTGGAAAATGAATAAAATAAATATCTATGGTGCTGGCATTTCAGGTATGACAGTAGCCATTTATTTAAAGAAAAGAAATCCCAAATTAGACATTACTTTATATGAAGCTAATGATCGTGTTGGTCAAAAGATTTTAAAAACAGGAAATGGTAAGTGTAATTTAAGTAATACCGATTTAGACAATGCTAGTAATTATAATAATCCTTCATTTATGAAAGAGGTGTTAAAGATAACAAATAGCAATGATTTAAGAGCTTTTGTTTTAGATGATTTAGGCATTGTTTTAAGAGAAGATGATTATGGAAGATTATATCCATATAGCGAAAAAGCAACATCAGTTTTAACTGCTTACTTACAAAAACTTAAAGAATTAGAGATTAAAGTTGTAACTTCTTTTCGTGGTGATTTAGATTTAAAAGGAATTACAATCATCGCAACTGGAAGTTATGCTCAAAGTAAATATACTGGTTATAACTATTTGACTAACTTAGGACATAAAGTAACTGATTTAAATCCAGCCCTAACAACCCTAAAGGTAAAAGAAGACTTAAGACCTTTGAAAGGCATTCGCTTCAAAGTAAAAGCAAGTATTTTAAAAGGCAATAAAGTTTTATTTAGCGATGAAGGTGAAGTGCAATTTAGAGAAGATGCCTTATCAGGAATAGTTACTTTAGATCTTTCTCGTTATTATGAAGAAGGATGTGAGGTAAGTTTTGATTTAGTTCCAGAATATTCAAAAGAAGAGTTAAAAATACTAAAAGCAAAGTTTAATGATGAAGATCAATTTTTAAATTCACTTTTACCTAAAATGTTAGCTTTAGAAGTTAAAAAAAGAGGTAATATTATATCTAGTTTGAAAGATTTTAGATTTACCATTTTAGGTTTAAATAGTTATAATGAAGCTCAAATTACTAAAGGTGGTTTAGACTTAAGAGAAATTGGTTATGATTTTTCTTCTAAAATTAAATCTAACTTGTATGTAATTGGGGAAGTGTTAGATATTGATGCAAGGTGCGGAGGATTCAATATTGGCTTTGCGATTATCTCTGGTATAACAGCTGGAAAAAGCATTTTAAGAAAACATAATTCTTTATAAATTGAGTTGTTTATAGTATAATATAATATATAGAAGGTGAATATATGAATCTACCAAATAAATTAACATTGTTTAGAGTTGCATTAATTCCAGTTATTGTCATTATAGCTTTAATTAGTCCTCTTTATGATATTTATATTTTTAAAGAAGTTACAGTAGGAAACTTTATTATTTTAATTGTTTTTTTAATTGCTTCGTTTACGGATTACCTAGATGGACATATTGCAAGAAAAAACAATCTTATCACAGATTTTGGAAAATTTATGGATCCAATGGCTGACAAAGTCTTAGTAATCTCTACATTACTTATCCTTTTAGAACAAGGTAAGATGACCGCTTTTGGTTTTCCTTTAGGATTTGTTTTGATTCTTATTGTAGCTAGAGAATTTATGGTTACAGGAATTAGGTTAATTGCTGTTCAAAATAATGTTGTGATAGCTGCAAGTAAACTAGGTAAAATAAAGACAGTATCGCAAATGATTATGGTAATATTTTTATTACTTGAATGTTATCCATTTACATTTATTGGGGGAACTGCGAAAGACATAACTGCGTTAATATTAATTAGCTTTGCAGGGCTAACTACACTAGTATCAGGAATAGATTACTTTATTAAAAATAAAGATGTAATATTAAAATCAAAATAGGAGGAAGAAAATGGCTAAAGAAAAAGAACAAGCTTTGAAGGAAGCCTTCAAGCAAATAGAAAAAGAATATGGTAAAGGTTCTATTATGAAACTTGGTGATCACTCAATTGGTGATATCGAAGTTATTTCATCTGGATCTTTAAAATTAGATATCGCACTTGGGGTTATGGGTTATCCAAGGGGTAGGATTGTAGAGATATATGGACCAGAAGGTTCAGGCAAAACTACTTTCGCTTTACATGCGATTGCTGAGGCACAAAAAGCTGGAGGGTATGCGGCTTTTATTGATGCTGAGCATGCTTTAGACCCTAAATATGCAGCGGCTTTAGGAGTAGATGTAGAGAACTTAATTCTTTCTCAACCAGATACTGGAGAACAAGCTCTAGAGATTGCAGAGTACTTAATTAGAAGCGGAGCGATTGATATTATTGTAATTGATTCAGTTGCAGCTTTAGTACCAAAGGCAGAAATTGATGGTGATATGGGAGATGCCCATGTAGCATTACAAGCAAGACTTATGAGTCAAGCAATGAGAAAGTTAAGTGGTGTTATTTCTAAAACAAAAACAATTGCTATCTTTATTAACCAAATTAGAGAAAAAGTAGGAGTTTTCTTTGGTAATCCAGAAACTACAACTGGAGGTAGAGCCTTAAAGTTCTACTCTACAATTCGTTTAGATGTTAGACGTATTGAACAATTAAAGAGCGAAGGTGATCCAATAGGTAACTTAACTAGAGTTAGAGTTGTAAAGAATAAAGTAGCTCCTCCATTTAGAGTTTGTGATGTTGATTTAATTTATGGTAAGGGAGTTTCTCGTACAGCTGAAATTATTGATATGGCAGTTGAAAAAGATATTGTGAAGAAATCAGGATCTTGGTATGCTTATAATGATGAGCGTTTAGGTCAAGGAAAAGAAAACGTAAAGAAATATTTAGAAGAGAATCCTAACCTTTCTAAGGAAATAGAAGATAAAGTTAGAGAAGCATATAAATAATAGTCTTGTAATCAAGACTATTTTTTATAAAATGAGCTAAAAAAGGATATAATCTTTTAATTGACTAAACCACTTATTTGGTGTATAATAATTATAGATATTTATATAAAGTAATTTATAAAGATCAGATATATTAAATAATGGAGGTAGATATGAACAAATTAATTGTTATGGCGTTATCACCTGCTGTAACAGTAGTATTAATTGTTCTAGGCTCCATATTGCTATTAGCTGGTGGATTTGCTCTTGGCTTTTTCATAGTTCGCTCCAAACTAAAAAAAGCTGGACAATCTGCTAAAACATTTTTAGAAGTTGCTCAGAAAGAAGCTGACGAATATAAAAAGGAATTGATACTTGGTGCAAAACAAGAAGTTCATCTATTAAAACAAGAATTTGAAAAAGAAAATAGAGAACGTACAAATTATTTAAATTCTTTAGAAAATAAAGTAAATCAAAGGGAAGAAAGATTAGATAATCGTAGCATCAATCTTGATAAAAGAGAAAGTACTATTTCTCGTAAAGAAGAAGCTTTAGAAAAGCAAAAAGTAGAATTAGAAGAAAAAACTAGCAAAGTGGAGACACTAGTTCAAGAACAAACAGAAAAATTATTGGAAATTTCTAAACTAGACAAAGAAGAAGCAAAGAAGATAGTTCTAAAACAAGTTGAAGAAGAAATGGATTTAGAAATATCTCAGATTGTGAAAGAGGGAGTTGACAAAGCTAACGCCGAAGTTCATAAGAAAACGAAGGAACTTTTAACACAAGTTATTCAAACTTATGCAGGCGAGATTGTAGCTGAACAAACAGTTTCAGTAGTTAACTTACCTAACGATGAAATGAAGGGAAGGATAATAGGAAGAGAAGGAAGAAACATCCGTGCTTTAGAAGCTGCAACTGGAGTTGATTTGATTATCGACGATACACCAGAAGCTGTAGTTGTTTCTTGTTTTGATCCTGTTAGAAGAGAAGTTGCTAGAAGAACTTTAGAAGCTTTAATTTCTGATGGTAGAATTCAACCAACAAGAATTGAAGAAATTGTTCAAAAGTTTGAAAAAGAAATGGAACTTGAAATTAAAGAAGCTGGAGATAAAGCAGTTTATGATACAGGTATTGGCCGTGTACATCCAGAATTAGTAAAATTACTTGGAAGATTAAAATTCCGTACTAGTTATGGCCAAAATGCTCTAGCTCATTCAATTGAAGTTGCAATGATTGCAGGTAATCTAGCAGTTGAAATTGGAGAAAACGAAATCGTAGCTCGCCGCGCAGGCTTATTCCATGATATTGGAAAAGCAGTAGATACTACTATGGAAGGTAGTCACGTAGAGTTAGGTGCTGATATTGTAAGAAGATATCGTGAAAGACCAGAAGTTATTGATGCCGTATTAAGCCATCATGGAGATGAAACAGCTAATTCAATTATTGCTGTTTTAGTGGCAACAGCTGATACTATTTCTGCCGCTCGTCCAGGAGCAAGAAACGAATCTATCGAAGCATATATCAAACGTTTAGAAACCCTAGAAGCCCTAGTTTCAAAACACAAAGGTGTAGAGCGTAGCTATGCATTACAAGCTGGTAGAGAAATCAGAGTAATGGTTAAGCCAGCAGAAATTAATGATGCCCAAGCAGAAAAATTAGCTCTAGAATTAAAGAAAGAAATTGAAAAAGAACTTACTTACCCAGGCACAATTAAGATTACAGTAATTAGAGAAACAAGGGTAAATCAAGTTGCAAAATAGGAAATGAGCAATCATTTCCTTTTTTTATAAAAATGTGGTATAATGTTTATATTCTAGAAGGCGGTACTAAATGAAAATATTAATTGTAGGGGATATTTACTCTAAACTAGGAAGAAAGGCCTTTGCTTCAGGATTAGCAAAAATTAAAGCAAAAGAGACAATTAACTTTCTTATAGTAAATGGGGAAAATATAACTCACGGAAAAGGAATGAACGAGAAACATTATAAGTGGTTACTAGAGCAAGGAGTCAATGTAGTTACTTTAGGTAATCATGCTTTTAATAATAAAGAGATCTTTAACTATATAAACGAAGCAAAAAATATTGTAAGACCTGCAAATATGGAAACTGAATATGGTGTTGGATATGTTACTAAAAAATACAATGACTTAACAATTACTGTAATCCAAGTTTTAGGCCAAGTCTTTATGCCTGGTAATAATACTAAAAATCCTTTTTTGGTTGTAGATGAAATTTTAGAAAATGTGAAAAGTGATATTTATATTTGTGATTTTCATGGTGAAGCTACAAGTGAAGCTGTTGCTTTTGGTCATTACTTTACAGGTAAAATTGATATTATTTTTGGAACTCATACACATGTTCAAACAAATGATGCTACGATTCTAAATGGAAAAACAGCTTATATTACTGATGTAGGTATGACTGGAGCTTTAGAGAGTGTAATTGGAGTTCAAAAAGATATCATCATTTCTCGTTTCTTAGGGAAAGAGACTTTAAAATTTGAACCAGAAAATGAAGGTAAAACTCAATTTTCAGCGATTTTAGTAGAATATGATGAACAATTAAAAAAGGTTTCTAAAATAGAAACAATTAGGATTATTGAATAGGAGGATCTATGTTACCAATAATTGAAACAGAAAGATTAATCCTTCGTTTAATCAATGATGAAGATACACATGATTTTTATGAATTTGCCAAGTTGCCAGATGTTGCTCATTTAGCTGGTTGGAGACCACATGTGAATGAAAAAGAAACAAAAATTGTTATTAGAATGTCTCGTGATAAAATTAGGTTTGGGCAGTTAGGTAATTTTGCCATTATTTTAAAAGAAACAGGAAAAATGATTGGCACAATTGAACTTCACAGTTATACTAAAGATTATAAAGCAGAGTTAGGATTTTGTCTTAATCCAAAGTATTGGAATCAAGGTTATATAACAGAAGCAGCTAAAGCAGTAGTTATTTGGGGATTTGATGAAGTACATTTAAAAAGAATTGAGGCTCATACTTTTTTAGACAATCTATCATCACAAAAGGTCTTAGAAAAACTTAATTTTACTTTTGAAGGGATTAAGAAAAAAGGATATCAAGCTCACGATGGTAAAACTTATGATGTAAAGGCCTATGGTATTACAGATGATGACTTTTATAATTTAGTAAGAAAAAACGGGATTAAACAATAATCCCGATTTTTTTATATAAATTATTTGTAAAATATTCATTTTCTAAAGGAATCCATTCATTTAAAAATTGTAGGTAAACAGCTGGTGTTTCTCTTTGTTTTAAACGACTAATTTGTTCTTTTTTACTTAATGTTAGAAAGACGCTAGCATCATAATAAGGAAATAGTTTTTCATGTAAACTATAAACACCTTCAAAAACAATAAGATTAGAAGTTTCAATTGTTACCGGATAGTATTCTTGGATCTTGCAATCAAAAGCTTGATAAGTATAAGTAGTATTGTGTTTAATTTCTCTTAAAACTTTTTCTATTTCTTCATAATTAATATTACCACCTATTTCTGCTAGCCTTTCTTTAGTTTTTAAAAAGTTAGGTAAAAAGAAATGGTCAATATGAATAATAGTTGCGTTATATTTTTCTTTTAAAGTTTGGGCTACAGTACTTTTACCAGAGCTAGATCTACCATCAATTGCAATGATTAGTTTGTCTTTTTCTTTGATTAAATTATCAAGAAAATAAAACAAATGAAAATCTTTTAATCCTGGAGTTAAATTGGAACTTTGAATAATACGATAGTGAGGATCATATGTTTTTTTGAAAGATTCGCTATGGTGAATAGCTGGATATCCTGCCTTTTTATAATCTTCTATCTTCTTTAAAGAATCATCATAATCTAAGGCTATTTCTTTAGATTTAATTAAATCTAAAAGAAGAGCTAATTTTTCATTCATACTTTCAATTGACCCTTGATTGTTGTTAATAGTTTCTTTAAAAGAATCAAACAAGTAGTGAAGTGAAAACTCAGAAGCTTTATAGTTCCCAAGATTTACTCTTACAATATCCTCGCTTATATATTCGTATAAAAACTTACTATTAGGTTTTGCTTTTTCATATTCTTGAACCAAAAAAGCATAACTATCGTTTGTAATAGTTTCATTTAGGTGATATTCACTTTGGTGGATCATTTTGATATAATCTTCAATTTCTGATTTAGGATAATGAAGAGCAAAATAAAGCAAATATTTTTTCATACCTCACCTCTATTAAGCATATTCTAACACAAGAATTTCTAATATACAATATACTTGTATTTAAATATTAGTAAATGTTAATTTATAAATTTAAATCTAAACCTCATTGACAAAACAATAAAAATTTGATAGAGTAATAATGATCTCCGAATCATTCGAGTGGGGGACCCAGGTCTTGGGGTGAATCGCTTAAGCAAAGCGTAAGGCAACTTAATTGCCTGAACCCGTCAGCTAACCTCATAGGAGTGATTAAGCGTATAACTATAGTTATGCGTTTTTTTAATATAAACGGAGGTTGATTAAAATGGACGGAGTGTTATTTAACATTTTATTGAAAGTCGCAATCGTTTTGATTGTTGGCTTTATTGGAGGACAGGTAGCTAAAGCTTTAAAATTGCCTAATGTTTCTGGCTATTTAGTATTTGGTGTATTATTAGGGCCATCACTAGGATTAATCGTTCCTGGTTTTAAAGGATTAATTAATGCTAATGATCAAGATACTTTGAGATTTATTAGCGAAATGGCTTTAGCGTTTATTGCTTTTAGTATTGGTAGTGAATTTAATGTAGCTAATATTAAAAAGCAAGGTAAGGAGATTACAATCCTGACAGCATTTGAGGTATTAGGAGCAGTAGTGTTAGTATTCTTATTAATGCTAGTTGTACCAAAACCGCAAAGTTTTAATGAAGCACATGGAATTATTGGTTATGAGCCTTTCGCAAAACCAAATATTGCAATGTCAATGGTACTTGCAAGTATGTCAGCAGCAACAGCTCCAGCAGCAACGTTGATGGTTATTAGACAATATCGAGCTTATGGCCCAGTTACAAGAGCAATCTTGCCAATTACTGCTTTAGATGATATTTTTGGTATTATTGTATTTGGATTCTTTAGTTCAATTGCCCAAATATTAGTACCATCATCAGGAGTTGATATGCCATTATGGTTAATGATTAGTAAACCATTTATTGAAGTATTTGGTTCAATGATCATAGGTGCTGTTATTGGTATAGTATTATCTTATGCTGCAAGGAAGTTTGATCGTGAAAGAGATAATATTCAAGTATTAGCTGTTGCATCAATTGTGTTAACAGTAGGGTTATTTAGTTTATTAAATCATGACAAAGTATTAGGTCAATACGGAATTAGTCTTTCATCATTATTATCTAGTATTGTGACTGGAGCAATGATAGCTAATCTTACAAGAAGACCAGATCGTACATTCCAATCAGTTAATGATTTTACTACACCATTCTATATTATTTTCTTTACAATGGCTGGTGCTAGTTTAGATTTAGGAATTTTAAAAGTGGAGTGGATGATAGCAATTGTAGCATTAGTATACATCTTTGCTCGTGGATTTGGAAAATACATAGGTACTTATATAGGAGCAAGAATAGCTAGGAGCAATCCGAATGTTCGAAAGTGGCTGGGATTAGGGTTATTACCTCAAGGAGGGATCTCAATTGGGTTGTTAGTAATTGTTGGGGCAACATTGCCATCTATGTATCCAATTATTTCCACAATCATTATGTTAAGCATTTTAGTATATGAAACGACAGGACCAATCTTTGCGAAGATTTCAATATCTAAAGCAGGAGAAATTAATGGTCTTGATAAATTACAAGAATTATCAAGTGTGGAAGACTTGGTTCCACAAGAATAGGAGAATAAATTATGAACGTATTATTTATTGTATTAAACGATTTAGCGTATCTAGATGAAATTTTAGAAGAGTTTGTAGCGTTAAAAGTTAGAGGAGCTACTATTATTGAATCAGAAGGAATGGCAGCAGCTATTCTAAAAAGAGATGGACTTGGTGGTTTATTAGGTGGTGGTTTATTTAAAGTTGAAACTAAAGATATCCAACAAAACTCTAAAACTATTTTTACAGTTATACCAGATGAAGAAACACTAGAAAAAGCAGTTAATTCTGTAAGAAAGATTGTAGAAAGATCAAGACAAAAAACAGTAGGATTTATGTTTACTGTTCCTGTTTCAGGAATTTATCCTTTATCGCCTAAAAAACCTAAATAACCTACCTTTCAAATAGGCGATTAAAGAAATATTAAAAAAGAAAAATAAGAGGCTTGCCTCTTATTTTTTATTATTTGGCTTAAAAATATACTAAATCTTTACATTACTTGACTTGTTATGTTATACCCTTTATGATATAATCTTGATATGAAAAAACAACAAGAGAAATATATTGAACCATCTCTAAGCTGTGCTCGTAAGAGAACTAAAGATGAAGTTGAATACTCTGAATTTGCATTTAATCCAAGAGTGTTAGGTTTAGGAAAAGGAAAAACCTATTTACTCAAGACTTTTGGTTGTCAAGCAAATTTATCTGATAGTGAAAAGATAAGAGGAATTTTAAATCATTTAGGTTTTAAGGAAACAGTAGAGGAAAAAGAAGCAGATTTAATTTTATTAAATACTTGTGCAGTTAGAAAAACAGCAGAAGATCGCTCTTTTGGGGAAATAGGAAGAATTAAAAGTTTAAAGAAAACAAATCATAATTTAATAATTGGTATGTGTGGTTGTATGCCTCAAGAAGAAGCAACAATTAATACCTTAAAGGAAAAACATCCAGAAATTGATTTAGTATTTGGAACCCATAATATTAATTTGTTACCTGAATATTTAGAAAGAATTTTGATTAATAAGGAGAAAGTTATTGAAGTCTTTTCGGTTGAAGGTAATGTTATTGAGGGGATGCCGAAGGTAAGAGATCATAAAATTAAAGCTTGGGTTGATATTATGTATGGCTGTGATGAGTTCTGTACATATTGTATTGTTCCTTACACGAGAGGAAAAGAAAGATCAAGGAAGAGAGAAGATATCTTAAATGAGATAAAAGTTTTAGTTAAAGAAGGATATAAGGAAGTTACTTTACTTGGCCAAAATGTAAATGCTTATAGTGATGGCGATTTTGGTTTTGGAGATTTACTTGAAGCAATAGCTAGAACTAACATTCCTCGAATTAGGTTTACTACATCTCATCCTCGTGATTTAGATTTAAGAACAATTGAAGTTATGGGTAAGTATCCTAATATAATGCCCCATTTACATTTACCTGTTCAATCGGGAAGTAATGATATTTTGAAGAAGATGAATCGTAAATATACTAGAGAAGTTTATTTAGAAAAAGTTGAGAAGTTAAGGAAATCAGTACCAGGAATTTCTCTAACTACGGATATTATTGTAGCTTTTCCTAATGAAACTGAAAGTGACTTTTTAGATACTTTATCTTTAGTTAAAGAAGCAGGTTTTGAAGGGGCATATACTTTTATTTTTTCTAAAAGAGAAGGGACTCCAGCTTTTAAATATGAAAGTAATGTTTTACCAAAAGAAGCTAAAGAAAGATTACTTAAGTTAAATGAGGAAATCAACCAAGGATTCTTAAAAGGAAATAAGAGATTTGAAAAAGAGATTGTGAAGGTATTGGTTGATGGATTCAGTGATAAAGATGAATCAGTGTTATCTGGGTATACAGAACACAATAAGTTAGTTAATTTTAACGGAGATAAATCTTTAATAGGAGAGATTGTAGATGTTAAGATTACTAAAGCATATACATGGCATTTGAAAGGAGAATTACAAAAATGAAAGAAGTAATTGTTGTTGAGAATTTGGTAAAGACGTTTAAACTTTCACCAAAACAAATGAAGACTTTAAAAACTAAAGATAAGAAAAAAGTTGCAGTTAATGATGTAAGTTTTACTACTTACGAAGGGGAAATCTTTGGTTTAGTTGGGCCTAATGGGGCAGGTAAAACTACAGCTCTTCGTTGTATCTCAACTTTAATTAAACCAGATTCTGGTAAAATCACAATTAAGGGAATTGATATTTCCGAAGAGCTAAAAATTAAAAAGAAACTAGCTTTTTTAACTAGTGAATTGAAGTTAGAAGACAAGTTTTCCCCAAACTATTTATTTGATTATTATTCTAACTTACATGATGTACCTAAAGATATAGCAGCTGCAAGAAAGCAAGATTTATTTACTCGTTTTGAAGTTAATGAATTTAGTGATACTAAAATAGGTGATTTATCTACGGGTATGAAACAAAAGGTTTCAGTTGCAATTAGTTTAGTTCATCAACCAGATATCATTGTATTTGATGAACCAACTAATGGATTAGATGTTTATACTGCGAAGATTGTAACTGATTATTTATTGGAATTAAAAAAACAAGGCAAGTCAATAATTATAAGTACACATATTATGAGCCTTGTAGAAAAGTTATGTGATCGTGTTGGATTAATTTTTAATGGAAAAATGGTTATTTGCGATACACTAGATAAAGTTTTAGACTCTGTTCCTTCACGAGATTTAGAAGAAGTATTTATTAAGTTATATCAAGAGGAGGGCGCACAATGAAAAAGATGTGGGCAATAGCTAAAAAAGACTTAGATAAAGTTTTTAAATTTCCTGGAACTTTATTTACTACTGTTTTACTACCTGGACTTATTTTCTTCTTAGTGTATACTTCAATATCTGTAATTATTAATAGACAAATTGATAAAGAACAAGAGAAAGAGAAAATAGTTTATGTTTATGAAGCACCAACAGGGTTTATTGAATTTCAAACATATGCATCACAAAACCAGTTATTAGATTCTACACTTACATTTGTTTATTCTGACTATGAATATACAAGAACTGAGTTAGAGGCTAAAATGAAAGATGACGAACATTATATAATTATTGTTTTTGATGAAGATTTTTATAATAAAGCGGTAGCTGTTACTAATGAAACACCAGCTGAAGACTTACCAAATGTTAAGATATTGTATAATGATCAAAATGAGTTTATAGGACCAACAGCACAAGCTTTGTATTATTTTATGGCTGCTTATAAAAACTTTGTAGTTAATCAAGAATTAAGTAGTGTAGGTAAGACAACAGAGATCTTTACTTATAAAATGGAAAGTATTTTAGATGAAGTTACTCAAAACACAATGATACTTGCTATGATGTTACCAATGATGTTAATGATTATTATTTTCTCTGGAACATTGGGTATTGGTGTTGATGCAATAGCAGGAGAAAAAGAAAGAGGAACTTTAGCTTCATTGTTAATGATGCCAGTTCGTAGGGAACAAATTATTATAGGTAAGATGTTATCAACTAGTATTTTATCATTACTTGTAGCAGCATCTTCATTTATTGGTATGCTATCAAGTACTTTAGTTGGTGGCGAAAACATGTTTGGTATTGATTTAACAGCAGAGTTAGGGTATGGTTTTGGTGATTATATGATGTTATTACTTATCTTAATTGTTATTGCTTTTACAGTATCAATTTTAGTTTTAATTTGTTCAACATTAGGAAAGAATCCACAACAAGCTGCAAGTTATGCAATGCCTTTATATATCGTTTGTATTATGCTAGGAATTGCTGCATCATCAACAGATTTAGGTTTAGGGTTTGGAAAATATTTTGTACCTATCTTTAATTTAAATGTTTTATTAAGTGATTTGATTTCATTTAAATTAACAGTTGGAAATGTGCTTGCAACTGTCGGTTCATCAATAGTCTTTATTGGTGTAATTGTAGTGTTACTTGTAAGAGCGTTTAGAAGTGAACGAATCCTATTTGACAAACAATAAAAAATAATGTATAATAATCTATATGAATAAATCTTCAGGGCAGGGTGCAATTCCCGACCGGTGGTAAAAGTCCACGAGTTTCTAGCTTAGAGACACGATTTGGTGCGATTCCAAAACCGATAGTAATAGTCTAGATAAAAGAAGAGTCTATTTAGTTAGATTGATTTTTTGCTCGTGAGGATTTTCACGAGTTTTTTATTGGAGGTAACATGCATCAAACTCTAAAAATTATTTTAATCAGTGTATCAATTGCTTTACTAGTGGCATTAATTATTAGAGCTTTGATTAAAAACAAAAAAGAAAAAGAAAAGCCAAGTTTGGGTAAAAGAAGAAATCAACTAAGAATAATGATTTTGATTGCTATTTTTAGTTCGTTTTCAGTAATAGCATATCAGCTTAATTTTTCTTTACCTATTTTTCCCTCATTTTTAAAAATTCATTTTTCTAACTTACCGATTTTAATAGGTGGGTTTACTTTAGGTCCAATGTCAGGTATTGGAATGTTGCTTTTAAGATTTTTATTTGGAATTATAACAACTAAGTCAGCATACGTAGGGGAGATAACAGATTTAATTATTGGCTTTGCTTCAGTTATTCCGGCTGCAATTATTTATAAAAAATATAGAACAAAAAAAGGAGCTGGAATCTCTTTAATCGTAAGTACTATTGTTTGGGTAGTAACAGCTGTTTTTATTAATTATATTTTTGTTATTCCAGCATATATTAAATTATATTTTAATGGTGATGTAGAGACATTTGTTCAAACGATTAGTGTAATTCCTGGTGTGAATGAAAATAATTATATGGGTAGATATTTACTTTTTGCCACATTACCATTTAATTTACTTTTATCAATAACGATAAACATTATTACTTTCTTAGTTTATAAGAGGATTTCACCACTAGTACACGAGTTTACAGAAAAAGAAGTTTTGGAAGTAGCAGAGAAAACTGAAGAACAAAAAAACATATCAGAATAAACTGATATGTTTTTTAATTTATCTATATTTCATGACAATAGGCCCCCAAACAGTACCAGATGGTGCTGTTGTGCCTCTTTCAAGCCTCATGTGTAACTCTTTACCTACAAAGACATACACTTCTTTACCCCATTGTTTTTCCAAACTTTTTTTGATCTCGCTGTCGTAACTAAAAGTTAATTTACCTTCTTCTTCTTCAAAAGTACCAGTATGAATTTCATCTGATGCTCCATCTTTAAATTTACCTACTCTTTTAAAAGTGTGGTCTTGATAATTTAAGTATAACTTGATTTCCTTATATGTGCTTGCAAACATATCTAAAGTTACAAATTTGCTAGTGTTTTTGTATTTAACTGATTCTGTATATTCATAACAAGTATAAGTCTTTTTATCGCTTGAACAAGAACAAGATGTTAGTAAAAATACACCTAATAATAAAACAAAGATTAAAAATAATTTCTTCATATTATTCCCTTTCATTTATGTGTTGATCGAATTTATGAATGTTTTTCTTTGTTCCTAAAACAAATATTTCATCGCCTGGTAGAATTGAATCATCCCCAGTAGGTGAAAAATGTTTGTTTTCTCTTTTAATTAAAAGTAAGTTAATTCCAAAAACATTTCTAGCATTTAATGCTTTTAGTTTAACTGGTTTAATTGTCATGTTGACTGATAATTGGACAACAACATATTCTTCAGATAAGTTGAAGTAATTTGTAAAGCTATCAGATACTAATTTGTTAGCAAGTTGAATGCCAGCAATTTTTTGAGGAATGATGATGTCTGTTGCTCCAATTCTTTGCATAACAGAAGCATATTTCTCATCATCAATTCTTACAGTAATTTTTTCAACACCCATTTCTTTTAGGGTAATGACAGTAATTAGGCTTGCTTGAAAGTTTGAACCAAAAGCTACAACAGCATGATCAACATTTTCAATTCCAATTTCTCTTAAAGCATCTTCGTTTGTAGAGTCGCAAATAAAGGCATTTTCTACAAACTCTCCAGCTTTTTGCACACTAGCACCATTGATATCAATTGCAATAATATCAACATTTAATTTGTTTAATTCTTCTACAAGACCTAAGCCAAAGCGACCTAAGCCTAAAACAGCAATAGTTTTTTTCATTTTTATATCTCCTAACCAATAATGATATTTTCTTCTAAATATGATACAGGTTCTGTACCCTCTTTATTCCAGCGTCTATTTAATAAACTGATAATTGTGATTGGTCCTAAACGACCGATAAGCATTGTAGCTGAAATTAATATTTTACTAACCCAATGTAATGTAGGTGTAATACCTTCTGAGTTTCCTACGGTTGAAAAAGCTGACAATGTTTCAAACATAATTTTAATTAAATCGGCATCTTCGCTTGCAGTATTTAATTGTTCAATAACTGAAACAAACAAAACAATCATTGCTAGATAAACAATTGAAAGTACAATTAAGACAAAAGCTTTAGAAACTGAAGTTTTTGAAATTTCTCGATTATGAGTAATTGGTCTTGTTCCTCTTGCGAAAGAACCAATATATTTTGTAGCAGTAAAGAAAGTCGTTGTCTTAATACCTCCACCAGTACCGGCAGGGGATGCTCCTATGTACATCAAGAAACAAAAGATTAAAGCACCAGGAAGTGAAATTTTTGAAAAATCATAAGTACTAAATCCTGCTGTTCTAGCAGTTGCACTTTGGAATGCTGCTTGTAACCAAGTCATTGCACTACCTTCAGTGATTTTCAATAACACAGTACCAAGGACTAGTAGTAATAAGGTCATTTTTAAAACAATTTTTGTATGAATAGATAATCTTTTTGTTTTAGGATATAAGAAGATTTCATAAATTACTATAAATCCGATTCCTCCTAAAATGATTAAAGCCATAGTATTTAAATTTAATAGTAAATGACCTTTATATGGTATTAAAGAATTACTTCCGATAACATCTAAACCAGCATTATTAAATGCAGATCCTGCATGGAAGATACTAATCCAAATAGCTTTATCAGTAGGAAAATCATTTCTAAAGATAAAGAAATTTCCAATAGCCCCTAATAGTTGAATACAAAAACTAATTAAGAAGGTAGCCCTAAGAAGTTTTAAAATACCTTTTGTAGAGTCTAAGTTTAGTGATTCTCTTAACAAGAAACGGTCTGCTTGATTAATTCTTAATCCTAAAAGATATAATACAAACATTGAAATGTTTACAAATCCTAAGCCACCAATCTCAATTAAGACATATATTACTATTTGACCAAACAAAGTATAGGTATCAGCAATTGAAGTTGTAGTTGAGACTAACCCTGTAACGCAGACAGAGGAAGAAGACATAAACAACGCATCTACAAATCCAAGCCTAATTCCTTCTTTTGTTGCAAAAGGCAGTAATAAAAGAATTGTACCAATTAAAATTACTGAAACAAAACTTATTATAATTATTAAAAATGGTGAAATCTTTTTCTTTTTTTCCATCTTTTTATCCTCTATTATGGTAAATATTATAACACTATCTGCTATATTTGTCAATTTAGGATTTATAAGGTGATTGTAAAATGAAAAAAGAACTTGGTATTGCCAAGTTCTTTATATTATATTTTTATAGTCCCCAAATTACGAAGCACAGTATCCAGCCAGTTAATACGGCAACTAAAGTGAATGGAACACTGATTTTCATGAAAGTACTTGTTTTAACTTCATAGCCTTCTCGACGTAACATTCCAATACCTGTAATATTTGCACTGGCACCAACTGGTGTAATGTTACCACCTAAAGTAGCACCGATTAATAAACCAAAGTATAATAGATATGCTTTATTATCTCCAGGAGCTAAACCTAAACCTGGAAGTAAAGCAGTAATTACAGGTAGCATTGTCATAACATAAGGTATGTTATCTACGAAAGCTGAAATGATTACCGAGATAAATACGATAATTGTATATAAAACGAAGATTGTTGCATTAGGACTCATATTTAAACTATTAGCGATACTATTGAATGCTTCTCCAATTTTACCAATAATACCTAAAGCACCTAAACCACCAACTACGATAAACAAACCAAATAATAAAATTAATGTTTCAAAATCCAAAGATTTAACAGCTTCTTTAGTAACTTCTTTCTTATCATCTTTAGTTTTAATAAGTTTTCTAATAAAACCAATTAAGAAGATTGTGATGCAAATAATACCATTTTTCATACTATCTAACCAAGGAACTGGAATAGTAAAGAAAGATGCGATAATTAAAGCTACGATAATTCCTAATAATAAGAATGAAGGAACATAATCTGTAACTTTAGTTTTTTCTACTTGTTCTAAAGGTTGAGTATATTTTCTAAATACAAATAATAAAACGAATGCTGATGCAAGAGCCCCTGCTTGAACGATGAAGAATAGGTTAGGTCTTCCATGCATCCAGAAGAAGTCTACAAAGTTCATTCCTGTTTCTTGACCTAGTAGAATAGATGTAGTATCTCCTACTAAAGTTGCAGCACCTTGTAAGTTTGATGAAATTGCAATTGCGATAATACTTGGTACTGGATTAATTTTTAACTTCTTACATACTGTTAAGGCTACAGGTGCAACCATTAGCACTGTAGCTACGTTATCAATGAACGCAGAAACTAAACCAGAAAATAAAGATAAACCTACAATTGCCCATTTTACATTCGGCACTTTATTGATAATTACATCGGCCATTAAGCTTGGCATCTTTGATTCAATAAAGAAGGCGACGACTCCCATAGTACCTGCTATCATCAAGAGTACGTTCCAAGAGCTAAAGTCGGTAAAGGCTTGAACTCCTGTTGCATTTACAGCTTCCCAAAATGTATGATCTTGATTTGTACTAAAGTTAACTATCATCAAGATTATAAATATTATTGCAGCTCCACTTGTAATATAAGGTCTTTTCTCACTAAACACTAACATTAATGCATACATAATTAAAAACAGCACTAATGCGATAATCTGAATAACATTCATTATAAAACCTCCAATATGTTATCATTATACACCATAAATCTTAAAAATACCAAAACTTTTTAAAATAATAGTAAATTAAGCTAAAATATGGTAGAATAGAATAAGGTGATTTTATGAAGAAGATAACTTTAATTGATGGAAATAGTTTAATGTTTAGAGCTTTTTATGCTACATACTATACAGGGAAAATGATGCAAACTTCTCAAGGTCTATATACTAATGCTATTTATGGATTTGTAAATATGATCAATAGTTTATTAGAAAAGAAAGACATAAATTATGTTTTTGTAGCATTTGATGCTGGTAAGCAAACATTCCGTCATCAAGAGTATAAAGAATATAAAGGAACAAGGACTAAATTACCTGAAGAACTAAAAGTGCAAATTCCTTATATCAAAGAATATTTAGATGTTTTAGAAATCAAACATTTTGAGTCTTTAGAATATGAAGCAGATGACCTTATTGCCACAATGGCTAATTTGTGTAAAGATAAGTTTGATGAAATTCATATTGTATCGGGAGATAAAGATTTACTTCAACTAGTAGATGATAAAATCACTGTTCACTTAACTAAATCTGGAGTTAAAGAGTTAGATGAAAATAACATATCTAACTTTAAAGAAAAGAATAATATTTATCCTAATCAAGTTACTGACTATAAAGGCTTAATCGGTGATACATCTGATAATTTACCAGGCATTAGAGGTATTGGTCCTAAGACAGCAATTCAGTTATTAACTGATTATAAAGATTTAGAAGATATCTACTTAAATATTGAAGAGGTAAAAGGAAGAACTAAAACTCTTTTAGAAGGTGGAAAAGAAGAAGCTTACAAAACTAAATATCTTGCTACATTAGTAAAAGATGCTTATATTCCTTATGAGATTGAAGATTTAAATTATCAAAACTATGAACATCCTAAACTATATCGTTTCTATAAAGAAATGGAATTTAATAGTTTAATGAAACAAGCTGATCAAGGAGAGATAGAAGAAAATCCTAATTTAGAGATTATTGAAGATTTAAATTATGACTTTAGTAAGTTGGATAAAGAAATAACTCTTTCTTTAGAAACTTATTATGAAAACTATTATAATAATCAAATTTTAGGACTTGCAATTAAAGATAAAAAACATCATCTTTTTGTATCAAAAGATGTTTTATTAAAAAACAAGTCATTACATGAGATATTAGCGAATGAAGAAACAAAGATTAGCTTATTTGATTATAAGAAGACTTATGTTTTACTTAAAAAAAGAGGAATCAATTTAAAAAATGTTACATTTGATTTATTGCTAGCTGCTTACTTAATTAACCCTAGTTATAGTAATGATGATATCCAAGTTGTAGCACAAAACTTTCTTGAAACAAATATTCCTCAATATGATACAATATATAAAGAAAATAAAAAGTACCATATTCCAAGTTTAGATATCTATTCTCAATATGCAGCAGCTAAAAATGATTTAATTAACAAACTAAAGAAACAAGTTTTAGCTGAAATCAAAGAAAATGAAATTGAAGATTTATTTAAAATTGAGATTGAATTATCTAAAGTTCTAGGAGATATGGAAATATGTGGTTTGTTAATTGACCCATTAAAACTAAAAGAGATTGGTGAAGAATTTGAAGTTGAAGCAAATAAATATCAAGATGAGGTATTTATGTATGCTGGTGAAAAATTTAACTTAAATTCTTATAAAGTTTTAGGGGAGATTTTATTTGAAAAATTAAAGTTACCTGTTTATAAGAAAACTAAAACCGGCTATTCTACAAACTCAGAAGTTTTAGAAAAGCTAGCTTATAGATATCCAATAGCAAAAGCTATCTTAGAATATCGATCTTATAATAAATTAATCACTACTTATGTAAATGGCTTATTAGAAGTAAAAGATGAAAACAATTATTTACATCCTGTTTATAAACAAGCCCTAACAACTACAGGTAGATTATCTTCAATTGAACCTAATATTCAAAATATTCCGATAAGAACAGAAACAGGTCAAACTATTAGAAAAGTTTTTGTTTCACGTTTTAAAGATGGTTTAATTTTAAGCGCCGACTACTCGCAAATTGAACTAAGAGTACTAGCATCTTTATCTGAAGATCCAAAAATGATTGAGTTTTATAATCAGGGTTTAGATATTCATAGAGCTACAGCTGCTAGTATTTATGGGATTGATTATAATATGATAAAGCCTAGCCAAAGACGAGATGCCAAGACGATTAACTTTGGGATTATTTATGGGATGAGTGCTTGGGGTTTATCAGAGGCTTTAAATATTAATCCGAAAGATGCTAGTGATTATATTGAGCGTTATTTTGAGATTTTTAAAGGTGCAAAAGAGTTTTTAGATAATCAAGTAGCAAGTGCTAGAGAAAAAGGTTATACTAAGACTTTACTTAACCGTAGAAGATATATTGATAATATTAATAGTCCAAATATCAATTTAAGAAACTTTGGGGAAAGAACAGCGATGAATGCACCAATTCAAGGAACAGCAGCTGATATTATAAAATTAGCGATGAATAAAGTAAAAGCTAAAATGGTTGAAGCTAAGTTAGAATCACTACTAATTGCTCAAGTCCATGATGAATTAGTGTTTGATGTAAAACCTAATGAACTTGAAATTTTAAAAGATATTGTAAAGACTGAGATGGAAAATGTAATTAAATTAAATGTACCATTAGTTATTGAGATTAACTATGGGAAAAATTGGTATGAAACTAAATAGGGGAGGTAATTATGAAAGAAATTAAAATTAGAAGAAGTGTTAGATCGTTTGAAGATAAACTATTAACTGATAAAGAACTAGAAAAACTAGTAAGAGCAGGAATGCAAGCACCTAGTGCAAGAAACCAACAACCTTTATATTTTATTGCAATTAATAAAAAAGAAGTTTTAAAAGAAATTTCTGAAAAAGTACCTGGTTATAAGATGGTAGGTGAAGCTGGAGGATTAATCATTATCTTTGTAAGAAATGAAGAGCATCCAGCACCAAAACAAACTGAACAAGATGCTTCAGCTGCAACACAAAACATTTTACTTGAAGCAACTCATTTAGGAATAGGTTCATGCTGGCTATCTACTTTCCATAATGAAGCAAAACAAGAAGCAATTGCTAATTACTTTAAATTACCAGAAAAACATCTTCCAGCTGTGGGGATTGCTTTAGGTTATCCAAAAGATAAAGATGCTTTAAAGTTTATTGACCGTTATAATAAAGATTGGGTAAAATATATTTAAGATGCCAGAATTACCAGAAGTTGAAACTGTCCGTAATACTTTAAAACATTTAGTTATTGGTGAAGAAATTCAAGATGTAGATATCTACTATGAAAGAATTATTCAATATCCAACAGTTACCTTATTTAAAAAACAAATTAAAGGCGAAAAAATTCAAGATGTTTTACGTTACGGAAAGTATCTAATATTCAAATTAACTAAAGGTTTTCTAATTTCTCATTTGCGAATGGAAGGTAAATACTTTTTAAGAGAAAATGAAGAAAAAGAAAAACATGAACATATTATCTTTTATTTAAAGAGCGGAAAGACATTAAGATATCATGATGTACGTAAATTTGGAACTATGCATTTATACCTTGATTTAAGTTATGAAGAATTATTAAAAAAAGAACCTTTAAATAAATTAGGATTAGAGCCTTTTAGTAATAGTTTAAATACCGAATATTTAAAAGATAAACTTAAAACAAAAAGTCAAGCAATCAAACAATTATTACTTGACCAAAGCATAATTACAGGAATAGGCAACATTTACGCCGATGAAATCTTATTTATGGCGAGGATTAATCCTAAAAAGGCCGGTAAATTATTAAATAATGATGAGCTTGAGAAAATTATTAAATATACAAAAGTTGTCTTAGAAAAGGCGATTCAATTAGGTGGGACAACAATTAGATCTTATTCTTCAGATGGGATTAGTGGTTTATTCCAAAATGAACTTTTAGTACATACAAAAGAAAAATGTCCTGTGTGCGGGAAAGATATTACAAAAATAAAAATAGGTGGTAGAAGTACATATTATTGTGAATATTGCCAGAAGGAGTAAAGATGGTTATCGGAATTACAGGCTCAATAGCCTCAGGTAAAACTAAAGTAGCAAACTATTTAAAGAGTTTAGGCTATAAAGTTTTATCAGCTGATGAAGAGAATAGTAAGTTACTAGAAGATCCTCATGTAATTTTAGAAATTAAAGAAAAGGTAAGTTCTGATGTAGTTGTTTCAGGGAAAGTAGATAAGAAGCTTCTAGCAAAACTTGTTTTCAATAACAAAGAAGCTTTAAAAAAACTTACTGATATAACTCATCCTTTAATTTATTTGAGTTTAAAAATGCAAATTCAAAAAAATCAAATAACTTTTATAGAAGTTCCTTTATTAGTAGAAACTAACTTTACTGAACTTGTAGATAAAATAATGGTTATCGATATTAAGGGAAAAAAACAAATTAAAAGATTAATGAAGAGAAATCAAATTAAGGAAGAAGAAGCTAAAAAGTTAATTAGCTTGCAAATGTCTAGTAGCGAGAAAGCTAAGTATGGCGATTATGTTATTGATAATAGCCGTTGCTTTTGTAACACGAAAAGACAAATAAATAAAATATTAAAAGAAATAGGAGGATAAAATGGGTTTTAAAGAATTTTTTAGTAACAATTTTGAAACAAAAGAAAACCATCATCTTCAATCACTAAGAACAAGATATTATCGCAATCGTTTAGCTGATGCAAGAAAAGCAGTTTATGATTTGATGAAAGAAGAAAGTGGAAAATTAATTTCAGATAACAAGCAATTTAATGAAATTTTATTTGAAACAAATAAATATTCATTAATAGTAATTCTTGTAGAGACGAAGATTAATGAAGTTGCTATAGATTTTGCTATCACTACAAAATTCATTTTTCCTCGTGGAAGAGGCCAAAAAATTATTGAAAGGCTATACCAAGTTTTAGACAAAAAACTAAACTATAAAGGTGTTAGTCTATATTAGGAGCAATATATGAAACATACAAATTTTAGAGTTTATAAAAATTTTGAATTATCAGGGGAAGCTGGATTCTGTTTAACTAAACTATACCTACCTTTGATTGGGATTGATAGTTTTGCTTTATATAATTTATTAATGACTTATGACAATAAAGAAACTTATGATATAAGAACAGTCCTTGATAGTTTAAACTTTAACAATGACCACTTTTTCCAAGAAGCTTTAAATAAATTAAATGCCCTAAGTTTAGTTGAAACTTATTTTGATGAAGAAAAAGGCTATTATTTATATTTAAAGCAACCATTAGCTGTTGAGTCCTTTTTATCAAATAGACTTTTAGTTAAATTCTTAACTGAAAAAATAGGTCCAGTTGAAGTGGAAAATATAACTAAAAACTTAAATTATAAAATTAGAGGTTATACAGATATTACTAAGACTTTTGATGAAGTATATGTGAAGGACTTTAAAGAAGAAGTTGATCCTTTTGCGAAGTTGTTTTTTAATAAAATTAAAGATAATATTAATATTAAAGGTGAAAAGTTTGATTATTTATTGTTTAAGATGGAGTTTGATGAAAATATAATTCCAAGTGCTGTCTTTGATGACCCTGAGTTAAAGAATAAAATTATTAATGTAGCTTATACTTATGATTTAAATGTTCAGGAAATGAAACAAGTTATTGAAGATGTAGTTCTTCAAAATAACGACTTGCCATTATCAAAGATTGGTGAAAGTGCAGAAAAGATTTACGCCCTAAAAGATGAGAAAGAAAGAGTTCTTCAAGAAGAA
>DUNF01000001.1 GCA_012839485.1 Acholeplasmataceae bacterium
ATATTCATAAATTAATGATTTTTTATATTCAGTTAGTTTTTCTACTTTTCTGGTCTTATACTGAATCAAACTATTAATTTTGTGAACTTTTGCCATTAGATTCTCCACTATTAATTTTTGATGTTCAAGGGAAGGCAACGGGATATCCAAATTGTTTATAAATTTTATATTTGCTCGAGGCATTTTAGTTCCATATGTAGACATGTTTATTACATCTATGAATCCGTAAGATTGCGTGATAAAAAGAAAATACTTGCTTGTGATTTCGTTATCAAAAAGGAATACAGCAAATTCACTTGAACACGATAAATCATTTTCGCAATAAAAAGACTTTGCGAGATACGGTCTTAATTTGCCAAACAAGACACTGTTTTCAGGAGCAAAAATACCGTCTTTGGGATTATAAAAGTTATCGGTTTCTATGAAGTCAAAAGACTTGCTTATAATGTTTTCGAGACCAATATACTGTAGATTTTCATCTTCGTTTTTTTCAGTTGTATTAGTAGCTAAGTCTTTCAGTCTTATTATATCCCAATTGATAGGTATTTTACCGATCCAATCAACACCACTGTCTTTAAAATCAACATTTGGATCCAACCCTTTAGTAACAACTTCACTGATTAATGACTGTTTGTATTCTTTAAGTTTTTCTATTTGTTGCTGTTGGTTATCGATTAACTTATCAATTTTTTCAACTTCAAAATTTAGTTTTTCGACTATTATGCTTTGAATATGAAGTTTTGGTTCAGGCAATCTTAGTTGACCAAATTGGGAAATATTGTAAGAGTGCCTCATGCCATAAGAAAAATCATCAATAACTCTCAAAAAATCCATAGTTTTAAATACATAATTATAATATTCAAGATTGTGATTTGAGAATTGTAATACTAGATAAAGATTTGATGTACAGCCGTAGTATTCAGATATCCCCACTAGAAGAGGACCATCTAAATCTCTTAAACAAATAACAAAATCTCCAGGGTAAACAAGTTGATGACCAATATAAGTTTCTGGGTTCATTCCTTCGTTTAAATGCTTTTTTAGTTTCACGCCATCGATAGTTAGCGAAAGAACTGGTGTGTTTTCATACTTGTTTTTTTCTTTCCTAATTATTGAAATAAGATCTTTTACACGAGATATATTCCAATTTTTAGGATAATCTTTTGAGAACCACGATTCATAAATGCCGTTTACAATATCATTCATCACCAAACAACTCCTTCATTAATACTGCTTCCTCTTCTTCAAGTTGTTTGATTTCTTTAAATATATCTGATGATGCCTTAGGTGGGACAAACTTATAAAATAATCTAGTGAATGGAATTTCGTATCCAACTTTATCTTTTTTTCTATCCATCCAAGCGTCCTTATTATAAGGCAAGACATTTTCTTTAAAGAATTGATCGATATCATCTTTTAATGGAATTATCTCGGTATCACGTTTTTTAGAATCGGCTTGTGGTTTTCCTTTTTTAAGAATTGGTTTGTCATTTTCATCAGTAATTGGAGATTCAACTGTTACTTTTGTATATCCGAAAAAATTGTTATCAAAAATTTTAGATTCGACAACTAAATCATTTTCTTCATATTTTGCATCTTTAAATTCTAAGTAGGACTTGGCAATCAAATTAATTGAATTATCATCTAAATCAACGCGTTTTTTACCTATGTTTCTTCTTCTTTTTACATAACAATTAGATGCGTCAATGAGTTGTACTTTTCCTAAACGGTCTTTATTTTTATTTTTAGAAATAATCCAAATATATGTTGATATGCCTGTATTATAAAATAGATCAGTTGGTAACTGTATTATTGCCTCTAATAGATCACTTTCAATTAGATATCTTCTAATTTCACTTGGTCCACTTCCTGCATCACCAGTAAATAGTGATGATCCATTTTGAATAATAGCCATTCTTCCTGAACCTTCTTTTAATTTTTTTACACCATTTAATAAAAATAATAATTGTCCATCACTAATGGCTGGTAGTCCTGGCCCAAATCTTCCTTCAAAACCAAGTTTTGAATGCTCTTGTTTTACTTGTTTTTCTTCAACTTTCCAATCAATACCAAATGGAGGATTAGAAATTATATAATCAAACTCATAATTAGAAAATTTATCATCACTTAGTGTATCGCCAAATTTCATATTTTGTGCATTTCCACCCTTTATTAGCATATCCGCTTTGGCTATTGCGTATGTTTCAGGATTGAATTCTTGACCAAATAAAGATAACTTAGAATCGCTATTGATTTCTTGCATCTTTTCATCTAAACACCCAAGCATCTGTGATGTCCCCATCGCCATATCGTAAGCTGTCTTAACTACACCATTTTCTTTAATATAATCTCTTTCTTCCGCTATTAAAAGTTCAGCCATTAAATATATAATATCTCTTGCAGTAAAGTGTGCCCCTGCTTGTTCGTCATAAGACTCTGAAAACTTACGAACAAGCTCTTCAAAAATATACCCCATATCCATAGATGTTATTTTATCTGGATGCATATCAGCTTTCTTAGAATTAAATTCTTGAATAACTACATAAAGGACATTGCCTTTATGCATCGTTTCTAAAACATGATCAAATTGAAAGTTTGAGATTATGTCCTTAACATTGTCTGAAAATCCTTTTAAATATGTGTCAAAGTTAGCCGCTATATTGTCAGGATCAGCTAATAACGTGGAGAATGTAAAAGGACTAACATTATAAAAATCATACCCCGATGTTTTACATAACAAACCATCTTTAATTGCATCAATCGTTTTCTGTTCATCTAATTTTTTGTTAAGTTCTAACACTTCTTGTTTTGTTTTTGATAATGCATCATCAAATCTTTTTAATACCGTCATAGGTAGTATTACCTTACCGTATTCGTGAGGCTTAAATAATCCAACTAAATGATTAGCTATCGCCCATATTAGATTTGCTTTTTCTTGTATATTTGTTGTTGTTAACTTTCCTATTTCTGCTGTTGTCATTAATTATTCTCCTCTTTCGTTTGTTTTCACATTATACTTGATAAACAAGTCATTTAATTTTCTCTTAGCTTTAATTGTAGGATTAAATTTACCATTTTCCCATCTATTAACAGACACAAAAGAAACTTCCAGTAAATCAGCAAGTTCTTTTTGTGAAATAAACATCTTTTCTCTTAGTAATTTTATACTTTTCGAATAGTCCATAAAGATATTCTCCCTATCGTATGATTATCACTATTATATCACATTTTTATATAATTTTATATAGTTATCCGATTAATTTTGTCATATATATATTTATTTATCAAATTACAGAATTTTACTATATTTATAAGAGTTATATAAAATAAGGTTATCAAAACTCTGCCTTATTCTATTATCAAAAGTAATCGTTTAAATTGTTGGTAATCGTGTAAGTTGTAATGTAATCGTTAAATTGTAGTTATAGTTTTTCCATTTCTAACTATTTTTAACGTTTAATCGTGAACGTCAAAAATTAACACTCTATTAAAAAAGAACGAATAAAGATAAACTCCTTAGTGTAAAAGAAAAGGAGTTTTTTTATGGAAAAAGTTAAAAAAAGAAAATTTAAAACTAACTATGAAAGATTTGAGACTGTTAAGGAGTATAAGGTAAGTAGGATGTCACTAAGAGATTTTGCTAGTAGTAAGGGGATGTCTTATGAGACTTTAAGAGGTTGGGTAAATGCTTTTAATAATATTGATGGTTCATTTATTAATTTAAATAAAGCAATTAATAGTAATGATAAATCAGTAGTGCTAAAAAATGATGATGTTGCTGTTAAGATGCTTGATACTGAATCTATTTATAAGAAAAGTCATCATTTTTCAAGGTTTGATCATTCTATCGTAGTTATTGAGTTTGAAAAAATTAAAATCACTACTTCCTTAAAACAGGCGTTAGAGATTATAGAGAAGTATTATGATCGATTTAAGTAAAATTAAAAATATTCACCTTTATTCAAAACCTATAGATATGCGCTTTGGGATAAATAAAATTGAAATGCTTTTAAGCTTAACCTTTTCACCAATAGAAATTATTTATTCGTTATTTATTTTCGTTTCTAAAAGTAGGAAACAATTAAAAATATATTATGAAGATGAATACGGGAAATGGCTATTTATTAATAAATTATCTTACACTACTTATATGATTCCTGAGTTCGAAAACTCAATAACTATTTCAAAAACTGATTTAAGCCTCTTACTTAAGGGTGTTTTAATGCTAAATATGAGAAAAAAGCTAGTTTCTGTATAAAATATTTAAATTTTAGTTATATTATATATAACTAATTATTTTTTTATGATATAATAGTCTTATGAAAATGAATGTTGAAACTAGTGAGAATACTAATCTTAAAGATTTAGTTGAAAAATTAAAACTAGAAATTTCTTCCCTTAAAACTGAAAAAGATAACTTGAGATTAGAAAACTCTAAACTTACTTTAGAAAAAGATAACCTTAAACTAGAAAATTCTAATCTTACTTTAGAAAAAGAAGAATTGCTTGCTCTTATATATGACCAAGAGAAAGCTTTTAATGACCTTTTAAAAAAGAGTCTAACTTTAAAAGAAAAATATAACCTTCATAGAACTAAACCCTTTGTTAAAAAAAATGAGCGGATTAAAGAGGTTGTTATTAACGAAGTTGAAGAGACTATTAAAAAAGATCGTAAGCCTACAGGCAGGAAAAAAGGTGGCACTAACTTTAAAAATACTAACCTAGAGGCTTTAGTTACTAAGATAAAATATGAAGATCCTATTTTTAGCGAAGATATTAATGTCTCTTCTTTAACTTTAGTAAGCCAAAAAGAACGCTATGTTGTAGAGACTATTCCCGCTAGTATTAGCATTACTAAAATTATTAAAAGAACTTATAAATGTCCTAAAACTAATAAATTTTACTATCCCCTTTCTAATGAGGTTTTTCCTGGTTCAATACTTACTCCTTCTTTCGCTTCTTATATTGCTTATCATAAATATGAGCTAGGTATTCCTTTTCATCATCTTGAATCTCATCTTTCCAATACTTTAAAAATGGATATCTCTAAACAGTTAATGTCTGTTTGGATGAAAAACATTTCTTACAAGTTAGAACCTCTCTTTCTTAAAATGAAAGCAGATCTTAAAAATAATAATGTTAAAGTTATTCACGCTGATGAAACTACTTTAGTTGTTAGTAAAAAACCTCTAGAAGAAATAAACCGTAAGTATAGCTATGTATACGTTTTTTCTACTAGTTTTTATGATAAACCAATTAACATTTATGAGTTTCATGAATCAAGAAAAATTGATCAAGTTTCTGCTTGGCTTAATGATTATGGCGGCTATTTGGTTTGTGATGACTATAAAGGTTATTCTAAACTTAAAAAGAATAACCCCAACATTAAACTTCAAAGATGTTTCGCACACGTAAGAAGAAAATTTACAGACCTTTTAAAAGCTTTGCCAGAAAAGGAGAGACCTAAAACTGTTTCTTATGAGATTGTTGGGTTAATTAATAAGTTATTTCACTTTGAAGCCCTTTATAAAAGAGAAAAACTTACAGCTTCAGTTATTAAAGAGAATAGAAATAAAGAACATTTACCCATTTTAAATAAGTTAAAAGAACTTATCTTTAATACTGCCCCTAGTCCTAATTCATTATTAGAAAAAGCCCTGAATTATACTAAAAACATTTGGAGTGAATTAATCACCTATTTAGATTACCCTTATTTAGAAATATCAAATAACTTAGCTGAAAGGGCTGTTAAACCCTTCGTAATAAATAGGAAAGTCTTTATGACTTCAGGTTCTTATGCGGGTGCCATTTATACCACTAAACTCTTTTCTATTATTAGAACCGCTCTTATTAATAATTTATGTGTAGAAAAGTATTTAACATACGTTTTAGAAAATATTGATGAATTACCTATTAATGAACTACTTCCTTACTCAGATAAATTGCCCAAAAATTTACGCGTAACTATAAAAGTTCGGTAATCTTCACCCAGCAGGATTTGGACCCTACATACAAAAACACTAGATTTTTCAGTTAAAGTCTAGTGTTTTTTTGTAGGTTTTCTTCCTAGTGCCTTTATTTGACGTTCACATTTTTTATTATATATTTGCTTTCAAAGTTATTAGGGGTCTGTCCGTTCAAGTGATGATGTGGTCTATAGTCATTAAAAAATTTTACATAGTCATCAACAGAAATAGTTAATTCTTCTAATGTGTTATAATCATTTTTATATATTTCTTCTTTTTTAAAGTGAGAGAAAAAAGATTCTATTACAGCATTTTCAGTTGGCCTTGCAGTTTTTGAATAAGAGGGAATCAGTTTTAGTGATTTTAATAACGATCTATATTTAAAAGAAGTGTAGTTAGAACCTCTATCACTATGTACAATTACATTTGAAGGAGCGTTTCTGTTTTCATAAGCATCTTTTAAAGTATTGACAACTAATTTGGTATTATTTTTACAATGAACTCTATATGCAATGACTTTTCTTGAAAACAAATCTAAAATTACACATACAAAGAAAACATTATCTAATACATTAACTTCAGTAACATCAGTAGCCCAAACTTCATTAGGGTTATCTCTCTTGAAATTTCTACCAACTTTATTTTTTAAATATTTATTTTTACTCTCAATATTACTGTAATCCATTTTCTTTTTCTTTCCAAGAATGGGCTTTATGTTTAGTTCATTCATTAATTGTTTCGATTTCTTATTTGATATAGTATGACCTTCATTTCTAAGTACTTGAGCTATTTTTACTGAACCAAATCTTTGTTTACTTTTATTATAAACTTCCAAAACTAATGGCTTTAAAATTTTATCTCTTTTTATATTTGATTTTTCCTCAACTCTTCTATTTAAATGATTATAAAAAGTACCTACACTAACATCTAAAATTCTACAGATTGTCTTAACAGGATATATATTATAATATTTTTCAATAGCATTTAGTTTCTCAATTCTTTTAGAGCTGGGAAGGCATTCCAAATTCTTATAGATCTCAAGTTCAATTTTCATTATTTCAAATTCTTTAGAA
>DUNF01000031.1 GCA_012839485.1 Acholeplasmataceae bacterium
CCAACATGCATAAATCTTTTATAAACTGCTGCTGTTTGAATACTAATGATTTGATCTAAATATAAATCATCTTTAGGTACAAATGGATTCTTATCGAATTCTCTTGTAAGCTTACATTTATCTGCGCTCTTTACTAAATCTTCATGAAGAGAAAGATCTGAAGATAATTCATTATTTGCTTTCATATAAGCTTGTTTATAATATGAACTCTTTCTTCTTTTATAGCGAAGAGATGTAATATCAATTTCACTAACAATTACTTTTGAATCAAATGATAGCTTATCATCAATTATTAAAGTCTTTCCTGCTTCAGAAATAATTAACTCTGAACCGAAAATAACATTACTTGATGTTTCACTAGCCCCAGTTGAAGCATAAACATATGCTCCACTATATTTATAAGTTAAGTTATTAATAATTAATTCTCTTTTTTTAGTTTTATATATTCTTGCTGGTGAAGATGAACAATTAAAAACAATGTCCGCACCTTTTAAATATAACTCTTCACTAACAGACTGTGGTGCCCACATGTCCCCACAAACTTCGCAACCAAAAATAATATCGCTATTATAAAACTTAAACAACATTTTACCAAAAGGAATAGGATTATAAAAATTATCATCTTTTTCATCAGTATCTTTAAAAAACTCTAAATTACTAATTCCATCTAACTTTTTACCAAACCACCTAGTTTCATCAAACTCTTCTGAATGGGGTAAGTATTCTTTTGGTACTACACCAATTAATTCATTATCTTGAACAACAAAACTACAATTGTAAATAACACTATTTTGGAAAACATAAGAACCAAAAAGCACAACACCTTTAAAGGGGTTGTTATTTAGTAAATATTTAATTGCTTCTTGTGTTTCTAAATATAGTTGATCACTATAAAACAAGTCCCCACAAGAATAACCAGTAATTGCAAGTTCAGGAAAAACAATAACATCTACATCTTGATCTAATTTCTTTAAGATCTTAAGCATTTCCTTAACATTTTCTAATGGTTTTCCTAAAACAATTTTCGGACTTGCAGCTGCAACTTTAATGAAATCTTTACTGTACATTTTTCCTCCTAGTACAAATTGTTTTCTTTAATATATTGATTTACCTTTGTAAGTAATAATTTTTTATTTTTAGTTTTACGATATTCAGAACTTGAAACATTTAATTTAGGTGCATCTTCTAAAATCGTAAAGTTTTCTTTATGTTTACTCATAAAATCATCTTTTTCGATAATCGCCATAATATCAATATTACCACGTGGAATAACGATAAATTTGTTTTGAATAACAATATTTGGGAAGTTAATCCATTTATTTATATTAACTAAGTTATCAGCGCCAAGTAAAAAGTATGACTCTGGAAAGTGAGCAAGTGTATATGTTGTACCATAATAACCATCTTGTTTCATTTCAAAATCAGAAACTGATGCTCTTGCACCCAATTCTTCAGCAACAATTTCAAGCATTCTCAAACGATCTTTATCTGAAGCTAATTCATCTTTATGATAAAGTGAACTAGTTGGCATAAATATTATTTCTGAATCTTTATATTTTTTAAGTAAATATTTTGCAATTTTATAATGAGCAATAGTGGGTGGATTAAAAGAGCCACCATAAATAATCTTCATATTTTTACCTCTAACATATTATACCACATTTCCAAAGTAAAAGACAACTTTTTATCCAAAAGTTGTCTTTTTACAATAAATAAGTATAAAATAAGGAATTATATGTGTTTATGATATATTTCATATCAACTATAATTATCTTGGTAATACCGGTTTTGGTAAAGGTCTTAAGTTTGTCATTGTTTGTACCTCCTATAGTTTTTGAATGATTCTTAATTTTGCTGAGCGTGAACGTATATTTGTTTCTAGCTCTTCCGGACTTGGAGTTATTACTTTTTTATTAACTAAAGCAAACTCTTTTTTAATCTTATAATCTTCGACTGGAAGATCTTTTGGCATGTTATCTTCTGTAGCTTCTTTGAAGACCTCTTTACAGATGCGGTCTTCCAAAGAGTGGAAGGTAATTACGCAACATCTCCCATTCGTATCAAGTAAATCTAAAGCATCCCTTAATGATCTCTCAAACACATTTAACTCATCATTAACAGCAATCCTAATTGCTTGAAAAGTTTTACGTGCAGGGTGTGTAGCTTTTCTTCGGTAATGAGCTGGAACTGCCTGTGTAACAATTCTAACTAATTCCGTTGTCGTCTCAATTGGTTTTACTTTTCTAAAGTAATCTATTTTCTTTGCAATACTAGTTGCATATTTTTCTTCTCCATATTCGAAGATAATTCTTCTTAACTCTTCGACTGGATACTCATTTACTACATCATAAGCTGTTAAAGCTTGATTTTGATTCATTCGCATGTCAAGTCTAGCTTCTTCATGATAACTAAATCCACGATCTCTATCATCAAGTTGGAACGAAGACACTCCTAAGTCATATAAAATTCCATCAACTTTATAAACTCCTAAACTATTTAGTTGTTCTTTAATATTTACAAAGTTATCAGGGATTATTGTAAAGTTATTACTAATCTTAGCAAGTCTTTCTCTTCCTTCATTAATTGCATAATCGTCTTGTTCAAAACAGTAAAGTTTACCATTTGTAAGTTTTTCTAAAATGATGCTAGCATGGCCAGCTCCACCCATCGTACAATCTACGTATATTCCATCTTCCTTAACAGTTAGGCCTGTCATAACTTCATTAAGTAATACTGGAATATGGATAATTTCTGTTTTTATCATTGTACTTGGTCTTTGCCTAATCATCAAAATCAATCCTTTCACTGATTTCATCAAGTGTTGCTTGACGTTCTTGATAATATTCTAACCAGGCCTTTTTATCCCAAATTTCTATTCTTTCACCAACACCGATAATTACGCATTCTTTGTTTAAACCAGCATACTCTACAAGTAATTTATCGATAGTAACTCTTCCTTGACTATCCATTTCTTTATAGTAAGCACCTGACATAAACATTCTACTAAACTCACGGTTTACTTTTTTTGTAAATGAAAGAGTGTTTAATTTATTAACAACTTTATTCCATTCGTCATTAGGGTATACGAAAAGGCAACGTTCGATCCCTCTGTTTATAATAAGCTTATCTTTCAATAAAGATCGAAACTCAGTTGGTATAAATATTCTATTTTTGTCATCTAAATTGAAATGATATTCGCCTATAAACATAGTTTTCTCCTTTCTCCACTTTTCCCCACTTCTACCCACTTGAATTGTACTACATCTTAATAATGAATGTCAAGCATTTTTTAAAACTTTTTTTAAAAAAGTTAATATTTTTTAGTTATCAACGTGGAAAAAGAAAAAAGCACTCAATTTAAAGAGTGCTTTTCTTGTCTTTAGGACATTTCGTCCTTTTTTTAGTTTTAGATCTAGAGCCTATTTAGCTTTTTCGTCTCCATCTGCAGCGCCAGCTTTTTTAGCTTTGATTTCTTTTACTTGTTTTTTGTCATAGTATCCACAATGAGGACACACTACATGTGATCTCATCATTTCACCACATTCAGGACAAGCAATAAGAGCTGGATTCTTTAAAGCATGATGGCTACGGCGCTTACGCTTTCTAGTCTTTGAAACTCGATTTTGTTGAGCAATTGCTCCCATGTTTTTTCACCTCTATCTCTAATTTTAAAGTTAATTAGTCACTATTACTAACTCGCATTGGTTTATGTAAAATAATATTAATCCAAACAAGTTCATCTAAATCTAAAGTGTTTTTCTCAATAAAGTAAATATCTTCATCAGCATTCATTTGCGTATCGCAAATTTCTTCACATTCTAAATCAACTGGATAATCGATTTCTTCTAAGGTTACAGCATCTTCTAAGACTAAAATTCCTGTGATTGTGAACAGAACTTCAAATCTATTAAAGGAAATTTCCTTCAGTGTACCCTCAACATGTAAAGACTTTATATCTAAAATATCATGAGTCTCTAAAGTTCTTGCTTTTAGATTTGGCTCATAGGAGAACTCATGAACTTCATTATTGAATTTCTTCAACTGTTGTAAAGACCATTTCATAGTATCCCTCTTAACTTTAATACTTATAAATTATACTATATTTTTATTCAATTGTCAATAAGATTAAACCATTAAAAAACTACTATTAAATAGTAGTTTTAATTATTAATGCCAATATTATATGCATTCAGAATACGAATGTTTTTACCAACAATACTCGTATAATCAGCTTCTGCAGGTGGTTCTGTTAAAGTTACAATAAACTTAACAATAACAGGATCACCATTTAAAGTAATTGTTTCAGGCGCTATGATTTCTACATTTACTAAATTAGAATATTCGACAGCCCCCTCTATAATAGCAGTACTGATAATATTTAATCGGCCTTCTTTAGTAATACCATGATTATCATCTTTTTCTTTCCAAGAAACAGCAACTGTAAATTCTGCTTTTTCTACAATTTCCCTACCATTACTAAAGCTTAAGTCTTTATAACCAACTGGAACTAATGCCTTATCTTCTAATGTGTCTAATTCGTTTAAATCAATAATTGTATCAATAGATTTAGCTTCACCAATTACAACTCCACCTGAATTACCACTACTACCACCTGGCTTATTAATCAAGCCTTTTCCTCCATACATATCGGAGAATAGCATTAAATAAAATATAACAAAAGCAAGAAGAACTAATAAAATTAGTAAAAAAATACAATAAGCTAAAAATCTTCTTCTTTTGTCATCTTCTTTTCGAATTCTGATCATATTATATAATCTCCTTTTCTATTTCATCTTGAATTACTTCAATAATTTCTGCGCGACCAATTTTCTTAAATGATGATGTATAAATAACACTATCATCAGTTAAGTTTAATTTTTCTCTAATTTGTTTTTTGGCTTTTTCTAGACTGCTATGATTAACTTTATCGGATTTTGTTGCTACAACCATAATCGGTAGTTCTAAATAAAGTAAATACTCAAACATCAAAAGATCATCATTAGTTGGCCCTACTTTAGTATCAACAAGTAAAAAGGCAACTTTAATATTAGGATTATCAGTTAAATAATCTTCTAAATATTTTCCATATCTTTCTTTGTCTTCTTTGCTTCGTCTAGCATAGCCATAACCAGGTACATCTACTAAGTAAAAACTATCATCAATATTATAAAAATTGATTGTAACAGTTTTACCAGGTAAAGCCGATGTTTTAGCAAGCATCTTTCTATTCGTAATTAAGTTAATTAAACTCGACTTACCTACGTTACTTCTTCCCAAAAAAACAATTTCGGGTCTATTATCATTGTTTGGACTATGCTTTCTACTTACAATACTTGTAACATATTCACATTTTTCAAACATTTTTCCTCCAAAGCAAAGTCCCCTGTAACAGGGACTTTTAGGTAATTATTCTATAAGCCTTGTTCTGTACTTCATTTATGAAGCGGTAATCATTTATCTCTAATAAATTAGCCTTAAATGAATTGAATTATCATTTAAAGTTCCCCTACCTAATTTGGGTTTCTAGCTTGAGGGGTTTACCCGTTCCACTTTATCATTTCTAATAAATTCGTCACTGTCGCACTTTATGATTTTAACCATATTCTAAAACTTAGGTTAATTAATCGCCGTTACTATTTATTAAATAGTACCCTAACTTATGTTTTTGTTAGGCTCAAACACTACAGCATCTCAGCTGTGCTAGCAAGGACTTTCCTAACAATTATTAAAATAATTGCTCGATTACCCGAATTTTTACCTCTAATAGTATATCACTGTTTCTCTTAAAAAGCAAGCAAATAATTAATAATTATGCTACCAACTTCCAATTGCGCTCTTATATCTTCTATCATTCCTGGTAAAACAAAAATAGCATAAAAAACACCAATTACAGCACGAACTATAGCGAAAATCCCTAATATTTTAGCGGTTTTTGCATTACTAGCATTTGGCTTTTTAGAAAATACAATAGCTAAAATTCCTAAAACAACTGATCCTAAAATTAACCCAATAATACCTAAAGTTAAAGCAGTATTGTTTTTCATTACAGGTTCAGTTACTACAGCTTCGCCTTCCTTTTCGACTTTTTCACCGCAAACACCGCAGTAATAATCATTAGGCCCTAATGGGCTACCACATTTTTTACAATTCATAATTTCCTCTCCTTTTTAAAAATACTATAAAATACTCCAAATAATTACAATTATGCAGTAGCTGCACCTAAAATAATACCAATTACAATTATAATAACATAAATAAACCAATATAGGGTAAAGATTGCAGACGCAATAATACCGAATATACTTAAAATTTTAGCTGCTTTCGCAAGTGCTGCATTTGGTTTTTTAGCTTTTGATGATGCAATGATGCTTAGGATTAAGCCAACTATTCCCGAAGCGCATAAGCTAAGACCTACAATTGATAAAACAAAAGCAGCCCAACTTTGTTTTTCTACTGGTGCATTAACAACTGTTACCTCTTTTTCAATTTTTTCACCGCACACGCCACAAAAAGCAGCATCTGGACTCACTGGATTTCCACATTTCTTACAATTCATAATTTTCTCTCCTTTGCTGTAATTAAATGTTATTATTTCTATTATGACAGAGTATTTATAATGTAAATACTCCGATTAAAATAGCAATCACTTAAATAAAATTTATATTAATTAATAAAAGCTATAACGTTTAAAGCAAAATTAATCTTAACAAGAACTTTTGCTTCACATTTTTAAAAATTCTAATTCCTTCTTTTTAAAAACTAATTACTAAACAAAGAAGAAATTACTAATACAATATTTAATCCCCATAATACAATTGCTATAACCCCAAAAACTTTAGCAGCTGATTTTGCAACTGCATTTGGGTCTTTAGATTTAATTATCGCAACTATTCCTAAAGCTAAAGGCGTTGGCAAGTAAATTACTGAAATAGCAATGACAAAAGGTAACTCATATCCAATTGCTGATCCAGTTATTACTTTTATTACAATACCAATAAGCAATACTAAATAAACAAATGGAAAAATTAATGGTAAAACTGAACCTATAATTCCGCAAATTAATGCTGTTTTGCTTTTATTAACTGGTTTATTTTCAATATTAAAAGTTTCATCTTTTTCTATCTTTTCACCACAATTAAAGCAAAACAGTGCATCTTCTCTAACTTCGGTCCCACACTTTTTGCAATTCATAATTTTCGCCTAAATTTCTTGCTTAAAAAAATAATTTAAATAAATTAATAAAATATTCTGGATTACGATACGCATCGCGTAAATTATATAATAACTTAATTATGTTAAAAAATAAAACAATCGAGTAAGTTCCACCAATAACTATAGCAGCAATGCCAAAACCTAAAGCTACTTTGCCATAAACAGCTCCTTCTTCCTTTGATTTTTTAACCGCTACAGTTCCTAATATTAAAACAGCTGGTGCTGCAAATAAAACAACATCCATAATAGCTGTCATTCCAACACGATCTATCATAAAGAAAAGCAAGTCGAAAAATACCACAATTATGTAAATAGCTACTGGCAAAGCGATTCCTATAATTCCACAAATAAATGCAGTCTTGTTTTTCTTCTTTGGTTCTTCTACTTGTTTTAAAACAATTTCCACTTCTGGAGCAATAGGTTCACCACAATTACTACAAAATAAGTCAGTTTCTTGCATTTCATGCCCACATTTTTTACATTTCATAATATCACTCCATTTCTAAAAATATACCTTCAAATATTTAAACTCAGTTATTAAATAAGAATATAATATGAAAA
>DUNF01000032.1 GCA_012839485.1 Acholeplasmataceae bacterium
ATCCAGATTTAAAGGCACACGCTACTATTGCAGATGCAATGAGAAAAAATGATTACTTACAAAGAGAAATCACAGCTGCAAGAGAAGTTTATAATGACACAGTTTTAAGATGGAACCACTTCTCTTGCAGCTGTGATTTCTCTTTGTAAGTAATCATTTTTTCTCATTGCATCTGCAATAGTAGCGTGTGCCTTTAAATCTGGATATCTTTCAAACGCCACATTAATGCTACCAATAGCTGATTCAAGTTGTGATGCAACTTGACTACGGTTTTCTTCAGTTGGATGAATTCCACCTCTAAAAGCTGCTACAGTTTTCATAACATCTTTGTCTAAATCAATTGATCTCTCCACAAGTCCAACTACGTTTTGTAATACTTGAACTCTTTGTTCTAAGTAGTTATCGATTTGCGATGCATTATGTTGGATTTTTTGTTGTAATTGGTCAAAGAATTTCTTTGCTTGAATTTTCTTAAATAAGAAAATTAGACCTGGAATAATACCAAAAACCCATAATAATACTTCAAAAAGAGTTGATCCCCAGCCTACTTTTACTGGTATTTGTTTTTCAATTACATTAATGTCACGTCCTTCTTCATTGACATAATCTTTTAATTCGTTTAATTCATTAGCCATTTTTATTCCTCCTTGCCTCTAAATTTAACTAAACACATATTTCGATCTAAAACTCCTTGAAAATCTTGATTTCTCATCATTTCTTGGATTTTATCTAAATCGTCAAAAAAGTCCATTTGAATATCACTAGTTTGGACAACTGGTAAATACTCATCCCAATGAACTGGCACTTGGTGAACTCTACCATCTCCACCAGTTTTAGGGATATAAGTAACTCTTTTCTCTATATTATATCCATAAGCAGTTACTTGAATATCCTCAACTTTACCATTGATATTGACTAATTTTGTTTTTAAAATATTCCTTGTTTTTGAATCTGGATGACAAAATTTAGCATCTCCTAAATTGTTTACAATCATCTCATCTTCAAAAAATGAAGAATAGCTCTCTACAACATCTTTATAAACATATTCATGTGGTGGATGTTGTTGGTACAAAGGAATACAAAGAATTGGTGCAAAAGTAAAATACATTTTTCTGAAATATTCCATATTATAATTAATCCAATTTTGTTTACACCTATTATAATCATAGTCTACAAAATGTTTAGGTGTTATATCAAGTTTAAACCCTTGTATATGATCAGGCGAAATAAAGTTAAGTTTATTTTTCTTGGCAAATGCAAAATCATCACCAAAACCTTCAGTTTTATCAAGCAATAAATCAATCATATTTTGTTGGGCTAAAGGTGTAAATAATAATCTAAACTGAACTTCATTATCACGATTTAAAGCTCTAAATAATACTTCAAATTCATCATTAGCAAGTAAAGTAATAGCTTTTGAGAAATTATCTTCAGTAGCATCTTTAAAATCTTCCATATCAGATCTAACTTTTCTTTCAACTTGCTTAGGGCTTAAACGATGAGTATAACCTTGCTTACGATAAAATGTTAAATCGGGTGCAACTTCAGAAGCAAAAACTAAATGTGTTTGTTCACTATAATAAGGACAAGGTTTCTCTACTGTTGCAGTAAGGGTTTGTGTTCTTGTAACCGTCCTTCTATCTTTTCCTGATCCAATTGTTTCAGTCCAAGAAATAGTTTTTGTACCTACATAAGTTTTCGTTCCTAAAACATGATATAAATTTTTAAATAAAGCAAAAGGATTACCATTTAAATGTCCTGATTGAACATATAAAGTTGATTGATCTTCAGATGTTGAATCATCAAATCCAAATGTTGTTTTTAAAAACTCTAGTGTTTTTTGTGAAAACATCTTATCAAAGTCTAGCAAAGGAATAGTTTTTTCAAAAAGTTCTGCTATTACTTCAACTTTAAACAAAGCATTTAAACTACCCATTTGTTGGTAGGCAACTTTATATTGCTCAGATATTTCTCTTTCCAATTCTTGACTTTTTGCTTCAAGCAATAAATATTTAGGTTTAATAACTTTATAGATAATTAAAAGTCCACCTACAATTACAATTGCTGAAATAATAAACATTAATACAAGTGATAAAGTTTTAACTGCTGCATCACTTACAGCTAAGTACAATGAATAAAGAAAGACAAAGATAGCTATTGCAACTAAAATCCAAAGAAAAACTTTTAATATTCGATAACGCGATTGTTGTTTATGTATACCGTCATTTTCTTTTTCTAAAGTTCTAATTTTCTTTACCGTTAGTTCATTAGCTTCAACATCCGTATTAGCAGTTTTAGTTAATTCATCAAAATATTGACTAACATTTTCGTGATGAAGACTTGCATATTGCTTATATTCATCAACGGGTTTATAAATAAATTCTTTGTCCATTTATTTCTCCTATGCTTCAATTATATCATAACTTGATTTGTAAAACAATAATACTCGCTTCTTTTTTGCTTGTTTTTTACGATTGACTATGATATACTCTTACCGAGGAGGAAATGTATGAAACAAGTTGTAAAATTTTCAAATTTAATTGCTGCTATTTTAGGCGCTTTAGCTATTGTATTCCTAGCAATTACTCCAGGAATGAAATTAGATGTTCCACTTGAAACAGAAGGATTCAGCGGTTTCCAAGCTATTTTTGGATATTCTGAAACAAAAACTGTTTTAGGAGTTGAAGTATCTGTTGAAGTTTTAAAAGCCAATTGGTTAGGTATTATTGCTTTTGTTTTATTAGCTGTTGGAGTAATCGCTGGTGTAATTGGTATGGTTATCGGTAACAAAATCGCTAATTTAGTATCTGCTGTTGTTTTACTTGCTGGCGGTGTTTTATTGTTCTTAGTTCCAACTATTGCAAATGGTGAACATGAAACTTTCAAACTAGCTACTTGGTTAATCATCAGTGGTATTGTTGCAATTTTAGGCGGATTATTTGGTTGTTTTGGTATTTTTGCTAAAGGCAAAAAATAATAAATACATCCTAAGCTCCTCACATAGGAGCTTTTTTAATGCCTTAAAATAAAAATAAGCCCTTTTAAAGGGGCTTATTTTTTTACTTTTAAATCTGAAAAACTAAGTTCAGCTGGTGTAGCTCTTCCAAACATACTTATTAAAACTACAGCAATTTTCTTTGATAAGTCTATACTTTCAATAACACCTTCAGAACCTTTGAAATTACCTGAGATAATTTCAACTTGATCACCAACTTCACCTTCAAATTCAGTTTTATCTTCTTCCTTGATACCCATTAAGTCAAAAATTGTTTGCATCTCTTCTGAACTAACAGGAACTGGTTTAGCACCTCCACCACTTGATCCTAAGAATCCTGTAACTAGTGGTGTGTTTCTAACCATAAACCAAGTATCATCAGTAACTATCATATCAATAAAAATATATTTAGGATAAAGAATTACTTCAACTTCTTTATATTCTCCATTTTTTTTCTTTTCACGAACTATTTTTTTAGGAACTAAAACATTAAAAATATATTCTTGCATTCCTAAAGATTCAACTCTTAGTTCTATGTTCATCTTAGCCTGTTCTTCATGTTTAGAAACAGTTTGAACAATGTACCAAGCTCTTGGTTCTTGTAAATCCATTACATTTTCCCCGCAGCCCAGTCAAAGAATCTAATAACTTGAGCTAAGCCAAGATCAGCTACAAAGAAAAATAAAGCCATAATAATTACGAATGTTAAAACAATACCTGTGTTCTTTAATAATTGACCACCAGTTAACCAAGTAACTCTTTTAAACTCTTCAATTGATGGCTTAAATAATGGAATAACTGATAAAATTAAACCACTAATTGCAAGACCAATTAAGATCCAAGCCATTAGTTTTGGATAAGTACCAATTAACCAAACATAATCAGGAATTGTTAATCCGTCTTTACCAGAATGACCAAGTAAAACTAATGTTCCTAAAACTAAAGAAACAATTGATAAAATCAAAAGAATTAAACCTTCATATTTATATTCTTTACTAAATACTGAAGCAGCACCATGCTTTTTCTTTGCTTTTTCTTTTGCTTCTTCTTTTAATTTCTTTTTCTCTTCTTTTTCTTTCAATTTTTTAGCTTGTTTTTCTTCCTTTAAAGCTTGTTTTTCTTGTGCTTTTAAATCTTTATTTTGAGACATCTAAATCTCCTCCTATTTCGTTTCTTTGTGAATCGTATGTTTATTGCATTTAGGGCAATACTTCTTAATAGCGATTCTTTCTGGAGAATTAATTCTGTTTTTAGTAACTTGATAATTTCTAGATAAACATTCTTCACAAATTAATGTTACTTTAACTCTCATTTAAATCCTTCTCCTTATAAATATACTACAATATAATATCAAATTTCACCAAAATTGTCAAGATTATTTATCATCCTTCTCGTCTTTTACATTTTGAAGTTTTTGCTTAATCCTAGAAAATGCATTATAAACACTTCTAATATCAACATTCAATATCTTTGCTACCTCTTTTGGTTTCAAAGCTTTAGTCTTAAAAGTCTCAAAAACTTCTTTTTCAAACTCGCTTAAAGATCCTAAAGGAAGATCAACTGGAGTATAATCATACTGCTCTGTTTCTTCATATAACATCTCTGGTGATTCTAAATTATAAACATTGTAATAATGTTTTTCTTGTTTCCTTAATATTTGAATAAACCTTCTTTGTAAGATTAAATCAAAATACTTATTAAACGTCTTATCATATAAATCAATATAACGTCTAATCGCAATGTCTAATGCTAGTAAACCTTCTTGAAAGAAATCTTCATGGTTTACCTGAATCCTGAAATCTAAAATTCTCTTCCTAATCAAAGGTGTATACTTACGATACATAATTTCCAAAGCCTCATCAGACTTTTCTCGAATCAAATATAATAATTCGTAGTCGTTATAGTTATAAATCATAACTACACCTCCTTTGAACTATTAAATTTAACGATTTCTAATTATTTCATAAATAAGTATTCCCGCACTAACAGATGCGTTTAAAGAGTTTATTTTTCCTTTCATTGGTATTTTTATTAAATAATCACAGTTTTTAGCTACAAGCTGTGATATTCCTTTTCCTTCACTGCCAATAACTAAGGCAACAGGAAAATCATATTTTAATTCCGTATATAAAATACTTTTATCAGTATTTTCTGCCCCAACAATCCAGTATCCTTTTTCTTTTAATACTTTAATTGTTTGATTTAAATTATTTACCCTAATAATTCTAACATGTTCAGTAGCCCCAGTAGATGTTTTGGTAACTGTGCTATTAACTTCTGCTGATCTATTTTTAGGAATAATAACAGCATCTACTTTTGCAGCCTCAGCTGTTCTAATAATTGCCCCTAAATTATGGGGATCAGTAATACTATCTAAAATAACCACAAAAGGAATTTTAGAATCAAAACTATCTACAATACTTAAATCATAGTATTGATACTCTTCTACAACCGCTAGGTAGCCTTGATGGTTACCTTTTACTTTGCGTGAAATCTCTTCTTTTAAACTATACTCAATGGCAATTTTTTTAGCTTTTGCCAAGCTTTCAATTTCTTGATCTTCTTTTACCAAATAAAGTTTTAAAACCTTACGTTCAGATTTTAAAATCTCACGGACTGAATTCTTTCCATAAACTAACTCACTCATTTTTTTCCTCTACAACTCTAATAGTTAATTGTATTATCTCTTCTAATCTTTCATTTTGCTTTGATAAATACAAATAACCAATTAATGCCTCAAAACCAGAACTAATATTATGATCTTTAATATCAATCTTTCTTGCGGCCCTTGTTTTATAGTTACGTCCTCTTTTATATACTAAAGTTTCTTCTTCAGTTAAATTAGGTAATAACTCTAAAACAACCTTTGCTTGGGCTTTAGCACTAACATATTCAACACTCATTTTTTGCAACCTGTTCATTTCGGTAATACCTTTTCCAAGTAAATATTCCCTAATTCTTAAAGTAAAATAAGCATCTCCTATATAAGCTAAGTTGCCACCATTTAATAAATCATAATCCATTAAACTATGATTCCTCGTTCATTCATTTCTGCTCTTAATTTGTCTGCTTTCTCAAAATCTTTATTATTACGAGCATCTTGCCATTTGTTAACTAATTCTTTTTCTTCAATAGTTAACTTTTTCATTTCAATATTTAAACCTAAAACATCTAAAACTTCATCAAATAAACTTAAAGCCATTTCTAAAAATTCTAAACTAGTAGCTTTATCTCTCAAAGCATTATTAACTACTTTTACTAAAGAATAAATTTCTGTAATTGCGTTTGCTGTATTAAAATCATTTTTTAAAGCTTCTTGAAACTTACTTCTAATTTCTAGTAATTCTTGATTTTTTACTTCTCTTTTAGAACCATTTGCGAGTTCTACTTTTCTAAACAGTTGAAAATAAGTTCGATAAATTCTTTCATAATCAGTCATAGCTTGTTTTAGAATTTGATCACTATATTCCAAAGGTTGACGATAATGAGTTGTTAGAATTAAAATTCTAAATGGTCCATAACCTACTTCATCTAATAAATCATCAGCCCAAATTAAATTTCCTAATGATTTACTCATCTTTGTTCCTTGCATATTTAAACGGCCATTATGCATCCAATAGTTAGCAATACGATGATTATAAGCAGCTTCAGCTTGTGCAATTTCGTTATCATGATGAGGAAACTTTAAATCCATTCCTCCACCATGAATATCAATTGGTCCTTTAAAGATACTATCAATCATCACGACACACTCTGTATGCCATCCGGGTCTACCATCACCCCATGGTGCACACCAAGTAATACCTTCATCTGTTTTTTTCCATAAAGTAAAATCAGCTGGATTTTCCTTTTTATCTTCTACATCAATCCTAGCTCCAATTTGAAGTTTATCTTGAGCCTGACCACTTAAAATTCCATAATTGGCAATTTTATCTACAGAAAAATAAATATCATCACCAGCCTCATAAGCATAACCTTTATCTTTTAAAAGTTTAATAAAGTTAACGATGTTTTCCATATTTTCTGTAACTCTTGGATTATAATCATGTGGTCTAATGTTTAACTTTTTATAAGTGTTATATGCTAATTTAACATTATAATCACTTAACTCTTTTTCTGTAATTCCTAATTCTTTAGCCTTATTGATAATCTTGTCATCAATATCGGTAAAGTTAGAGGCGTAAGTTACCTTAAAACCAAAATATTCAAATGCTCTAGCTACAACATCAAAAAAGACTACTGGACGAGTATTACCAATATGAAGTTTATCGTAAACTGTTGGTCCACAAACATACATTGAAACTTCTCCCTTTTTTATTGGTTTAAAGTCTTCAAGTTTATTTGAAAATGAATTAAATATTTTTATCATTTTATCCTCCTCCTTTTCTAAAGTTAACTATTATCTTTAGAAATACTAATATAAATAATAGTCCCTTTTGGTTTATTATTATCAACTGAAATTGTTCCTTTATGGCCTAAAACAATAGTTTGGGCAATCGGCATACCTAAACCAGTACCACCTTTAGCTCTTGATCTTGCTTTTTCTTCACGATAAAAACGATCAAAAATATGTTTTTTAGTTTCAGAACTAATTCCAATTCCAGTATCATACAAGTTAATATTTACTGTTGATCCAGCATCATGAACAGATAAATAAATACTATCTTTTTCTTCTGTATATTTAAAAGCATTATCAATAATAATGATTAGCAATTGTTTAATCTTCGCATGATCTACTGTAGCTGTAACTTCTTCGCACTTAACTTTAAATTTCTTGTTTTGAATCATTGCAAGGTCATAAAATGATGATGTAACATCTTCTACAAGCCCTTTAATATCTGTCTTTTCAAAAACAAATTGTGTTCTATCACTATCAGCTCTAGCTAAACTTAATAAGTCATCAACTAAATGATTTAATCTTGCTACTTCTCTTAAAGATGATGCCATCTCTTCTGAAACATCTAAAACAGTCTTATCAGATTTAGTTAAAATTCCCTCTAAATGAGATTGAATAACTGCTAGTGGTGTTTTAAGCTCATGTGATGCATCATTTACGAATTGCTTTTGTTTTTCTAAAGAAATAACTAATACTCTCATTGAACGATGCCCCAAAACAAAGGAAATCATTGTTGCTAGAATAACCATGACTAAAGCTGTATAAATATATAACTGCCACACTGAGTTTTGTGATCTATTATCAATATCCAAAACAATACATGTCTTAACATACTTAATTAATGGCTCTATCTCTTCATTTTGATTCTTAACGGTTGTAGAGTAAGTTAAAAATGTATATTGAGAAGATCCAATCACATAAGTCTCTTCTAAAAAATTATCTAACTTACTAACATCAAGAACAAATAAATCTTCTTCCTGTAAAACACTCTCTCTTATTTCATAAAAACGTTCTTCATAACTTGGAACAGTGGCACGATACTCCTCTGTATTAGTACTTACAATTAAACCAGTACCAGCACTACTATAATTAGTAATGAAGATATTCAAAACGTGGTCAGTAATAGCAACAGCAGCAGAATCTTCATCTTCATAGAAAAAGAAATAACTATCATAACTAATCGGATTTTCTAAGCCAGACAAATAATAATAAGTATTACCGCCAGCAGTCTCTAAAACTAAACTTGTTGATACTTTATCAGCAGTACGTTTTAAAGTATCTTTAGTATTTGCAGTAAATAAATAGTTAATTAGAATTGATACTACTAAACCAATAATAACGATGAATGTTAAGAAAACTAAAATGTTTATCAAAATGTTTTTAAATAATTCTTTATTAATTGATTTTTCTTCTAATGATTTATTCTTTTTCACTCCACATGTAACCTACATTTCTTACAGTTTTTAAATATTTCGCATAATCGTAATCTTTCAAAACTTTTCTTAAGTTACTCACATACACTTCAACAACACTCCAAACAGTGTCTGATTCAAAGCCCCAAATACGATTAAATAATTGTTCCTTTGGAATAATAATATCTTTGTTTCTAATTAAGTATTCTAAAATATCATAAATCTTTCCATTTAGATTAATATTTTCTCCATTAATTCTTACAATTTTATGAACGATATCAAATTCTAAATCCTTAAAAACTAATTTTAGACCATCAAAATTATTATTATAACGACGCAGTAATGCTTCTACTCTTGCAACTAACTCATCACGATAAAAAGGTTTAGTTAGATAATCATCTGCTCCTAAGTTTAATCCCTTAACACGATCTTCAACCATCGTTTTAGCTGTTACCATTAAAACGGGAACATTACTATTTTTTCTAATTGTCTCTAAAATCGTAAATCCATCAACGTAAGGTAGCATTACATCTAGAATAATTAAATCAAAAATATTTTGCTCAGCTTGAAATAAGGCTTCTTCACCATCAAACACTTGCTCAACATCAGCAAATGCTTTTAAAGCCTCAGCCATTGTATTATTTAAATTTTTATCGTCTTCTACAATTAATATTTTCATAATTCATACCTCTCACATATTATACCATAAATTGTCATATTTTCCTATTAAAAAACAAGCATGACTGCTTGTTTTCTAAAAATAACTAACGTTTAGAATATTGTGGTGAACGACGAGCTTTCTTTAGTCCGTATTTCTTTCTTTCTTTAGCTCTTGGATCTCTAGTAATTAATCCTGCTTGTTTTAGAACTGGTCTAAAATGAGGATTAAGTTCAACTAGTGCTCTAGTAATTCCGTGTCTAATAGCACCAGCTTGACCAGTGATTCCACCACCACTAACATTTACTAAAACATTGTAGCTATTAGTTGTGTTTGTTAACTCTAGTGGTTGTAACACGTCTAAACGTGTTGCAGGTGAAGGGATGTAATCAACAAATTTGCGTCCGTTAATAGTGATTTCTCCTGTTCCAGGGATTAATCTAACTCTTGCAACTGATGACTTTCTTCTTCCAGTTCCATAATATTGAACTTTACTCATCTCCTACCTCCTTTTGCTTGATCTCATAAACTTCTGGTTTTTGAGCTTGATGTGGATGTTCAGCTCCTTGATATACATAAAGTTTACGATACATAGCATCACCCAATTTAGTCTTTGGTAGCATACCTCTAATTGATTGCTCTAGTACTTTCTCTGGAAATCTTTCTAATAGGTCTTTTGCAGTTTCCTTTTTTAGACCTCCTGGATAATTAGAATGACGATAATAAATTTTATCTTCTAATTTATTTCCAGTAAATCTAATCTTTTCTGCGTTAACAATAATTACATAATCTCCACAATCTACATGTGGTGTATATGTAGGTTTACCTTTTCCTTTTAAAAGACTAGCAACAACAGTAGATAATCTACCTAAAACTAAATCTGTCGCGTCAACAACATACCATTTTTTTTCAATGTTTTGTTTATTAGCCATAAATGATTTACTCATATTTCCCTCCTGTAATTTAAATTTATAACAGGGCCAACCTTGGGGTTTAAAATGTACCTTATACATATTACTATATTTCATCTTAAAAGTCAAGATATTTTCTTTTTTAAAAACATTATATTTAAAAGAGTTAGCAATTAAAGCTAACCCTTTTTTATTCAGATATAATTGTATATTTAGAAAAAGATTTTTTCACAACCATAATCCTAAAATTAAACCCAGCAGCATAATATGTTTGTTCTTCTGTATAAGATGTTAGATATATGATAAACATTGTCTTTTCTTTTTTTTGATCTTGTAATGCATAAAAAATTGCAAAATTATTAAGTGTCACACTATCTGGTGAATACTTTTTAGTCATCGTTCTATAGTCGTCAATGTCATTAGATAAATATACATTTTTCTCATATTCTCTTTGATCATTCAATTTCTTATGCCCATATACTTTATAAATTTCTTGATTTTTTAGCATATTAAGAATGTCTGTTGCATAACTAATTACATCATCATCAGTAGAAACTCTCATATAACAAATTAACCTATAGCTAAGGCTTTTATTATAATAATTAGACGAATTGTTGGGAACTTCTAACCCAGTTAATCCATATTCTTTTAACTCACTTTGATTAAAAAATTCTTTTCTCCTTGTGCATCCACATGAAGTTAATAAACTAAGAACTAGTAAAACAATAATAAAGAATATATTTCTATTAACTTTGCCAACCCTAGTCTCTTGATTCATAATAACCCCCTTTTTATTTAGCGATTCTTTAATCTTTCTTCTTGAAACTCCAGTTCCTTTTCTTTATCTAAACGTTTATATAAAATCTTAGCTTTTTCCTTAATTTTATATTCTTTTAAATCCCCAAAAGTTATATTCTTAAACTCTAAATCTTTTTTACTTAAATTTAGAATTTCTTTAATATCTTCAGCTGCATCAACTAATACAGGACTTAATAAGATATTAACTACTCTTATTGTTTCAAGTAAATGATACATAGCCTCTTCTAAAGTTTCTTTTTTGTCTTCTGATTTAGCTAGTACCCAAGGAGCCATTTCATCTACATATTTATTAGCTCTACTTACTAAAGAAAATGCTTCTATAATAGCTTCTTGAATATGAAACTTAGAAAAATGGTTTTGATAATTTTCGCTAACTTTTTCTGCTAAATCTTTTAATTCTTTAGAATGTTCATCTTTAGCATCTTTATAACTAACACTACCTCCAAAATACTTATTAACCATTGATACAGTTCTACTAACTAAATTGCCTAAATCATTAGCTAAATCACTATTATAACGATCAATAAACCTTTCATAAGTAAAACTACTATCATTACCAAAAGGCATTTCTCTTAATAAATAATATCTTAGCGAATCTAAACCATAAGCATCTATAATCTCATGAGGATAAACAAAATTATCCTTTGATTTACTCATTTTATCATCTTTCACTAAAATAAACCCATGAGTATAAACCTTAAAATTAACCGGTTCACCCAAAGCAAATATCATAATCGGCCAATAAACAGCATGAAATCTTAAAATATCTTTACCAATAATATGAATAGTTTCAGTTCCGTTAATCCAATATTTTTCATAATTACTAGTATCACTACTTCCATAACCTAAGGCAGTAATATAGTTTGATAAAGCATCAATCCAAACATAAACAACGTGATTAGGATTACTTAAAACTGGAACTCCCCATTTAAAACTTTGTCTACTTACGCATAAATCTTCTAGACCACTTTCAATAAATGAAACAACTTCATTTTTTCTTGATTCAGGTTGGATAAAGTCAGGATGATCTTCAATATGTTTTAACAACCTATCAGCATATTTAGTTAATTTTAAAAAGTATGATTCTTCATCTAAAAGTGTTGTCGGTCTGCCACAGTCTGGGCAATTAACTTTATCTACTAATTGACTATCAGAAAAGAAAGCCTCACAAGACATACAATAATTACCTTCATATTTACCTAAATAAATATCTCCTTGTTTTAATAACTTTTCAAAAATCCCTTGAACTGCCTTTACGTGGCAATCATCTGTAGTTCTAATAAAGTAATCATAACTGATTTTTAAATCTTTCCAAGTTGCTTTTGTCTCTTCCGCAATCTTATCTACGAAAGCTTGAGGTTCCATCTTGTTTTTCTTTGCTGCTTCTTCAATCTTTAAGCCATGCTCATCCATACCAGTTAAGTAAAAAGTATCTCTACCTACTAGTCTATTGTATCTTGCAAAAGCATCAGCTGCAATTGTAGTATAGGCGTTTCCAATATGAACTTTCCCACTTGCATAATAAATAGGTGTTGTAATATAAGCTGTCTTTTTCATTTTTACCATAACTCTCTCAATAATTCATATAATTCTAGTGCTTGAGAGTCATCCTTTCTTAAAGCATCTTCAATTGGCATTGTAATTATTTGATTATTTTTAATACAAACTGCATTGCCTGATTCACCTTCAAGTAAAGCATCAACGGCTTTAGCTCCCATTTGTGATGCTAAAACACGATCTCTTGCAGTTGGTGTTCCACCTCTTTGAATATGCCCTAAAATAGTTGTACGAGCAGAAAATGGAGTTTTCTCGGAAATAATTTTTGCTAACTCATTAATATCAACCATATTTTCAGCTACGATAATAATTGCATGATTTTTAACTTCAGCTGCTTCTCTGACATTTTCAATAATATCATCAATATGATAACCTACTTCCTTAGCAACTACGAACTCAGCACCAGATGCTATTCCTGTCCAAATTGCAAGGTCCCCACATTCTCTTCCCATAACCTCTACAATTGAACAACGTCTATGTGAACTTGATGTGTCTTTAAGTTTATCAACTGCTTCAACTGCTGTTTGTAAAGCTGTATCAAAGCCAATTGTAAAGTCTGTACCTTCAATATCATTGTCAATTGTACCAGGAATTGCAATAACACTAATTCCTTTTTTTGCTAGACCAAGAGAACCTTTAAAAGTACCATCACCACCAATAGTTACTAAACCATCAATTCCCCTTCTTTTTAAGTTATCAGCTGCTTTTTCTTGTACTTCGTCTTTATAGAAATCAGCTACTCTTGCTGTTCCTAAAAAAGTACCACCTTTACTTAATTTCTCAGAAACTGACTTACGGTTTAATTCCTCAATATCTTCATCAAGTAAACCTTGGAATCCATTACGAACTCCATATACTCTAATATTTTTA
>DUNF01000033.1 GCA_012839485.1 Acholeplasmataceae bacterium
CTCTACCTACTGAGCTACTCAACCAGTAAATAAAAATGGCGGTCCCGACGGGACTTGAACCCGCGATCTCCAGTGTGACAGATTAGGGTGGTCCTGTAGTGTAGTGGTTAACATGCCAGTCTGTCACACTGGAGATCGCGGGTTCAAGTCCCGTCGGGACCGCCATTTTTATTTACTGGTTGAGTAGCTCAGTAGGTAGAGCAAAGGACTGAAAATCCTTGTGTCGGCGGTTCAATTCCGTCCTCAACCACCATTTGTTAGCTAGTTTTATTAAAACTAACTATAATATAAGCAGGGGCTTGTCCCTTGCTTTATCTATAAATTATGAGTTTTTAATGAAGATTAAGGTCTTCATTTTTTATTATATGGTGACATAAGGCATGTTTAATTGTTGTTTTTTAAGTAATATCTACCACTTTAGACGCCATTCTGGATATTGACAATTCAAAGAAAATATAGTATAATATTTTTGTTATAAGAGTTATAGGAGGAAACAAAATGAAGAAAAAATTAGGTATTTTCTTGATCTTTCTTTTTGGAATACTAATTATTTCTGGCTGTACTGGTTGTGAAAAGACACCAAAGCCTGAAGAAGATTACGAAAAGGTTATTCAAACTATTCAGAATCTACCTAATACTGAGGATTTAATGCTGGTAGACAAAGAAAATGTTGAAGCGGCTTTTTCTCAGTACAGTGCTTTAAACGAAGCAGCTAAAGCTAAAGTAAGTAATTACCAAAAACTTAATGCTGCAAGAGCAAAGATTCAAGAATTGGAAGCCATAGCTAGTGCAGAGATGATAGACTCGAAAATATTAGAGTTGACAGAACCTGTAACTTTAGCTGATGAAGCTCTCTATGTTGAGATAAAGGAATTAATAACAGCAGCAAGTGAAGCTGCAAGAGGACGTATTGCAAACTTAGTAAAATTTAACAGTATGTTTAGCCAATATGAAACATTGAAAAATGATCGTAATGCTAAGCAAACAATTTTAGATAATATTAATGAGGAAATTGGTCAATTAGCTGACCCTACTACTTTAGATGATGAGAGAAAATACAACTCAATTTCAGAGAAAATAGGCGAGCTAAGCGAAGAAGACAAAAAAGGAATTGCATTATTAGATAGATTTAATACTAAATATAAAGAATTTTTAGTATTGAAAGAAATCGATAATATTAATAGTAAAATAGCTTTATTGCAAGTACCAGTTACTTTAGCTGATGAGAAATTATATTTAGAATTAAGAACAGCTATTGATAATGCTAGTGCTGAAGTTTTAGCGAAAATTATTGGAAAAGATGGATTTGAAGAAAAATATTTAAATTACTTAGGATTAAAAGAATTAGAAAATAAACAAGCTGCTAGAGTAGTTGATGATTTGATTGCTAACTTATCGGATGAAGTAAATAAGACCGATAAAGAAGCAATTGAAAATGCTCGTACTAAATATGAACAATTAACTCCAGCTCAAAAAGAGTTTGTTAATAATTTGGCTCGTTTAATTCAAAAAGAAGAAGAATTAGCTTTACTTTATGAACTTGAAAATATGTCAGCTGCAAATCAAGCAGCGGTAGCATTTGCAAACATTTCTAATTATTATGATGATAATTATGTAATTGAAGAAAATCAAAATTTCTTTCAAAGAATACCAGCTTATAGTAAGTTAACATTTACTTGGACTGCTAGTGATATCACAGTTTTAAGCCCAACTGGGGAACTTATTGGAAGACCAGTATTTGATTCAGAAATTATTATTACTGTGACGGCTTCTTCAAGAAGAGAAAGTTTTGAGGAATCTATCAGTTTTGGTGTTTTTGTTTTAGGAATGAATTCAGAATCCAACAAATGGCAAATGATTGAAAAGTTCTTAAGCTACAACAATCGCTTATCTATTCCAAATAGAAAATATAAATATTATGAAGGTATTAGTCAAACTTATCATCAAAGTTATGGATATCTACCGTTCTTTACTAACTATGAATTACCAATCTATGATAATTTCTTACCTGAAGGTAAAAAGACAAATGGTCCTGCATCTTCAATTGAATGGGTAGTTGTTCATGATACGGGAAGTTATGGATCAAGTGATACTGCAACTGCAATTGCTAACTATATTCAAAGTGATGCGCCTGTTTCTTGGAACTATACAGTAGGCGAAACAACAATGAATGGAGTACGCCAAACAGTAATTTTCCATCATATGGCAGAAGGTATGACAACTTGGCAAGCGGGTGATGGTGGAAACTTATTTAGTTTACTTGATACAGGTGTTGCTCACAAAGGACATAGAAATCCTATAGTTACTATTGGTTCTGATAGATACTTCTATTTAGATGGACAAAAAACAACGTTAATGATTCCAAGTAATGCAATCGCAGATAATAGAGTTATTAATGAAAATGGACTTTTAGTAGAACTTGGTGAAGACGGAAATTACAAAATGGCTGATTATTGGTGGTGTACGCAATTTTATAACCCACTAGGATCTAAAGGTTATATTTGTAATAAAGGCGGAAATAGAAACTCTGTTAGTATGGAAACTTGTGCTTTTGATGGTGCTAACTATACATTAACAATGAGATATATGGCTGCTTTATGTGCTGAGATTTTAATTAGACACGATTTGCCAGTAGAGAGAGTTTCTCAACATCATCGTTTTTCTGGAAAAGATTGTCCTCACGCAATCAGAGCACAAGGTTATTGGGATGATTTTATGGAACAAGTTAGGATTGAGTGGTTTGGTCGTAAGTATTTAGATGATGTAAACTTTGTATACGAAGCAAGTGGTAATTACTTTGATCCTAAAACAGGAGTAGTTTTAAATCACCCAGGACCATCTACAGTTGTTAATTACAAGGTAAAAGCAACTTATCAAGGTGTTACTAAAGAATTTAGCTTTACTACAACTTTAGAAGCTGTAGCAAACTAATATTAAAATTAAAAATATATGATTATAAAAAGAACCTTTCATAGGTTCTTTTTTATTTGTTATGTTTATAAGTTTGTGGTATAATATATTAAGAGGTAGAAAATGGATATTTTTGAAAAAGTAGAAATCTTTTTAAATAAAATTCATAAAGATGAAATTGTTAATTATCCTTTTTATCTTTATGGTTTTGAAGAAGAA
>DUNF01000034.1 GCA_012839485.1 Acholeplasmataceae bacterium
AGAGAAGCAGCTGAAGTTAAAAATCATGCAATTATTATTGTAGCTGAAAATATGGTTGATATTAATGAACTAGCAAAAGTTATTTCTGAGAAAACTCCATTTTCTGCTCGTACAACTATTTGCTAGTTCATTAATATCAACCATATTTTCAGCTACAATAATAATTGCATGATTTTTAACTTCAGCTGCTTCTCTTACATTTTCAATAATATCATCAATATGATAGCCTACTTCCTTAGCAACTACAAACTCAGCACCAGATGCTATTCCTGTCCAAATTGCTAAATCTCCGCATTCTCTTCCCATAACCTCTACTATTGAACAACGACGATGCGAACTTGATGTATCTTTAAGCTTATCAACTGCTTCAACTGCTGTTTGTAAAGCTGTGTCAAAACCAATTGTAAAGTCAGTACCTTCAATATCATTATCAATCGTACCAGGAATTGCAATAACGCTAATTCCTTTTTTAGATAAACCTAATGCCCCTCTAAAAGTACCATCGCCACCAATTGTAACTAAACCATCAATTCCCCTTCTTTTTAAATTATCAGCTGCTTTTGCTTGAACTTCTTCTTTATAAAAATCTGCTACTCTTGCAGTTCCTAAAAAAGTACCACCTTTACTTAATTTCTCGGAAACTGACTTACGGTTTAATTCCTCAATATCTTCATCAAGTAAACCTTGGAATCCATTACGAACTCCATATACTCTAATATTTTTAATTTTACATGCTCTAACAACCGCTCTAATAGCAGCGTTCATTCCTGGTGCATCTCCACCAGATGTTAAAATGGCAATTCTTTTCATTGTATCCTCCTTGTTAATTCATTAACGATATATTGCATTTTCCCTTTTCTCATTTCTAGATTTCCTAAACCTAAATAAATCTTTTTCTCTTCTAAAATTCCTTGATATTTTTGATAGGTTGCTGGAAAGATAACAGCATCAATTATTGCTGTATCATCATAGATTTCTAAAAATGCCATCTCTTCATTATTTTTCGTCTTTATTATTTTAATCCTTTTAATCGCAAAAAGCAATTGTTGATTTCTCCTAACTGTCAATTGATTTAAATTAGGAAGATTATATTTCCTTTTAATATGTTCATACCCACCAAATAATGAATATTTTAAATTAAAACCTAAAGCTTCCTTTTCCCTCAAATTGTTTTCTTCTAAACTAAATTCATCTTTACTAGGTTCTTTTCTTACCATCTTTGATTTAAAAGCCGAAGAAAATTTCGCTATATTATAAGCATTATTATATTCTTCAACCATAAATTTATGAGTTAAACCAAATGAATCTAAAGAACAGCTATCAATTAAAGTCATCACATTAGCTTCACTCAAAATATCTTTAGTTCTTTCAATAAAACTATAATAGTCTTTATATTTACCATTAGCTTTTCTTTCTTCAAGTAAATCCTTACAAGTAATTTCGCCAATTCCTTTAATTCCTAGCAGTGGATAATAGATATATTGATCTTTAAATACAAACTTGTCTTTACTTATATTAATATCTGGTGATTTAATTACTAAACCTTTACTTTTAGCTTCATAGATATAATCTTGATTCAAACTTGAACTACCCAAATTATAACTCATTAAAACAGTCATAAAGTATTTATAATAATAAGTTTTAAGATAAGCCATTTGATAAGCAACTAAAGCATAAGCAGTTGCATGACTTTTATTAAAACCATAAGATGCAAATTCAAAAATCAAATCAAAAATTTGCTCACCAATATTTTGAGAATATCCTAATTTTTTGCTTCTTGCAATAAATTTAGTTCTTTCTTTTTCCAGAGCTATTTCTAAAAAAGACAAAGCTTTAATGGAAAAAGAAAGAACTAAATTTATTGCAAGAAGCAAAAAATTAGGATATTCTCAAAATATTGG
>DUNF01000035.1 GCA_012839485.1 Acholeplasmataceae bacterium
AATAAAATATCACCTTTTTCTAAATTAGCTTCAACTGTTTGTCTTCTACCAAAGCTAATATAATCTTCATAATTTTCTACTGATTGGACTAATGCACGGTCACCACCAGTCATAAAGTCCATTCCAGATTTAATTAATCTATTTGCTAGGTCATGATGTTTAGGTAATGTTTTTCCAAAATCACTCCAAAACTTTCTCCACATATATCCTAGTGTTTCAGCCATTCTTCCACTAGCCCCAACTGAAGATAAAACAAATTTTTTACCTTCTTCCATAACTCTTACTAAATCTTTTACTAACTTTTTATATTCTTTAGTTTTCATAGCTTTTGCTACAACTTCAGGAATCTTTAAATCAGCAGCTAAAATAGTTTTAACTCCTAATTTAGTATCTTTCATAATGTCAGCACTTAAATTTTTAGTAACAGGATTTGATTGCTCAGTTGGAATCATCCCCAACTGAAACTGTTTTTCATTTTCAATAAAATGTTTTGATTTTTCTTTATAAGTCATATTTCCACCTCTTTTATCTATTTATTATTATACCATTTTCTGGCTTATAAAACAACTAAATTCAAACCTATTAATCAGCAGCTTTTACTACTTCAGCTCCAAATGGAAAGAATGCTAATGGTATTAGTTGAAAAAGTTTAACCCCTAATGGAATCCCAATAATTGTAATACAAAGGACTACTCCTGCTAGCGCATAACCAGCACACATTTCCCAACCAAAAATAATTGCCCAAATAACATTACCTACTGGATGTTTCTTAAAGTCTACTTTAACATCTTTTCCAAATGGCCAAATCATAAACTTAGCAATTTTAAATAAAGTTAATCCTACTGGAATCCCAATAATCGTAATACAAAAGATTACACCCAATAGAAAATAACTTATTCCAAACCATAATCCACCGATAATGAACCATAAAATGTTCCCTAAAACTTGAAAGAATTTTTTCATTTTTGCCTCCTTAAATTCCTTTTACTAGTTCATATGCTTCTAAAACCATCTCTTTAATATTATCATAAGATGCTCTTTTTAGAAATTCATTAATATCCATATATTCAACTGCTACTATCCATTTTTCTTTTGCTTGAGGAAGACCAGAATCTTTTACTCTAAAACAGAAAGGGTAAATCTTTTTCTTTACAAATTTATTATAGTGATTAATAAATCTAATTTCAAAAGGTTCAAGTTCTTTTACTAAATCTTCCTGTTCTACATTAATATTAGTCTCTTCAAAGCATTCTCTAATAGCTGTTTCTATTTTTGTTTCACCTTGTTCAATATGACCCTTAGGTAACGATAAATACTCATTACCGTAGATTAATTCTTTAGTAGCGAGAATCTTATTCTCATAAAATACAATTGCCATCGCCGATTCTTCTTCTAAATATTCTCCTAAAACAAAATTTAAAATTAAATTTTTCTCATGTTTTAAATCGCTATCAATATTTTTAATACTAACAACTAAAATATCAATATTTTGGATTTGAGCTTGCCTACCATAATAAGTCTTTAGTTCTTCACTACTATTTTCCGTCAAAACAATAATTTTCTCATTTATCCTTGAATACTTTAAGCTAGAACTTTGATCATAAAAGTTCTCTCTTTGCTTACAAAAT
>DUNF01000036.1 GCA_012839485.1 Acholeplasmataceae bacterium
AATATAGTTATCATTTCCTGGTAAATCACTTGGAATAGTTGTATCAGTTGCAATCGAAATATCAGGTTGTACTAAATTTCCTAAAGTTCTTGCTCCTCTTAGTCCAACTTCTTCTTGAACTGTTGAACCTGAATATAAAATATTTGGATGCTCTTCATCTTTGAAGTTTTGGAAAGCACGTAGTGCCATTGCACAGCCAACACGATTATCCCAAGCTTTGCCTAATAGATATTTTTTATTAGCTAGTTGTTCAAAATCCATAATAGGTGCAATAGGATCCCCTGGTTTAATTCCTAATTTTTCTACTTCCTCTTTTGATTCTACACCAACATCTAAAAACATACTACTAGTTTCAAATGGTTTTGCTAATAACTCTTTTGGTAATACATGTGGTGGAATTGAACCCATTACAGCCGTAATCTTTTTACCTTCACTAGTTAAAATTTGGAATTTTTGTGATAGCATTACTTGGCTCCACCAACCACCAATTGTTTGGAATTTAATATAACCAGCTTCAGTAATCCTTGTAACCATTAAACCAATTTCGTCCATATGACCAACAAGTAAAACTTTTGGTCCATTTGGATCTCCTACTTTTTTCGCTACAATTGAACCTAAACCATCATAAAAAATGTCTTCTTTAGGAACAACTTTTAAATACTCTTTTTCTAAGTATTTCTTTACCAATCCTTCATGTCCACTTATCCCATGTAATTCAGATAAGTCTTTCAGTAATTTTAAATCTTTCATTTTATCCTCCCTTTACATCTTATCTTTAGCTTTAACACCGATTAAAGAAAGTGCATCCTTTAATACTATCTGTACAGCTTTCAAAAGATTTAACCTTTCATTAGATTCTGCCTTAGAATCTGTGATTATCTTCACATCGCTATAGTAGCTATGTAAATAGTTAGCTAATTCATACGCATATTGCGTTATCCTATGAGGAAGTCTTTTACTACTTGCCTCTTCTATTATCTCTGGGTATTCTAATAATTTTAAAACTAAATCTTTTGACTTAGCAAAATCTAAAGTTTTAAATTCTTTTAATTCTTGATATTTTAATCCTTTATCTAAAGCAGTTTTAAACAAAGATGAAATTCTTGCGTGAGCATATTGTACATAATAAACTGGATTATCATTACTATTCTTCTTTAATAAAGATAAATCTAAATCCATTTGCGTTGATAATGCCTTAGATACATACATATATCTTAAAGCATCAGAGCCAACATCATCAATTAAGTCTCTTAAAGTAATAGCTTTACCACTACGTTTACTCATCTTAATTTCCTCACCATCTTCTAAGACTCTTACCATTTGTAACAGCTCAACATCAAGTAAATTACTATTACCGCCGATCATTTCAATTGCAGCTTTTAGTCTTGGAACATATCCATGGTGATCAGTACCAAAAACATTAACTAAATGAGTATAACCACGATTTAATTTATTTCGATGATAAGCAATATCAGGAACTAAATAAGTTAAACTTCCATCTTGTTTTACCAAAACACGATCTTTATCATCACCATATTCAGATGATTTAAGCCATAAAGCACCATCTTCTAAATAAGTAAA
>DUNF01000037.1 GCA_012839485.1 Acholeplasmataceae bacterium
ATTTACCCATTTGAAAAGCAGTTTGAGTTGAAGCTAAGTTATCTCCTGCACCAGGAGTCGCTTTTCTACCTCTAAAAAACCACATCTGCGATATTAGTAAAACTCCTAAACCAATAACTCCAATTGAAGCATAATATAAAATATCATTATTTATAAACAAGTTTACAATTGATAATACTAAGCCTAAAATAACAAAAACAATTGATCCAGTTACTCTTAAATTATAAAGCTTAGGTTGATAAACTAAAAAGTTAAACACTGGTGCACTATCATGATGTCCACTAATAATAATTTGCCTTTTAACTTCACCTTTCGGCTCAATTACCCCATAAACATTTCTTGCTTTTTTCCTTGGAAACAAAAAATCAATAATAGGCAAATACCTAATAAACTGCAAATAAAGAATTACTATACTAGCAACAGCAATAGAAATAGTTACTATTTCTAATTTAAAAATGAAGAAAACAAACCCAGCAATATAACCTAATACTAAAATATTAATCCATCCAAGAAAAGCACCTTTATGTATATAAAAATCATCTATATGAGTACTATCACTATATCCTTTAGCATCTTCATATAAATAGCTAGCTGTATCAAGCGACGCTTTAGTTCCAGCCATTCTTGTTCCAAATTTCTTAATTATCTTATCGGTTTCTTCAATAATATCATCTGTCATTTTTTTTGTATTCATTTTATAATCCCCCATTAAATATCTTTCTTTTTTTAAAAAACTTCAAAATCTTTTGGCTTAAAATCTTTTCTAATAATTATTATATAACACTTATCTTATATTCACCTTAACATCTCCAAATATTCTAAATCTATTGATAAGTTATAATATCACTTAATCATTTAAATGTCAATTACGCAACGTAAAACTAATATATACAAAAAGTCCAATTTAATATTGGACTTTATTTTCAATCTGGTGGAATAGGGGGGATTTGAACCCCCGTCCAAACACAATTTCACACAAACCTCTACATGCTTAGTTTATTTTTTTGTCTTGCCTAACTTACGAAATAAACAAAGTAAGCTAAACCATCTTCTAAAATTTCAAACAAATAAGCCGAAGAAAACTTAAATGTTCTATCCCTAAATTCTTGAACCCTTTAGTTTAGCTTAAGGCTAACTACAACTAAAGAGCCTTGCTTTACGCAAAAGCAAGTTGTAAATTATTTTGTTTTGCGGTTAATTTAATACCTAGATCGTTTTTATATGCGATTACCATAACATGCTATTTATATGTCCTTATGCCTGTCGAATCCAGACTATCCCTTATTTAGGAGCAATTAAACCCCAAACTATATATACCAATAAAAAGATTGATATAGCAGCGCCAATATAAGCAAAAATATTACCAACATTTCTAAATGGTTCAAGCTTTACCTTTGAAGGCTTTTTATAATTATACCATGCTAAGAAACTAAAAACAAAAATTGGTAATATCATAGACAAAATCCCAAAAATAAAAGTTAGAATTGGTGAATCAATTAAACCTGATTTTTCCTCATCGGGAACAACAGGATCCTCTTTTAATAACTTACGATATGCTTCTTCTACTTTTTGTTCTTTGAAACTATACCCACAATTACTGCATACCTCATTTTTATCATCATTTTCTTTGCCACATCTAATACACTTAATCATATTATCTCCTCAATGCTTTCTCTAAATCTCTCTTTACATCTTTTTCTTGAATATCTTTTCTCTTATCGTAAAGTTTTTTACCTCTACCCAAAGCAATTAAAAGCTTAGCTCTTCCCCTAACAATATACATCTTTAATGGAACTATTGTATAACCTTTAGACTTCACTTTATTTAAAAGTTTTAAGATTTCACTTTTATGAGCTAAAAGCTTTCTTGTCCTCTTTTCATCATGATTATAAATGTTACCTTTTTCATATTTTGCTATATGCATAGAATCAATAAATAATTCTCCCTTTTCAATATAGCAATATGCTTCTTTTAAAGATACTTTACTTTCTCTTACAGATTTAATTTCCGTTCCCGTTAATACTATGCCAACTTCAATTTCATCTGATAATTCATAATCATGATATGCTTTTTTATTTGTAGCTATTAGTATTTCTTTTTCCATAATCATCCCTACTTCACAATTTCAAAATCTATCTTTCCTTTTTCTTTATTAGCACTTAAAACTATTACCTTTACTTTATCTCCAATTTTATAAGTTTTGTTATAGCTTACTAATAATTTTCTTTGTTCCTCAAATCTAAAACCAGGTAAATTATTAATATGAACTAAACCCTCAATTCCCTCTAAAACAGAGACAAACATTCCAAATGACAAAATAGATGTGATTTTTCCCTCTAGCACCTTCCCAACATATTTTTCCATATATTCGGCTAGTTTTAAATCTAAAACCGCATATTCTAAACTATCAGCGTTCCTTTCTGTAGTTGAGGAATGAAGAGCAATTTCTTTTAATTTCTTTGTATATTCGCTATTTGTTTTATAGTTACTATCAAACAAATATCTTCTAACTAGTCTATGAACGACTAAATCAGGATATCTTCTAATTGGGGCTGTAAAGTGTGTATAACATTTACTCGCAAGACCAAAATGCCCGATATTATAATTATCATAAACAGCTTTACTCATTAATCTTAATACTTGCTTATTAAGATAATTATCTTCTTCTGAAAAAGAATTAACTAACGTTTGAATATCTTTAGATTTAATATTCTTAACATAAAACTTATACTTTGTATTTCTTAAAATATTAGTAAATTCCTTAATTTTCTTAACTTCAGGTTTATCGTGAACTCTATAAATAAAAGGTAAATTCATATTAGTAATGTATCTAGCGATAGCCTCATTAGTTTCAATCATAAAAGATTCAATTAGTCTTTCACCTCTACCTCTTTCAATCTTTTCAACTTTATAAGGTTTACACTTCTCATCTACAAAAACTTTTAATTCGGGTATATCAAAATCTACAGATCCTCTTTGTTCTCTTTTTTCTTCTAAAATTAAAGCAAGTTCAACAAAGAGGATCTGTAGATTTTGATATACCCGAATTAAAAGTTTTTGTAGATGAGAAGTGTAAACCTTATAAAGTTGAAAAGATTGAAAGAGG
>DUNF01000038.1 GCA_012839485.1 Acholeplasmataceae bacterium
AAAAATAGCACGAATTCGTGCTATTTTTTAATTAAATCTTCTAATTCTTCTTTAGAGAAATGATATTTTTTATTACAGTAATTGCAAACTATTTCAGCTTTACCATCTTCTTTAATAATTTCTTCTAATTCTTCTTTTGGTAAAGTTTTAAGACCATTGGCGAATTTCTTTTTAGAGCAATCACAATAGTATTTTACATTCACGATATCTAAGATATCTAAATCTTCAAACATTAGCTTTAAAATATCTTTTGGTGGATATTTATCTAAGTATTTTTCAATATCATAATATTCTTCAATAACTTCTTTTAGGTTATCAATAATCTTTGGATCATAACCTGGAAGAAGTTGGATTAACACTCCGCCAATTTTCGCTAGTAAAACAAAAGTCATTACTTGCTCGCTTTTTAAAAAATAGTAAGTAAAGTTATCTTGGATTAATGGATAGTTTAGAGGAATGGAAGTTGTGTAAAGTTGTTTGATGTTTAAATCTTTAGTAACTGTTAGTTGGCCATTACCTAAAGCTTTTTCTTCATCTAAAGGTTTTCCTTCTAAACAATTAGGGTTAGCAATATAGCCCTTTACATTACCAAGGCTATCAACTTCAGTTACAATTAGCCCACATTCGCCATCGCTTTTAATCTTAATACTTAGTCTTTGGTCATTTTTTAAGCCACCACCTAGTAAAAGGCTAGCAGATAAGACTTTTCCAAAAAGTTCTTTACCATTTTCACTATATTTATTTAAACTTAGTCTTTCGTCTAAAAGTTCTTTTATGGAAACAAGATAGACTCTAACGTTATCATTATAAGCAACACTTTTAATTAAGCAATCCATAATCTCACCTTCTTTGTTATTTATTATACCATAAATAAGGATTTTGTGGTATAATTATATGATGTATGAGGAGGAGTAATTTTGTTTGAATTAATTAAAAAAGCCGAACAAGAACATACTATTATTGAGATAACGGTAACTAATGTAGGTGGACCTACACTTTTAACTGGTTATGTTTTAAAAGTTGATGAGAGTTATTTTATTTTTGAAGATTATTTATATAATGGTAAGTTTGCAGGTTATGTTTTAGGGAAAATAGATGATATTGTTAGGGTAGAAATCTATGATAACCAATTAGAAATATTAGAAAAATTAATAAAACATTATAATTATGATCCTTTAAAAATTACTTTAGAAGATGATGATTTATTGCTTTTAAGTTTTATTAATTTTGCTCTTAATAATAATTTAGTAATTGGTTATGGTGTAGAAGACTATAATGGTAATATTAAATACGGAACTATTCAGTCATTTGATGAAGGAATCATTAAAGTTCATTCATATAATATTTCTGGGGAAAGTTCAGGAGTAGATTATATTGAATTATTTCATTTTAAGACAATTAGAGTTTTGGGAATAAATGAAGAAAGAGTTTCAATTTTAAGAGCTCTTAATAATAGAAATTATCAATAGGAGGTATAATGGAAAGAATAATTATTAGGATGTTATTCGATAAGCAAATTAATAAGAAGTATTACAGGTTCCACTTATTTCGTAAGTCTTTCACATTCTACTTAATTTTGCTTACTGGTTTATTTGTAGTGTACTTAGCTGTAAAGAATACCTTTATGGCAACAGATTCAGAAGAAGTACAGTCATTAAGTAGTATGATAATGATTTGGGGTTTGGCTTTCTTTGCTTTAGTCTTAGCTCCTTCGTTTATGTTTTGGAGAATTAACTCTTTAGTTAAGAAGGAAGCTAAAAAAAGGGGAGATAAAGAAGAGTATATTTCAATTACAAAGGAAAAAATTGAAAGAAGAATTGATGGACAAGATAAATTAGTCTTTGGTTGGAATAATATAGTAGATATAAGAGAACTAGATGATATGTTTTTATTGTATGTAGATACTGAGTCAGCAATCGTAGTTTCAAAACATCATATGATCGAAGGATCTCCAGAAGTTTTACGTAGTTTAATTGAAAAATATGGTCCTAAAGATAAAAAAGGTAAGTTAAAATATAAAGTTCATATGAAAGGTTATAAAAAGCCAAAAAAAGTTAAGAAGGGAAAAAATGACAAATAGGGATGATTATAAAGCTTATTTAGAAGAAAATAAGGACTTACTTACAACTTTGAAAAAACATAATACTCTTACT
>DUNF01000002.1 GCA_012839485.1 Acholeplasmataceae bacterium
GCCAATAAAAATGTTAGAACTGGAAATCTTTTTTTCATAAAGATAATCGTAATTTCTAATGCTAATATCAATAAAGCAAAAGAAATAAAAACGACGAACGGATTTTGAAGCACTAATTGTGCAGTAAAATTAAACATATTTTATCCTCCTATTGAATTAATAATTCAGCCGTCCTCTGATTAGTCGCTAAAGGAATGTTATATAAATCACAAAGTCTCAAAAGAGCTGAAATGTCTGGCTCATGCGGTTGAGCCGTCAAAACATCACGGAAGAAAATAACGATACTTATTTCTCCGCTTACTACTAAATTACCAATTTGAATATCTCCACCTAATGGACCAGAATTCAAACAAGTAATCTTTAAACTGGTTTTTTCCATAATTCTTCTACCTGTAGTACCTGTAGCTACAAGTTCATGTTTTTTAAAAAAATCTTCATATTGAATACAAAAATCAATTAATTCATCTTTTTTCTTATCATGGGCAATTAGTGCTATTTTCATTTGACCTCCTATTTGTTTAATAAATATCTATCTAATAAATCTTGTAATTTTTCTAAAGTAATGTCAATAGTAATTACGCCATCAGATGTAATACTGATATTGCCTGTTTCTTCAGAAACGACAATTGTAATTGCATCGTATCTTTCAGAAGCACCAATTGCAGCTCTATGTCTTGTTCCCAAAAATGTTGGGATATCATATCTTTCTGTTGTAGGTAAATACGCTCCCGCACAAACAATTCTATCTTTTCTTATAATTACGGCCCCATCATGGCAAGCAGTACCTGGCGTAAAGATAGTCGTTAGTAACTCTTGGGTAATTTTACCATCAATTGGAATTGCATTATCAATAATATTACTTAAGCTATCTTCTCTTTCAATTGTAACTAAGGCACCAATTGAACGATCTGACAATTGTTTCATCGCATCTACTAATACTTTAATAACATTAGCTTTTTCTTCTTCAGAAGTAAAAACATTGTCCACTTTCCGCTTCAAGAATTTAATATCAATATAATGCCTAATTTCTGATGAATAAATCATTACAAGAATAAACAAGATTAAAAGTGAAAGTACTCTTAAAATCCAAGTCATAATTGGCATATTAAAAAACACAAATAATCCATGTAAGATAATCATTCCAAGCGATAGTGGAATGATAATCGATAATTTAATCTTTTTGCGAATTAAACTAATTACTAAAATATAAACAATTACTGCCAGTACAACATCAATAACAAAGAGAGTTACCTCTAAAGGATTCTCCAATCTTGATTTTAAATTACTTATTAGGGTTTCCCATGCTTCATTCATTTTTTACACCTTCCATTATTTCTTCTAATTTTTTTCTTTTTTCTTGATCTAACTCCACAGTTTCATAAAAATGCTTAATAACCGGAAGTTCTTCTTCATCAATTGCATAATCAATTGAATCTTGATTTTTTTCATCAACTAAGAAACAGTCAGCACCATATTTTCTTAATAGTTCTATCATCTCTACATTTCCGTTGATTACAGCTAAATGCAAAGGAGTTTGATCTAATTCTGCTCCTAAATTGGGATTAGCCTTAGCTTCTAAAAGAGCCTCAGCAATTTGATATTTATTATCCTTGACAGCTAAGTGTAAAGGAGTTAAACCTTTTAAATCTGCTAGGTCTAATATTATACCATATTTTATGAAGATTTTAACTAATCTAACTTCATCTTTTTTAACTGCGAAGTGTAATAAACTATCACCATTATTTAATTTCGTACTTAAATTAAATCCAGCCTTTTGTAACCTACTAAGATTAGAATTAATATAATAATAACTACGCGTTTTATCTTTTAAGGAATCAACGAAATCATTAAAAGTTCTTTTACTTATCTTTCGTTTCATTTTTGATTTCCTTTACAATATAATCAGCTATTTTCTTTAAATCATTATCAAAGTGAGTAATCCAAACATTGATCATTTTAAAACCACTAGCTCGATAATGTTCATAGTAGTCACGATATTCATTTAATATCTCATAATGAATCTTCATATAATCAAAGAATAGCAATACTCCATATAGACGATCATTTTTCTCAATAATAATACTAATATCTCCTGGTGCCTCATAAACTTTATAACCTTTTGCCTCAATCAACTTTTTAAGTTCTAAGTTCATTTGGTTATAAGTGACACCTTCAAAAATAGCAGCATCATCTTCATTTACAATTCCATTTAAAGTTTTCGGGAATAAATTATCACTTCTAATATAATTATTACTATCATAAATTATAACTCTTTCATTACAAAGAAGTAAAGTATCTAAGATGTTTAAACTAATGTGTTCTAAGTTTACTTCATAATAATCTTCAAGCCAAATAATATTATAATCTGCATGATATAAGTAAACATTGTTTATATCACCGATATTAATTCTTCTTGTAAGAATAGTATAAATATCATTTGTGCTTAAGTGAGCATTAATTAAACTATTAGCTATTTCCCTGTAAATTTCTTTTTGCTTCTCAAAATTACGGATAAAGATGTTAATCTTAATATCCTTATTAGTCATATATAATAAAGTAATATAGTAGACAATTTTATCTTTTAAAATTTCAATTCCCCTATTACCGCTATACGTGTTTTTAATTAAACTTTGTAAACCAGGTAAATAGTTAAGGAGTTTCTTTGGTGTAGGTAAATAACGAAAATCAAATTTAATAATCGTCTCATTCATCATCCTACTAATTAAAGTATTAAATACAGCTCCTTGAGGTTGAAGTTCCCCAGAAACAATAATTTGCTTTCCTAAAACAGCATTGTAATACTCACTCGCATTTAGTAATTGGGCATCATCAATAATTACCAAATCAAAGTCATTTACATCTAAGTAATAATTCAATAAAGAAACAGGCGCTAAAAATAAATATTTAGTTCCTTTTGTTCTTTTAATATACTTACGATAATCTAACTCTTTAATATTATGAGTACTAAACCTACTACTGCTATGTTTCCTAATATCTACAACTAAATTATTAATATCTTTCTCAATCAGTGTTTTTTCTAGAGCCATAATCTTATTTAATGCTTCTTGACAGTCTTCATCATTTGGCTCTTTTTTAGAAAACTCATTCTTTAGATATGTAAAGTAAGTATATTTGAAACTATCAACTAGTTGGTTCCCTTTATTTTCAGAAACAATAATATCACTTAATGTCTCAAGTCTATAATTATTAATTTTTCTAATGTTTTTATTAATTACTAAATAAGCATCTAATTCTTTTTCTTTTTTAAGTAAAGTATTTAAGTGTTCAATAATAACTGAAAAATCAAAATACAAGAAATATGAAACCCCAGTTTGAAAATACTTAGCATAATTTTGGAATGAACGATTTAAATCTTCACTTGCTTCAGAGGCAGTACTTAAATGTTCTTCAATTTTTTGGTAATTATTTGGATTTAAACTAGCAATAACTTTACTATCATCAATAAAACTTTCACGATATTTTTTAAAGTTTTGTAATGTTCTTTGGATAGTATTTAAATTTGTTTCCTCATTTTGATACATTACACCATAAACTTTTTGATATTTTTTATTATTTTCTAATCCTTGAATACTTTCTGAAATCTTTTTTTTACTTTCAGAAAGAATATAATATTCTTCTAATGCAACATACTTTTTCCTATTAACAAGTTGCTCTAATAAGATGTCATTTGTTTTATATAAACTACCAATATAATTGTAAAAGCTAGTCAATTCTTGATAAACATCTTTAAAACTATTCTTTTTTGGCTCAAAGCCAAAAACAGCATAACTTCTTGTTAATTTATTAATTTCTCCTATCGAACCACTATAAGCATTTAAAGCATTAGTTAGTTCTGTCTTTTCTTGCTCTTTATATGTTTCTAAAGCAATAGCTAACTTGACTAGAGCCTTTTTAAAGTTTACATTGCTATTTTTCTCAAAAAATGTTTCAATATTTTTATAACGTCTAACTGTACCAAGAAAATCAGATCCTAAAAAGTGATTTTCATAAATACTATCTAGTTTCATTAAACCACGTTGGCTATCAATAGCTTGCTTTGTTTTTTTAATTAAGGTCTCAGAGTCTTCTTTAACTTTTCTTTGACCTTCTTTACGATAAGCATTCAAAATTTGTTTATCCATCTTCCCTTTTTTATCTTTAGCTAAGATACTTACATAACTTTCTAAGTTATTCATCTTTATGTATGGATATTCTTTTTGAAACTCATCTATCATTCTTAAATAACGAAGAGCTATTGCTTCTGCCCTAAATAACTGTCTTACAAAAATCTTATCTTGAGAATAAACAGCTAAATCTTTAAACTTAAAATCTCCATTTTTATAAAGTTCAAGAAATTCAATTAAGTTTCCTTGCATTTCATCGTTTAAATAAAGCTCAATTCCAAAAGCATCTTCTAAAATTCTTGAATTAATTTCATATAGTTCTTTTTGATAAGCAAAGTTGTTATTCAAAGACGTAATATCTGCTCTTGCTTTTAATAAAGCATTTAGATAGTCAAGATCTTTTTTACTATATTTACCTAAAGCTTCTTTAATTAAAGCATCAATATCTATTTGTTTATAATTTTTCCACTTAGCATCTAAACTATATTCAATTTCTTTTAAAGAATTAATACTTGTCTTTAATCCTTCAAATTCTTCAACTGCTTCTTCATAACTTGCAAAGCCAACTTTTTTCCAAGATTCTGGTACATCAGTTAGAGCTAATTTCTTTATATTACTAACTGTATTACGAAATCTTGATAAACTATCTTGAGGAACAACACCATACTTTGTTTCCAAAGTTTGTTTTTCTTTTTCAATAATTAAAAAGTCTTCTTTAATTTGCATTAAAACATCAAGAATATTATTTCTTGATAAGAAATCTGAGGAAATTAAAACTTGATGCCATTTGTTTTTAGAAATTGAAGGGATAATTTTACGATAACTTTCAATTTCTTCTAAAGCCTTAACAACTTCTAAAAATTCATATTTATATAAAATATTTAAATTATCTATTTCTAATAATTTTTTCTTGCGCAACGATAAAACTGCAAGTTCAGTAAGTACCTCTACATAACGATAGTCTTGAATCTTTGAATAAATTTTCGATTCATAATCATTAACTTCTTTATATAATTCTAATACTTCAGCTTTTTCTGTTAACTCTTCAAATTTACCTTTTGGATAAGGCGATACTTCTCCATAATTAAAATAAGCAAAAGAATTAGCGAAGTTAACTACATAGTTTTCTAAATTCAAACTATTAAATTTATTAAAAACTGTTTCTAAAGTTTCATCTTGGTTAGAAATATAAAGGATTCTTTTGCCTTGAGTAATTGCTTCTAAACAAATGTTTGTTAGGGTTAGAGTTTTACCAGTACCTAATCTACCTACAATAACAAAACTATTGCCTATACTTGCATTATATAAAGCTTCTCTTTGTTTTTTGTTTAAAGGAGCAATATATCTTAAATTGCTTTCTTCACTATATAACTTATCAAGTAAAGCTTCATTTTGATCTCTTACGATAGGAAACTTGCTATGCTTTAAGTCTGGTCTATCTTCTACTGTCTTGGCAATTGTTAGATAGTTTTCTAACTTAACATCTAAACCTTCAATATTAGCTAGTTGTAAGATATAACGATCTATTGAATATAGAGAATCAAAACGATCTAATACTTGTGTTGGTAATAGCCTTCTTTGATCTGAAGTTAGGATTGTTGAGAGAATATTAATTAAAATATCATTTGCAATCGGTCGTGCATATTTTTGAAGATAAATTTGATTATTCTCAAAATATAAATTTACAGGAATTAAAATAATTGGCGCAAATTTTTCTTCTTTATTGTTATCACGATAACGAGCCAAACCATAAGTTAGAAAAAGTTGATAAACTCTATTCTTCTTATTCAAACTATCGATAAACATATATGGAATTATATTTTGTAAACTTTCGCGATTAATCTTAAAGTTAGACATACCACTATTTTGAATATTAAAATCCGAGATTTCCTCAATTCTAATTCTTTCAAAATTCAAGATCTTTTCCATAATTTCATAATCAATATTACCAAGTTCAATATATGGAGTATTAGAAAAGATATCTTGTAAGTATGTAGCACTGTTTGATAATCTCATTTTACGATTAGATCCTTGAATCATTGCAACATCTCCCATTTAATCATATTATACCAAAAAACAATGAAAAATTGTAGTATAAAATGATTTTTTGAAAGCTTTAGTAAAAACTATTTTCTTTTGAAAACAGAAACTGCTTTTTCAGGAAAAAAAGAAAAAGAAAATTTTACAAATTTTTCTCGAATTATTAGTCCTAGTGTGATATAATACTATAAATAAGGTAAGTATAAAATTTAAATAGGAAGGTATGTGAGATTATGCAAGAAAATGTAAAGTACACAAAAGAGTTAAAACAAAAGTTAAATGAGGATTTAAAAAACTATTTCCCTCATTTATTTTTAGTCGACGATGACATGGAGAAAAGCTTTACGAGTGTTTCGCGTTTGATTCTCCTAGACCGTTATGCGCAAAAAGATATTAATCACATATCATACGCAAAAGGTGATTTAGTCTTATGTGTTATAAAAGAAGACCCTAAATTCCCTGCAAGAGGAATCGGCTATATTGATCGTATTACGAAAAATCATGTTTATATTAAACTTGAAGAAGAATACATAGCAATGGCCGAAGATGCAAATAACAAAGGTATAATTAAAAGAAAAATTGGTGAAGTTGATAAGCCATTAGAACTTTACTATGAACAGATTTGCCAAAGAGTAGCTAACAATTTAAGTATTGGAGAAACTTTAGAAGTTGTTCAAGCATTAGAGAACGAATTAAAAGAAATGAATATCATTCCTGCTGGTAGGGTACTATTTGGTGCTGGCAGTAATACAGCTGTTACTTATTTCAACTGTTTTGTTATGCCATATATCCATGACTCTCGTGGTGGTATTAGTCGCCATCGTAAAGAAGTTATGGAAATTATGTCTCGTGGAGGTGGTGTAGGAACTAACGGTTCTACTCTTCGTCCTCGTAATGCTCTAGCTAAAGGCGTTAGTGGTAAATCTTCAGGCTCAGTAAGTTGGCTTAACGACTTATCTTCACTTACAAATCTTGTAGAGCAAGGTGGAAGTCGTCGTGGAGCACAAATGATTATGTTAGCTGATTGGCATCCAGATATTCTAGAATTCATCATTAGTAAAATGCAAAATCCAAAGATTTTACTTTTCTTAATTGAGAACTTAGAAGATGAAGATATTAGAAGACTAGCCAAAGACAAACTAAAATTTACTCACCTAAGTCGTGAAGAAATTGAAATTTATGAAACAATAGTAAAACTAGCAGAAACTAACCCTGATTTAGTAAGTAAACTTGCTTTACAAAAAGTTAAAGATACTCTAAATTTAGGAGGAACTTATTCTGTAAATAACCCTGACTTTTTAAGTGGAGCAAATATTTCTGTTGCCATCACAAAAGAATTCATGCATGCAGTAGAAAATGATTTAGACTATGCTTTAAAATTCCCTGATACAGATGACTATTCTCCAGGTGAAAAAGCTGCTTATAACGAAAAATGGCAAGCTTGTGGGGATGTTAGAGAATGGGAAAAAATGGGCTATCGTGTTAAAACATACCGTACAATTAAAGCACGTGAGTTATGGCACTTAATTTGTATTTGCGCTACATACTCAGCTGAACCAGGCATTTTCTTTATTGATAATGCAAATGATATGACTAATGCGAAAGCATATGGACAAAAAGTTGTATGTACTAACCCTTGTGGGGAACAACCACTTGCTCCTTACTCAGTTTGTAACTTAGCAGCTTTAAACTTAGCTAATATGTATGACTGGGAAAAAAGAGACGTTGACTGGGATAAACTAGAAAACTCAATTAGAGTTGCAGTTAGAATGCAAGATAACGTAATTGACCAAACTACTTATTTCTTAGAAGCAAACGAAAAACAAGCTAAAGGTGAACGCCGTGTTGGCTTAGGAGTTATGGGCTTACATGACTTAATTATTTATGCTAACCTTCGTTATGGTAGTAAAGAAGGTAATAAGTTCGTAGATAAATTATTTAAATTTATTGCTACTACTGCTTATGATGCTTCAATTGACCTTGCAAAAGAAAAAGGAAGCTTTCCATTTTTAGATCAATATGGTTCAAGAGAGAAATTTATTGAAACTGGTTATATGAAGAATATGCCACAAAAAATTAGAAACGATGTTCTAAAATATGGTATTAGAAACTCTCACTTACTTACAATTGCTCCTACTGGTTCTACAGGAACAATGGTTGGAGTATCAACAGGCTTAGAACCATACTTTGCATTTAAATATTATCGTAGTGGTCGTTTAGGACAATTTATGGAAGTTAATGCTCCAGTAATAGATATCTACTTAAGTCACAACCCTGAGTATTCATATGATAATTTACCAGATGTTTTCGTAAGTGCTATGGGGCTTACAGCTGAAGAACACGCAGATACACAATGTGTAATTCAAAAATGGGTTGACTCTTCAATCTCAAAAACTGTTAACGCACCTAAAGGCTATACAGTTGAAGATGTAGAAAGCTTATACTTTAGACTATACAAAGGTGGAGCTAAAGGTGGTACTGTTTACGTAGACGGATCTAGAGACTCTCAAGTTCTTACTCTAACAAAAGAAGATAAACTTCCAAAACAAGTAGGTTTAGAAGACTTAGGTATTGAAATTACAGAATCTAAATCAGATGTAAAATCTGAATCAGCTGACAGTTTAAACCAAGTAGCACCTTTAAAAGCTAATCGTGAAATTGGCGTTGAAGTAGGTAACTTATGTCCTATTTGCCATGAAGGGATTGTAGAAGAAATTGGTGGCTGTAACACTTGTACAAACTGTAATGCCCAATTAAAATGTGATATTTAAGGAGATTTTATGAAACTATATTTAAAAGGTAGGATTATGGCTGCTTTGCCTATTGTCTGCACAATTGCTTATTTACTAATGGGATTCTTAGCAGACTTATGGCATCCAGGCTGGGTTGTATTCTTAGCTATTCCTTTATTTGCGGCAATCCTATTTAATAAAAACTTAAAACTTGTTTCTATCTACACAACAGTAATTAGCGTTGCTTATGTAGTAACAAGTGCCTTAACTGGTTTATGGCATCCTTTATGGATAGCTTTTCTAACTATTCCAATCTTTTCAATCTTCACAAGACCTAGACATTTAACTGCTGAAGAATTTTGTGATATGGTAGAAAATCAACATGATGATTGTAATTGTGGATATGATGCTGAATGGGAAGAAAAAATTGAAAAAGAGTTTGAAGAAAAATTCGATTCTAAAGATGAAGAAAACAAAAAATAATTAAGGAGGGAATATATGAAAAAGAAAATTATGGCTGCATTGCCAATTATGTGTACAATCGCTTATTTATTAATGGGGTTTTTAGCTGACTTATGGCATCCAGGTTGGATCGTTTTCTTACTTGTTCCTTTAGTAAGTGCGATTTTAAACAGTACTTTTAAATTTGTAACATTCTATACAATTTTAGTAGTAATTGCTTATATGATAATTGGATTTACAATTGACGGTTGGCATCCTTGGTGGATTTTATTTTTAACTATTCCTATTGTGTCAATCTTCGCAAAATCTGATAAAAAGAAAGAAAAAGATAATAATTAAAATAAAAGGGTATTTTTACCCTTTTTAAAAAGGAGGATTATATGAAAGGAATACTTGTTGGGGTAAATACAACTGATTTAGAACTAGAAGAATTACAAGGAATTGCTGAAGCATGTTCAATTGAAGTTTGTCACATAATTACCCAAAATCTAGAAAAAATCAATCCTGCTCATTATGTAGGTAAAGGTAAACTAGAAGAAATCAAAATGGCTTTAGACTTTTATAAAGCTGAAGTTGTTATTTTTAATAATGAACTTTCCCCCTCACAATATGTAAATATTGAAGACTACCTTAAATGTATCGTTTATGATAAAACATATTGCATTTTAGAAATCTTTAACCAAAGAGCACAAACTAAAGAAGCAAAAATCCAAACAGAAATTGCAACTTTAAACTATATGTTACCAAGATTAATCGCAATAAATAAAAACTTATCGCGTCAAGTAGGCTCTGGTGGTGGTTTATATCTTCGTGGTGGTGGTGAAACTGTCCAAGAATTAAAAAGAAGAAATGTAAGGCAAAGACTTTCAGACTTAAATAAAACTTTAAAAGAAATTAAGAAAACTAATGAAACTAAAAAAACTAAAAGAAATAAATCTTTCTTAAAACAAGTTGCTTTAGTTGGTTATACTAATAGTGGTAAATCTACTACTTTAAATCTTTTCTTAGAAGATGAAGAAAAACTAGTAATTACTAAAGATATGTTATTTACTACACTAGATACTTATACAAGAATAGTAGATATCAACCATCATAAAATCTTACTTTCCGATACTGTTGGCTTTATTAGCGATTTACCAAAACAACTAGTTGATGCTTTTCTATCTACAATCATCGAAGTTAAAGAAGCAGACTTAATTATCCAAGTTGTTAATGGCGCTAACCCTAATTTTGAAGAAGAAATTGAAAACACAAATAAAATCTTAAAGCAAATTGGTGCAAACCAAATTAAAAAAATCTACTTAATCAATAAAGTAGATTTAGTAGAACATGCTTTAATTGTTCCAAGTAAATACGAAAATGTAATTAAATTTAGTGCCAAAACTAAAGAAAACTTTAATCGCCTAATAGATGCTATCGAAGATAAACTATTTTCTAACGAATACTTTATCAAAGTAGAAATTCCTTTAGAAGAAAGTAAATTAATTAACGATCTTAAAAAACAAGGTCAAGTTATTAAAATCGTTTATAACCAAACATCAGTTTATTTAGAAGTTTTAGTTAATAAACAATTATTTGATCAAATATTTAAATATAAAAAATAAAAGCTTGTTTTAAAACAAGCTTTTTTATATTCTCTTATCTAAAATAAAATCATTTCTTAGAATAATTGATAATATTATTTCTTTATCTTCAGCACTCATCATTATTTGCGTAAGTTCAAATTGATTCACAAATTCTAACTTTTGATTATAAGTGTTAGTTTCTATTAGATAACAATAATAGTTATAATCTTTTTTATACACTACACCTTTGTAACTAACATTCAAACATTCACCATAACTCTTTACAAAATTACTAACATCTTCATCATGAAAATTAGTTTTCATCTTCCTAATAATAGCAAGATATTTCTCATTCGTCTTTTCTAATAAAAATCCATCTTGGTACTTAAGTAGAATATAAATAAAATCTTTAGGTTTTGATGATTTAGTTCCTTTAAATACTCTTTCGTTTCTTTGGATACCTTTAATAAAGTTAGATCCAGCTAAAACCAAAGTATAAAAGATACTAGAGCCAAGTAAAGCATAATATTTAGTAAAATCAGTAATTCCAAAAATATGTTTATCATAGAAATAACTGCCTAAAAACAAAACAATAAAAGTAAAACCTAAAAGAAAATTATATAAGCCTTTTCTTTTATAATTAGACCTCTTAATAAGTCCATTTAAAATCATAAAGAAAAATCCAACTGCTAAAGCACTTAAAAAGATAATTTTAAGTAAATTAAGAACTTCAATTTGTAAAATCATTGTTTTTTGTAAATTGTCTTTCCTGCTCTAATTGTTTCATAAACATTTAAATCTTGATCGATAATTGCAAAGTCTGCATCTTTGCCTACTTTAATTGATCCTTTTTTATTGCTTATATTTAGATTACGTGCTGGATTGATTGTTGCAAAATCAATTGCTTCTTCTAAAGAAATCTCTAAAGTTTCTTTACAATTTCTAATCGCTTCATTCATTTTTAAAACTGAACCTGCAAGATTACCTGTTTCTAATCTAGCTGCTCCGTCCCTTACATAAACATCTTGGCCACCTAATTGATATTTACCATCAGGCAAATGTTTTGCTTCCATTGAGTCAGTTACTAAAATAAACTTATCTTTTGGTTTTTGTTTGTATAAGATTTTAATAGCAGGAGCACTAACATGAATTAAATCACAAATTAACTCTACATAAGCTTCATCATGAAGCATAGCAGCACCTAATGTACCAGCATCTCGATGATGCAAGCCTTTCATTGCATTATAACAATGCGTAAATGATGTTGCTCCATTTTTAACCGCTTCACTAGCAATAGTATATGTTGCATCAGTATGACCTAATGATGCTACAATCTTTTTTGATTTCAAATATTGAGTTAATTCTTTACCATTTTCCTCATAAGCTAACGTAACAATTTTAATATTACCACCACTTACTTTTTGAAACTTCTTAAAAGCATCAACACTTGCTTCTAAAATATATTCTTCTGGTTGAGCTCCTTTTTGTTTTTTACTTACAAAAGGTCCTTCTAAATGGATTCCTAAAACTTCTGCTCCTTCTTCTACGCCTTCTTCAATATACTTTTTAATATTCTCTAAAGCTTTATTAATATTTTCAATACTTTGCGTCATCGTTGTTGGTAAAAAGCCCGTAACTCCATCTTGAGTTATTGATGTTGCAATATTTAAAATATCTTTTTTTGTAGGGTACATTGAATCTGAATGATTAGCACCATGAATATGTTGATCAATAAATCCTGGAACTACAATTAAGTTGTCTGGAAGTTCAACACCATCTTTAAATTTTCCAATAGATTTAATTTTTCCATTTTCAATTTCTAAAGAAGTCTTTATAATCCCTTTTCCCTCTACATAAATATTTGTATTAGTAAATCCTTTCATTTTTTCAACTCCTTTTCTATCTCTGATAATTTAAGTTCTTTCTTAATGCCTTGTTTTAAATCTTGGAATTCATAAATTCCTTCATCAGCTTTACGACCAACCACAATTCTATATCTTACTCCAACTAAATCTGCATCTTGGAATTTAACCCCTGCTCTTTCATCACGATCATCGATTAAACAATCATAGTTTTTAGATAATTTCTCATAAATTTCTAATCCTTGATCTAAGTTATCACCAAGTGGAATAATGTGAATATCAAATGGAGTAACTTCTTTTGGCCAAACTGGTTTTTCATCGTTTGAATGTTGTTCTAAAATAGCCATAAGCAAACGAGAAATACCAATTCCATAACAACCCATAATAATAGGTTTAGTTTTTTGGTCTTGGTCAATAAAGTTAGCCTTCATTAATTCAGAATATCTAGTTCCAAGTTTAAAAATATGACCAACTTCAATTCCCTTAGCATGTTTAATTAAACCTTTACCATCAGGAGAAGGATCTCCTTCCTTTAAATCACAAATCTCTTGGTTTAAAGCAAAACTAGAACTATCACTGTAAACAATCGTATCTTCTCCAACATCACATAGCACCATAAATTCTTCTGAAGCCTTACCGCCAATATTTCCTGAATCAGCTCCAATAATACGATAATCTAATTCAAGTCGATTTAAAATTCTCTTATAGGCTTCTCTAACCCTTTTATACCAAACATCTAAGTCATCTTCGTCTTTATGAAAAGTATACAAGTCAAACATCAAAAATTCTCTTCCTCTCATTAAACCAAAACGAGGTCGGAATTCATCCCTAAACTTATTTTGAATTTGATATAAACCTATTGGTAGTTTTTTATAACTATTTACATAATCTCTAACTAAATCAGTTACTACTTCTTCATGAGTAGGACCTAAACAGAAAGGACGTTCATTACGATCTTCTAATCTCATTAGCTCTTTTCCATATTGATCCCATCTTAAAGATTCAACCCATAAATCTTTTGGTTGCAAAGCAGGCATTAAAACTTCAACTGATTCTGTTTTATTTATTTCTTCCCTAACAATATTTTCAATTTTTTTAATAATCTTATATGCTAAAGGCAAATAATCATAAATACCAGCTGCGACTTGTTTGATATATCCACCCTTTAATAGAATCCTGTGTGATACTATTTGGGCATCTTTTGGTGTCTCCCTTAATGTTGGGATAAAAAATCTGCTTTGTTTCATTATTTACCTCCTAAAATAATTTAATAATATCATTTAATGTTACAAAGGCAATTAAGCCTAATAATAAAAACATTGTTACTGTAATTAAAATCTTTTCAACTTTTGGATTTGGTTTTTTCCTTGTAATAGCTTCATACCCTAAAAACACTATTCTACCACCATCAAGTGCTGGAATTGGAAATAAATTAAGTAGTCCAACATTCACCGATAACATCCCTAGTAAACCTAATAATGGTAAAAAGCCAAGTGAAGCAAATTGACTAGTTATTTTATAAATACCAACCGGTCCAGATAATGACTTAATTGTTACTGTTTTATCTTTGAATAACATTCTTAAAGTACTAAAAACAACAGTTGAAGAGTTAACAGTTTGATCAATTCCAAAGATAAGTGATTTATGTAAGCTAAATTCACGACTTGGTAAAAATCCTAAAGCAACACCAGCTGGACGAATTTTATTTCTCTCAACATCATATTGTGTATCCATAATGCTTTTGCTATATGGTTTAATTTTTACACTTACAGTTTGCCTTGCGCTTAACTTACCATCTTTCTCTATAATTGTAACTAGATATTGATCAGTAACTGTTGAGCCGTTTTCTAAAGTATAACTGAATTTAATATCTGTAGTACCAATTGTTTTGGGAACAATCTCAATTGTTTCTTTATCGTCTACGCGTTTTACTAATACTTCAAAAATATCTTCATTTGATGATGTTATAATTGTTGCCTCTGTATTTTTAGGTGGGTTAGCTACTACTATATTAGATTCTCTTAACACTATAAAATTTAAATAATCAGCGTCAGTTCCAGTTCCACCTACATAGTTATTAGCAAACTTAACAACATCTAGCCAGTTACTAATATCTTCTCCATTAATTGTTATAATTTTATCTCCTGAAAGTAACCCTTGGTTTGTGCTCATATTGTCATCAACTGATGCAACATAACCTATAACTACTTCTTCAGTCCTTTGATCGCTATAAATCCCCATATTATATAAGGCATATTGAGGAGAAACAAATACTTGTTTACTTTCACCATTATTGCGATAATTAATAGAAATTGGTTCTGTAACTTTATTTTGTAAATAGTAGTTTAAAAAAGCATCAATATCTGAATATTCTTTTACTTCAACTGAATAACCACTTATTTCCATTTTCTCAATATAAGATCCACTAGTAAAGCCGCTTTCTATTAAATACTCATTATTTACATTAACCCTATTTGTGTCGTATTTCGGAAAACCCTGTCCCATACCTAAAATTACAAAAACAAGCATTGCAAGAAAGAAATTCATTAATGGTCCACCAAACATAACCATAAATCTATCCCATAATGATTTAGCCCCTAAGGTTCTTTCATAAGGAGCAATTTGGATACTTTGCTTACCTTCATGAAGCATCGCACTTTTACTTACACCATACTTCTTTAAATTACCAGCAGAATCTTTTACTGCGATAAACAAAAATCCCCTTTGGTGTTCATCAAATAAATCATAGTCTACAACTTCAAACATCTCTAAATCTTTTGCATCTTTATGATTTAAAGTTAAATATATATCTGTAACAGTACCTCGTTTAAACTTTAGCTTTACATACTGAACTTTTTCTAAATAATCATCTTCTTGTTCTTCTCCCGCTATAGCACAAAATCCTCCAATTGGTAAGATTCTAATACTATATTCCGTTTCCCCTACTTTCTTTTTGAAGATAGCTGGCCCCATTCCAAACGCAAATTCGCGAACTAAAATTCCCGCTTTCTTCGCAAATATCATATGTCCTCCTTCGTGGACTAAAATAATTAGCCCTAAGACAAAGATAAAGGCCAACAACCCTAATATAAAATCCATCTAACTCACCTCTATTTATATTTCTCGTATATTTCTTTTTTTATTTCTAAATCTAAATCTAAAATATTATCTAAACTAATTTCAAATTTTGGATAATCTTTCTTTACAGCTTCAATAACTATTTGTTCTATTTCTAAAAAACTAATTTTTCCATCTAAAAACAAATTAACTGCAGCTTCATTACTAGCACTATAAGCAATTTGCTTAGCCTCTCCTTTTTTCAAAACTTCAAAACTAAGTTTTAATAAAGGATATCTTTCATAATCTATCTTTTCAAAATTCAAAGATTTTAACTTTCCTAAATCTAAGCTAGCAACACTTGTTTTTCTTCTCTTTGGATAAGATAAAGCATAACTAATTGGTATTTCCATATTTGGATAAGATAAATTAGCAAGAACCGTACTATCTTTATATTCTACTAAAGCATGGACAATAGATTCACGATGAAGCACAGTATCAATTTGATTTAATTCTAAACCAAACAAATGATAAGCTTCAATAACTTCAAAACCTTTATTAATTAATGTAGCTGAATCAACTGTAATTTTATCTCCCATTTTCCAATTAGGATGATTTAATACTTCTGCTTTAGTAACCGACTTTAACTCTTCTCTATTTTTATCTCTTAAAGCGCCACCACTAGCAGTTAAATAAACCTTCTTTACATCTTCTTTATTTTCTTTTCTTAGTAATTGATAAATAGAATTATGCTCGCTATCTAAAGGAAAAATAGAAACTTTCATTTTTCTAGCAAGATCAATAATTAATTTTCCACCAATTACTAAACTCTCTTTATTAGCTAGTAAGATATCTTTTTTGCTTTTAATTGCATAATAAGTAGGTAGTAACCCACTACTACCAGTTAAAGCATTTAAAACTAAACCAGGCTTTTTATATGAAGCAAAATCAATCATTCCTTCTTTTCCAAAATAAATCTTTACCTTAGGAAACTCTTTTTCAAGATCTCTCTTTATCTCTTCATCTTTTACCCAAACAAGTTCTGGTTTAAATTCTTTAATTATTTCTTTTCCCAAAGAAATATTATTATAAAAACTTATTCCTAAAACACGATAATCTTGATTTTTTCTTATTATATTTAAAGCTTGAGTTCCAATTGAACCAGTAGCTCCTAATAGATAAAGATTACGCATAATTTCTCCTTTCTAAACTAAAGTTAAAATTATTAAAATGACTTGAATTAATGTTGCTCCAAAAATCAAACTATCAATTCGATCTAAAACTCCTCCATGGCCTGGTAAGAGCTTTCCAAAATCTTTAATTTCATAATTTCTTTTTATTTTAGAGGCAAATAAATCACCTATTTGACCAACAATACTAATTAAAATATTTATAAAAAATATTACTATAAATACCAAAACAAGTTCCTTAGAATTTAAAGCATTTAAATCTACTATCTTTAATAAAACTAAAGCAAGTAGACCAAACAAACTTCCTAAAACAGTTCCGATAACAGCACCTTCAACCGATTTATTGGGGCTGATTGTTGGGGCTAGTTTATGTTTCCCAAGTAATGACCCAAAGATATAAGCCATCATATCTGTCATCACAACAACAATAAATAAATATATAAAAATTAATTTACCATCAAAATTAAATCTATCTATTAAAAATGTATTGGTAATATCTAAATTAATATATTTCAAGGAGAAAATTGCTCCCACCATTAAACTAGTATACACCAAAGCTAATATTCCTAAACCATAATCAATAATCTTAGTATCTTTACTAAAAAGTAACAAACTAAAAACTATTAATAATGATAGAAAATAACTAAGTAAAACAATCTTTGAATCATCATAAAAATAAATGAAAATGAAAGTTAATCCCCCAGCTATTAACGGCATAATATATTTTAAATGGTTGTATGCTGGATGTTTATTACTAAAAGCATTAGTTAGTTCATAAGTAGCTAATATAGAAAACAAAATTCCAAGGATCATAAACCAAGGTCCATTTACTAAAGCTAAGCCTATAATCAGCCCTGTATAAACTAAACCAGTTGTAGCTCTAATTATTAAGTTTTTAATTTTCGGGCTCATTTTAAACCTCCAAAACGACGTTCTTGTTTATTATAATATTCTATAGCTTGATCAAAATCTTCTTTTTTGAAATCAGGAAAATAAACTTCAGTAAAATAAAGTTCAGCATAAGCAAGTTGCCAAATAAGGAAGTTACTTATTCTTTGATTTCCTCCAGTTCTTATTAATAAATCAACGTCTGTTTTTATATCTAAATTGTTTTGAATTGTTTCGATAGTTATTTCTTGTCCTTCTAGTTTTTTAAAAGCGCGGACTAACTCTTGTTTTCCTCCATAAGAAAAACACACATTTAAAGTCATACCTTTGTTATCTTTAGTTGCTTCTTCTATTTCTTGAGCTATTTTTTGTAAACTAGGTTTAAGCATCTCAAGTTCACCAACAACCTTAATCTTAAGATCTATAGCTTTTATTTTTTCTTGATAGTTCTTATATCCCTTTTCTACAAGCCCCATTATATAATTAACTTCAGATTTTGGCCTGTTCCAATTTTCCGTACTAAAACCAAAAACAGATAGTTCTTCTAAACCAATTGAGTTAGTATATTTTATTAATTCAACTAAAGTTTTTAAACCTTCTTGATGACCAAAAGAACGGGGCAAACCTTTTGCTTTTGCCCATCTACCATTACCATCAAGAATAATTGCCACATGTCTTGGTAATTTCATAACTTTCTCCACTTATCATATTATACTATAAATCGTCTATAATTTCCATTAATAAATCTTTTAGAAAGGAAAAAAGTATTCCCTTTTTACTTTATCTTTGATATAATATAAAAGGTGATAGTTATGAAAAGAATAATTTTAAAATTAAGTGGTGAAGCTTTAGCTTACCCAGACAGTAAAGGAATTGATTTCCAAAAAGTAAATAAAATAGCTTTAGAAATTAAAAAACTTTATGATTTAGGAAATATCCAATTAGGAATAATTATAGGGGGAGGTAATATCTGGCGTGGGAAAGACGCAGAAGAATTAGGTATTGATCGCTCAAGTGCTGACTATATGGGTATGCTAGCTACAATCCTAAATGCTCTTGCCATTCAAGCTGCCTTAGAAAAGTTAGGACTAGATACAAGAGCAATGACATCTTTAGAAATCCCAGCTGTAGCTGAACCTTATATTAGAAGAAAAGCAATCTCTCATTTAGAAAAAAATCGAGTTGTAATCTTCGGTGGGGGTACTGGTCTACCATTCTTTAGTACTGACTCGACTGCTTCTTTAAGGGGAGCCGAACTAGGAGCGGATATTATTCTAATGGCTAAAAATGGTGTTGATGGTGTCTACGATAAAGATCCTAATAAATATCCTGATGCCAAACGTTATGATAAATTAACTTATGAAGAAGTTATTGAAAAGAATTTAGGTGTTATGGATTTAACTGCTGCAACACTATGCAAAGAAAACAATATTAAAATTATTGTCTTTGATATGAACAAAGAAGGCAATATTAAAAACGTAGTTACCAATCCAAAAATTGGAACTGTGATAACTAATAGAAAGGAAAAGAAATAATGGAAGTATTACAATTATTATTAGACGCATGTGAAGAAAAAATGATGAAAGCAATTGATGCTTTAGAAAAAGAAATGGGCCTAATTAGAACAGGTCGTGCTAATCCAAAAGTTTTAAGTGGTGTTATGGTTAACTATTATGGTATGTCTACTCCTTTAGAACAAATTGCATCAATTAGTACACCAGAAGCTCAACAATTATTAATTAAACCTTATGATGTATCTGCTTTAAAAGATATGGAAAAAGCAATTCAACTAGCTGATTTGAACTTAAATCCAATGAGTGATGGCAAAGTGTTACGTATAAACTTCCCACCACTTACAGAAGAAACAAGAAAAATGCATGTTAGAGAATTAAATAACTTACTTGAAAGTTACAAAATCCAAATGAGAAACTTTAGAAGAGAATCAAATGATGAAATCAAAAAGATGGAAAATGACAAAGAAATCTCAGAAGATGCATCACATTCTTACCAAAACGAAATCCAAGAATTAACTGATAAATATATCAAATTAATTGAAGACAAAGGTAAGAAGAAAGAAAAAGATATTTTAGAAATTTAAAAAGGAGAATATCTCCTTTTTTCTTTTTACTCTTTTATTTTATAAAGAATAATGGTATAATATCTATATCGGAGGAGGAATAGAATGGATTTAAAGAAATTTAAAAAGTACCCAGAATTAAAGGGTACACAAACTGAAGCAAATTTGAAAGAAGCTTTTGCGGGGGAATCACAAGCTCACACTAAGTATTTATATTATGCTTCACAAGCTAAAAAAGATGGTTACGTTCAAATAGGTAAATTCTTTGAAGAAACAGCTTTAAATGAAAAAGAACACGCAAAGATTTGGTTCAAGTTATTAAATGAAGGTTCAGTGCCAAAAACTACTGCTAACTTAGAAGATGCAGCAAGTGGTGAAAACTACGAATGGACTGAAATGTATCCAGGGTTTGCAAAAACTGCAGAAAAAGAAGGTTTTCCTGAAATTGCTGCTTTATTTAGATTAGTTGCAGATGTAGAAAAAAGACACGAAGAAAGATATAAAAAACTAAAAGTTAATATCGAAGAAGGTATTGTTTTCTCTCGTAGCAAAGATACAGTTTGGGAATGTTCTAACTGCGGTCATATTCATATTGGTAAAGAAGCACCAGATATGTGCCCAGTATGTGATCACGAAAAAGCATATTTTGAAATTCACAAAACAAATTACTAAAAACTAAATAAGATAATAAAAAGGCTAGATTAACTAGCCTTTTTTATTAATTAAATGTGATTTTTATTGGACAATCACACATTCATTCTCTTTCAACACCAACACCAACTTCAATACGATAGAAGTGTGAAACTGATGTTTCTTCTTGTTTTAAAAATTGTTCTACAGTAATGTCTGAGTTTTTAACAAATTGTTGGTCAAGTAAACAAATATCTTTTAAGTATCTATTAACTTTACCTTCAGCAATCTTATCAACGATCTTTTCAGGTTTTCCTTCATTAATTGCTTCTTGTCTGAAAATAGCTTTTTCTCTTGCAAGGAAAGCTTCATCAACATCTGCTCTACTTAAATATGTAGGGTTCATAGCAGCTACGTGTAATGCAACATCGTGAGCAGCATCTTCTTTTCCCTTATATGTAATTACAACAACAATACGACCATTCATATGCGAATAAACTTCAAATTTTTCATCGTCTTTTTTAGTAATTACTGATACATTACGTAAATCAATTTTTTCTCCAATAATAGCAGTTGCTTGAATAATAAGGTCTTCTACTGTACCTTCTTCAGCTTTAACTTTTAAAGCTTCTTCAGTATTAGTAGCATTACTCTTAAGTAATGCTTTTCCTACTTTTTCAACAACAGCTTGGAATTTGTCTGTTTTAGTAACGAAGTCTGTTTCACAGTTAATTTCATAAACTAATGTTTTATTTCCATTGATTAATGCTGAACAAATACCTTCAGCTGCAACTCTAGTTGCTTTTTTAGCAGCTTTAGTAATCCCATTTTCTCTTAGCCAAACACTAGCTTTTTCTAGGTCGCCGCCTGTTTCAACTAAAGCTTTTTTACAATCCATCATTCCAGCACCAGTACGGTCTCTCAATTCTTTTACAAGTTGTGCACTAATAACAACAGCCATTATTTTACCTCCTCTGTTACTTCTTCTACTTTAACTTCTATTTCTTTTTTAGCCTTAGGGGCTTTTTCTTCTTTTACTTCAGCTGCTTCTTTTTTTGCTCTCTTAGGTTTTGCTTCAACTTCAGCTTCTGCTTTTTCAGCTTTAGCAGCTTTTTTAGGTTTTGCTTCAACTTCAACTTCTTCTTTTTCGGCTTTAGCAGCTTTTTTAGGTTTTTCTTCTTTTTCTAATTTTATTTCTTTTTTGATTGCTTGTTTTTCTTTAACTTCTTTGATTTCTTCTTTCTTAGCCTTTTTCTTTTCTTCTAGCTCTATTTCCTTAGCTTTTTCAGTTTTATCGTCTACAGGTAAGATTAAAGCATCAACTTGTCTAACTCTTCTAGGTCTTCTTCCACGACCAAAACGTCCTTGTTGATGATTATCAGCTGGTTCTTGTTCTTCTGGAACTACGATTTCAACTGGTGGTAATCCTTTAGCAGTTGCAACTGCATTAGCCATAATAGCAGTAATTACTTTTACTGATCTAACAGCATCATCATTTCCTGGGATTACATAATCAACTTCATCTGGATCACAGTTAGTATCTACTAAACCAAATAAAGGTATATTTAGTTTTCTAGCTTCAAGTACAGCATTACGCTCACTATTTGGATCAATTACAAACATAGCTTGAGGAATCTTAGTCATATCTCTAATTCCACTAAAGTATTTAACTAATTTTTCTTGTTCCTTTTTAATTAAAGCAACTTCTTTTTTAGTATAACTTTCTAAAGTTCCTTCAGCATCCATTCTTTCAATATCTTCTAAACGTTTAATTGAACGTCTAATTGTTTTGAAGTTTGTAAGCATACCACCTAACCATCTTTGGTCTACGTAGTATTCGCCACATCTTTCAGCTTCTTCTTTGATAATTTCTTGAATTTGTTTTCTTGTACCTACAAATAAAACTCTTCCGCCATTTTGCACAATAGTATATAAAGCTTTGTATGCTTCATTAATACCTTCAATTGTTTTGTCTAGGTCAATGATATAAATACCATTCTTTTCACCAAAAATATACTCTTTCATTTTAGGATTCCATTTGCGAGTATTATGACCAAATTGGACTCCTGCTTCTAATAGCAAGTTACGACTAACGATCTCTTCAGAACTTGCTTCTTCCTTAACCTCAGCTTTTGCTTCAACTTTTGGTTCAGCTTTAGCTTTTGGCTTTAATTCAACCTTTAATTCAGCTTCAGGTTTTGCCTTTGGTTTTGGTTTTGCTTCAGTTTTTGCCTCAACTTCAACTTTAGCAACTTTCTTAGGTTTTTCTTCAGCCTTTGCTTCTGGTTTTGCTTTGGTTTTTACCTCAGCTTTTTCAGCTTCTTGTTGCTCTAACAACTCTTTTTCTTTCATTTTTTTTCACTCCTTTTTTTCTTTTGTTAAGCCTCCACCCTCTTCATAGATTCCCGCCCACTTCAAGCTAAAAGTGACATGACGATTTTCTCCAAGGATGTGTGTTTTTAAGACTAAGTTATTATATCATAACTTAAATTAATTTGCAAACATTTCTTGCTATTTAGTACTACCAATACCACCTTTTCTTAACTTTGTAGTAGTATCACCATCTACAGTTAAATATTTCAAAAATATCCCTTGAATAAAACGATCCCCTCTTTTTAAATAGATATCTTTATCAGTATTGTTTGTTAGGGAAACGATAATTTCTCCATCATTATCTTCATTACTAAAGTAATCACTATCAATAATCCCTACATTATTAGTAAGTGTTATTCCTTTTTTAATTGCATAACTACTTCTAATAAACAAAAACAAAACTTCATCTTTTTTCATATACGCTTTTAGATTAGTCTTAACTTGTACCTTTTTCTTAGCTTTTAAAATTACATCACAAGGTAGATAAAAATCATAGCCAGCAGAATATTTGGTAGCTCTTTTGGGAATTAAGATATCTTCTTCTTTATATGTAAGAAGTTCATCTTTAATTAATAAAAATCCTCTATTCATCTTTATGCGCATCCTTTCTTGGAAAATATTTATCATAATTCTCTTTTAATTTTTCTTTAGAAATATGAGTGTAAATTTGTGTTGTTGATAGGTTCTCATGACCCAATAATTCTTGCACACTTCTTAAATCAGCTCCGTTATCAAGTAAGTCACTTGCAAATGAGTGTCTAAGCATATGGGGATGAATCTTCATCCCAAGTCCTGCATCATCTGCTAGTTTATCTAAAATTACTCTTACACCTCTAACTGTTAGGGGAGTTCCCTTAAAATTCAAAAACAACTCTTCTGGTATTTCCCCAGTTGTATTATTAGCTAATAGTTTAGATCTTGCATTATCTAAGTAATCTAAAATCGCATCTTTAATACCTTCATAAATAGGAACATATCTTTCTTTATTGCCTTTACCCATTACTAAAATATTAGAATTGTAATAATCAATATCTCTAATTCTTAAAGAGCAAAGTTCAGATACTCTTATTCCCATACCATATAATACTTCTAAAATCGCATAGTCTCTAATTCCTAAAGGAGTTTTTCGATCAATTGTATTAAATAGTTTATCAATATCTTCTGGATATAACCTTTCAGGTAAAGTTTGATTTTGTTTTACTGACTTTATCTCGCCAAAAGGATTAGATTCTCTTACTCCTTCTTGAACTAAAAAACGATAAAAACTTCTTAAACTTGAAAGTTTACGATTAACTGATTTTGGTTCAAAACGTTCATTTAAATAAGCTAAATAATATCTTGGAATATTTGAAGAAATTTTTTGGATTGAAGAAAACTCATTTATCTTTAAATAGTCTTGAAAATCTTTTATATCTCTTATGTAACTTCTAACAGTATGAAATGAATAATTTCTCTCAATACTTAAATAGTCTTGAAAAGCTTTAATTAATTGTTCATCAGTCATTGATTTTCTCCTTTATTTTCCTTATTTCGCTTAAACTTCTTTCAGCAATCAGCTCTCTTTTTTCTGCCTTTTTAGCTCTTCTTTCAAGATCATCAATAATTCCAAAATTAATATTCATTGGCTGAAAATTGCTATTAGGTATTGCAATGTAAGATGCTAAAGCACCAAGAGCAGTTTTCCTAGAAAACTTAATCATCTCTTTACCATTAAGTAGTCTTCCTAAATTTAATCCTACCAAAAGCCCAGATGCTGTTGACTCTACATAACCTTCAACACCTGTAATCTGCCCTGCAAAAAATACTTTCGGATTACTTTTTAGTTGGTAGAAACTATTCAAAACTTTAGGCGAATTAATATAAGTATTTCGGTGCATAACCCCATATCTCATAATCTCTGCTTTTTCTAAACCTGGAATTAAATTAATAATTTTCTTTTGTTCACCAAACTTTAAACTCGTTTGAAAACCAACTAAATTATATAAAGACTTACTTGCATCATCTGGCCTTAACTGTACAACCGCATAAGGCATCTGCCCCGTTTTAGGATCTTCTAAACCAACAGGTTTTAATGGTCCAAAAAGCAAAGTCTCTTTTCCTCTTGCAGCTAAATCTTCAATTGGAACACAAGCTTCAAATACTTTACGTTCAAAGTCTTTTGGTTTTACTTTTTCTGCTTCTATTAAAGTTTGATAAAAAACATCATATTCTTCTTCAGTTAAAGGGCAATTGTAATATGAAGCTTCCCCTTTATCATATCTATTCTTTAAATATGCTTTAGACTTATCTATACTGCTTTCTAAAACAATCGGTGCAACTGCATCAAAGAAATATAAATCGTCTTGATTTAAATATTTCTTTAAATAAAGTGAAAACTCCTCACTTGTTAGTGGTCCAGTTGCGATTATAGTATAACTATCATCTAAAGTAACTACTTCTTCATTATGAAAAGTTACTAAAGGATGATTTTTTAAATAATTAGTAATATCTAAAGAAAATTGATTGCGATCGACTGCTAAAGCAGTTCCAGCTTCAATTTGGTTTTTGTCTGCACTTTTCATAATCAAAGAATCAAGTTCCCTTAACTCTTCTTTTAATAAACCAACAGCATTAGTAATATCATTACTTCTTAAACTATTAGAACATACAAGTTCAGAAAAATTAGTTGTCTCATGAGCTTCAGTATTCTTAACACCTCTCATTTCATAAAGATCAACTTTGATTCCTTGTTTTACTAATTGATATGTAGCTTCTGAACCTGCAAGTCCAGCACCAATAACTTTAACCCTCATCTTTACACCTTTTCTATATTATAACTTATATCAAAGCAAATCTCAATTAAAAAAAGTTTAGTCAAACTAAACTTTTCCTAATTCTTTTTCTAACTTTTGAAAATATTCTGTATTTAAATAATCCTTAATTCCTTTATCTTCAAGCATATATTCATAATAGTCATAATCTTTAAAAATAACATATTTAAATAAATCAGTTGCTTCTTGTAAATTATCATTCATAACATTAAAACAAGCATAGTTATACCAAAGATCTAAAAAATCGGGATATTTAGTAAGTCCTTTCGCATAAATCTTTTTTGCTTTTTCATAATCTTTATCAATATCTTCATAAATTAATGCTAGGTTCAAATAAACATTAGGTACTATTTGTTCCTGATTTAACTCTTCTAAATAATAACCTTTAGCTATATTAAAAAAACCCATTTTCCCATAAACAACACCTAAATTATAATTAACCATATAACCTTTTGGATCAATCTTATAAGCCATTGTGAATAATTCTAAAGCTTTAGTATCGTAATTTTTCTTTTCAAAACAACTTCCCAAATTAAGATTAAGCCAATAGTTGTTTGGTTCTAACTCCCATGCTTTTTCATAGTACTCTAATTCTTTATCGTCATTACCTATTCTTTCATAGGCTAAGGCTAAGTTGCGATAAACAGCATATGATTTACTGTTTTGTTTTTCTGCTAATAGTCCATATTCAATTGTCTTAGAAACATTTTCTTTTGTAAGGTATAGACCAACTAGCATCTCTTTTGCTACAACTTCTTCAGGTATCACTACATCTAAAACTTTAAAACAATCAATAGCTTGATCAATTTCACCTACGTAAATATACGCTCTTCCTAGATTCAGTAAATCACCTGCTGTTGCTTTTTGGCTAAAGGCTTGTTTATAAATAACAATTGCTTGCTCATAGTCGCCTTTATCCATTGCCTTATTAGCTTTCTTGATAAGCTTACGATATTTTCTTCCCATTATGCCAATCCTCTTAACACTAAAATTCCAATAGCAGCTAGTAAATTATTTATAAAGTGAATAGTTATCGGAACAAAAATATTATTTTTTGAAAAATGATACATTATACCCATCACAAATGCTTGAGGTAAATATAGTAAGATGTACTGAAAATCTCCGCTTAAAAGGTGCATTACAGAAAATACTACAGTACTAATTAAGATTGCCGTCCATGGAGACCACTTTAGATTATCTTCAATAATCCCAAATATGAATTTACGGAAGATTAATTCTTCAATTATCGGAGCAAAAAAGACAATAGGAATAAGCATTATAAGTCCATATTTACTTAAGACCGCTGATTCTAGGCTTTCTTGATTTTCTGATGTTCCCTCAATACCAATTAATCCATAAAAAATATTTACAATTGTAGTTAAAAGCCAAACAGCTATCGCTCCCGCTACAATGAAAAGAATCGTATAGAGAATTCTTTTTTTAGTCTTTTGCCAATCTTCAATAAATAACTGCCTCGAAAAATAAAGAGCAAGTGCCAAAACTGGAAACAATCCTGCAGCTTGGGCAAAAATTGCTATCGTTTCAAAATCAGTTGAATTCATCTCAATTTTTAAAGCAGTCGCATAAATTATCGCCAATATTGATGGTACAAACAAATAAGCGCCTAACAACAAAAAGAACCACATTATATGGTTAAAGTCGCTATTTAATTTGATTCTCTTTTGTGTTGATGCCATATTTCTCACTCCTTTTGTTATTATATCATACTTTTCAAATTTTACTAAGCATTTTATTAAAAAAGTAATAGCCTAGCTATTACTTTCTTAATTTAATTTCTTCTTTTATTTGTTTTATAAATTCTTTCAAGCTTACAGTTGTTTGTTCTTGGCTTCCATACTTACGATAAGTTACTGATTTATCTTCTACTTCTTTATCACCAATTACAATTTGATAAGGTATCTTCATCGTTTGAGCTTCTCTAATCTTGTAACCTAATTTCTCATCACGATAATCACTTTCAAAATTAATTCCTTCTTTTAAGAATACTTTTTCAAGTTTCTTTACATATTTACTATGAAGACTTAAATTAACTGGAATTAGCTTTACTTGAACTGGTGCAAGCCATGTTGGGAAAGCACCACCATAATGTTCAATTAGAATACCAATAAATCTCTCCAAAGATCCATAAATAGCACGATGTAACATAACTGGTCTAACTTTTGAACCATCTTCTGCTACATATGTCAAATCGAATCTTTCTGGCAAGTTCATATCTAACTGAATTGTTCCACATTGCCAGATTCTATTCATTGAATCTCTAATCTTAAAATCAAGTTTTGGACCATAAAAAGCTCCATCTCCTGGATTTAATTTATAATCTTTTCCTGCCTTCTTACAAGCTCTAGCTAAAGCTTTCTCTGAATAGTCCCATATTTCAATTGAACCGATATATTTTTCCTCAGGTCTTGTAGATAGTTCGATTGTGTATGTTAAACCAAATGTACTATAAATCTCATCAAATAGTTTAATTAAACTTACAACTTCTTTTTCAATTTGGTCTTTTCTCATAAAGATATGAGCATCATCTTGGGTAAAAGATCTAACTCTAAATAAGCCAGATAAAGCACCACTTGCCTCATATCTATGAACTAAACCTAACTCTCCAACTTTTAATGGAAAATCTCTATACGAATGAATATCGCGTTTATAAACTAACATTCCTCCCGGACAATTCATCGGCTTAATCGCAAACTCTTTATCATCAATTTTAGATGTATACATATTTTCTTTATAGTTAAACCAGTGTCCAGAAATTTCCCATAAGTCTTTACTTAACATGATTGGTGTTGTAATAAACTCATAACCTTCTCTTTTATGAACTTTATACCAATAGTCTTCTAAGTTTTTCCTTAGTGTTAATCCTTTTGGTAAATAGAAAGCAAAACCTGGACCATATTCACTAATCATAAATAAGTCCAATTCTTTTCCAAGTTTACGGTGATCTCTTTTAGCTCTTTCTTCTAAATCATGTAAATGACTATCTAACTCCTCTTTAGAGAAGAAACAAGTACCATAGATTCTTTGAAGTTGCTTGTTTTGAGAATCTCCTCGCCAGTAAGCACCACTAACGCTTAATAATTTAAAATTCTTTAATAAACTAGTATTAAGTACATGTGGTCCTCTACACAAATCTAAATAATCTCCTAATTTGTAAATAGTAATAATTTCACCATCTTCAAGTTCATTAATTAATTCAGTCTTATAAGGGCAGTCTTTAAATACTTTTAAGGCTTCTTTCTTAGATACTTCTCTTCTTTCAAAATTCAAACCAGCCCCAACTTGTCTTACCATTTCTTTTTCGATTACCTTTAAAGATTCTTCATCAAACTTCTCGCCATCTAAATCTACATCATAATAAAATCCTTCTTCAATCGCTGGTCCAACGCCAAATAAAGCTTTAGGATAAAGCTTTAAAATTGCACTAGCCATTAAATGACTGCAAGAATGTCTTAATACTTCTAATGCTCTTTCGTCATCTTTAGTAACAAGTTCTAATTTAGAATCTTTTAAAATTGGTCTTTTTAAATCATAGGCCTCATCATTTACTAAAGCATAAACCGAATTCTTTAAAAGTCCTTTAGAAATTGAACTTGCAATATCATATGGTGTTGTTCCCTTTTCATATTCTTTTTTTGATCCATCTAAAAATTCAATTTTCATCTTTGCCTCCTTAATATAAAAAGTCCTTAAAAATATCTTTTAAGGACGAATTCTTCGCGGTACCACCTTATTTTGCATTTTAAAAATGCACAGCTTTCACTAGGATATAACGCTCCCAAACGGATATCTTTTCAGTATCAACTCCGTGGTAGTAACTATTAACACTTTGGTATTTTCTCACCAACCAAATACTCTCTGACTTTACTAGTATTAATAATCGTGTCCACTTCTTTGTTTATTAAGATTAAATTAATTATATCATATTTTTTAAAGAAAACCAATAAAATTATCTCAAACGATAATTTTTATCGTCTAATTTTACTTCATCAACCATTTCTTTGATTCTAGTATACAGTCTATTACCTGCGATATCAGCGCTAGCAACTAACTCTTTTCTAATCTCTGATAAAGACGAGTTTGAAGTGAAGATAACTGGTAAGTTCATTGTCATACGATATTGTAATATTGCGACTAAAGCATCATCCCTTACAAAAGGAGTTAATGAAGACACTCCAAAATCATCAAGCACTAAAACGGGTGCTTGTTTTATTTTTAGAATTAGTTGTTCAGTATTGCTTTCTTGAAAAGAAGTTTTCAAATTACGAACTAAATCAGGAAAGAAAACAAACAATACTTTTTCTGTTTTAGAAATGATTTGGGCTAAATGCATAGCAATATAAGTCTTCCCAACACCATAAGAACCATAAATATATAAACCTTTAGTATATTTCTTCTCTTGATAATTTTGAATAAATTGTGCTACTTTTGTAAGCACCATCATTCTCGCATCGTTTTTGTATAGTTCTCCAGTTTCCGGCTCAAAATCATAATACATAAATTCTAATAATCCAGTACCTTCTCCTTGAAGTGGAGCAGACACTAAACTAATTTTGCCATCAGTATAATCAAGCTCAACAGTATTATTACCATACTCTTCAATATACTTTTGCATATTTTCTTTTAATAATTGGTGATGATTATAGATATCAAAAAACGTTCCAAAGTTATTTAAGATATCTTCATCAGAAAGTTTATGCTTTTTAATAAAAGCACTTATTTCTTTATCTTTCTTAAATTCTTGAATGATTTTACTAATTTCTTTATTCATTTACATCACCCTAATACTTTTTTAATTTTTTCTTCTAATTTAGCCTTTTCTTCTTCACTTAAATTATCAAAATATTCTTGTTCTTGTTTTTGTTTTTCTTTATCTTTTGCTTCTGTTTCTTCTTCGTATTGATCCATCCAATCAGGTCTTACTCCTGTTTTTTTACTAGTATATTTTACAGCTCCACCTTTTGGTTGTTCTTTTAATTGTTTTGTATGAAGCAAAGCACTTTTTGTATCTTTAACTCCTTTGCGAGCCCACTCATTAGCTACTTTCTCAAAATAGTTATATGAAGGCATTGTTCCTTCTTTTTCATTTAAAACATAGTAAAGCAAAACATTTACAACTCCTCTAGCTAAACCTAACTCTGAAGTTAATCTTTCTAAAGTTCTCAGTTCAGTTTTAGATGCAGTAATTCCACTTAAACTTTCTAAAATGTTTTTTGGGGAATTGTTTTCTAAAATATTAACTAATTCAAATAAAGTATCATCTTGTTTACTAGAAACAAAAGCATCTGGTTCTTTAGTTACAAACCTTGATTGAAAACAAGATGATACTTTATTTGAATTAGTTAATATTTTAGAAAACAATTCCCCAAAAAACATTTTAGAAAGTTTAAGTGGAATTACTGCATCTAAAACTGA
>DUNF01000039.1 GCA_012839485.1 Acholeplasmataceae bacterium
ATATTTTTTTATTTTCTTTTAAAAACAAAAAAACAAATTATGTGATATAATATAAGTACCATAAAGAGAAGGTGAGAGACAAGCTCTATGACCCTTCAGCAACCTGCCATAAGGTAAGGTGCTAAAGCTTGAATGATGGGTTGTTTTTTATGTGATTAAACCCATCTAGTGATGGGTTTTTTTATTTTCCTTTATGGTAGAAGGAGAGAAAATGAAACAAAGAAAATCATTACTTACAGAGCCGTTAGGACTTTTTGGTTGGAAAACTTTAGAACCTGTGATCCTAGCGGCACTAGCAACAGAGTTACCAATGTTACTTGTTGGTAAACATGGATCAGCTAAATCTTTTTTACTTGAAAGATTAGCTGAAAGTTTGAACTTAAATTTTAGAAGTTACAATGCATCATTAATTAACTATGATGATTTAGTAGGAATTCCTATACCTGCAAACAATAATACTACTTTAGAGTATATTTCAAATCCTAATTCGATTTGGGATGCGGAAGTAGTATTTATAGATGAGATTAATAGGACTAAACCTGAGCTTCAAAACAAGTTGTTTCCTATTATTTATGATAAAAGAGTTCAAGGACAAAAGTTAGAGAAGTTAAAGTATCGCTGGGCTGCGATGAATCCATCTTTTTCAGATGAAGATGAAGATATAGCATATTTTGGAGCTATGCCTTTAGATCCAGCTTTATCGGACAGGTTTCCTTTTATTATCGAAGTTCCTGAATGGGATAGTTTAAGTAAAGAAGATAGGAAAAAGATGCTTTATGATGCTGATAAAGGTAGACATGAATTTCCTGTTGATATTAAGGAGTTAGTTGATAAGGTAAAAGCAAAAATCGAGGAAATAAGTTCAAGCAAGCAAGGAGAAATAGCTAATTATATTTTAATTTTAATGGATGTTTTAAAGAGTAGTTTAGGATATCTTTCTACAAGAAGAGCAACGATGTTTCAAGAAACATTAATTGCTATTTATGCTTCAATGCTTGTTTTAAGTGAATATACTAAAGAAGAGGTAAGTTTTGTAAATAGCATATATTTACATATTCAAACCACATTACCTTTAACGGTAAATATGCATATTAATAAAGGTTTACTTCTTACTATAGCAGGAAAGGCTTTACAAACAACTAAAGTAGGAAAGTCTTTTGAAAGTGAATTGTTATTAATAACTGACCCAGCAAAGCAAATTAGATTTGCAATTAAAAATAGAAATGCAATTAAAAATTCTACTTTGAGTGAAGTTATTACTAATGCAATTAGTCAAATTCCTCATCCTGAAAGAAGAGTTTATGCTTTAATTTCTTTTTTGATTTTTAAGGAAAATAAAGATATTTATGCTACTACTATAGAAACTTTAGCAATTGAAGTTAGACCAGTTTTTGAAACGAAAAAAACCGAGACCCATTATTATTCTCAAGCGGCACGAGAAATGGATAGGTTTAAATCTTATCTAGATTCTTTTAGTGAAGAAAACTATTATAAATATTTAAAAAATTTAGCATTTTCTTTTGATCTAGATATAATTCATAAAAATAGGATGAATGCAATAGCATTAGTTAATTTATTTATTGAAATGTGGGAGGTGTTTATAGTTGGCAAGAATTAATTATGAAAAAGTTCAATTAAAGTATTATTTAGCGTTTAGTCCTTATGCACTTGCATACAAGCTAGATACTACAATTGAAGAATTACCCAAAAAAGTGGAAGAATATGTAAACAAAAATCCTAATCTTAAGAAGAGTCCAAAGAAGCCTAGTTGCTATATGCTTGGAGAATACCATATTCTTGATAAAAAACCTAAAGCAGTTTATGATATGGAATTTTGTGAGGATTTAGATTTACTTATTCTTGTTATGTGTTCTACAGTTGATGATCTTTATATTCCAAACCGTGAGCTTAGTTTTGAGGAAGGTAAGTTTGATAAAGTATTATATTTTCCTAAAGATGAGGTGGAAAGATGAAAAGTGAAAAAAGTATAAAGGAAAGAATATATTCTGTTCTTCCTATTGGTTCTTTATCTATGATGGAATTTTTTAAAATTTTGAAAATTAGATTTACAGATGATGTTCCAACAGCTGCAATAACAACTTCTACAAGACCAGAATTACTTTTAAATAAAGGTTTTATTGAAAAATATTGTAAGACTAATGAACATTTGTTGATGTTAATAATGCATGAACTTTATCATATTATTCTAGGCCATACTAGAATTTTTAAACGTCATACGATGTTAGATAATTTAGCTTTTGATGCAGTTATTAATGCAATTCTTTGCCGCTTGTTTCCAAAAGAAGAATATGTTTCTTTTTTTGAAAATGCTAATAGTGATGCTTTTTTCCCTTCTTGCCTTTTAAGGCCAAGAGGGGAAAATACTCCACAAGAGTTTCACAAAATATTGAAAAATCTTTATAAAACTAATACAGGTACTTATTTTGAAGTTTACAAAGTTATTTGTAAAACTTTGAAAGATAAAGAATTAGGTGAAGATTTTATTTTACTGGGTAATCATAGTGATGATTATGCTAGCAATAATCCTTTAATAAAAGATATGATTGATTCAATTACTGATAAATGGGAAATTAATAAGTTTGGTGATAAAAAGCTTTTTAAAGATGTTTTTGAAGGAAGAATTCTTTTTAAAAAAGTAAAGAGAGTAAATCAAATTAAAATGCGAAGGTTATTAATCAAGGCTGGAATCATCGATAGTCTTGCATCAAACACTAATGTTTCTAGTAGATATATGAAAACTGAAACTGTAAGTTTTGTTCCTAACTTTAAAGATCGAACTGTTTTTGCAAAATCTTACTTTTATGGCATGCCACTACTTTATAATAGTGAAGTAGATGTTATAAACCAAAGTTTAAATAGCAGGCTTAAAGCATTAGTTTATTTAGATGCTTCTGGATCGGTTTATAATAGTATTAATAGTTTAGCATCACTATTATTAAAACCTTATAAGAATGGGGAATGTTTATTGTTTGCTTTTTCTACAATTGTAGATGAAGTTGCTTATGAAAATTTTAGAAAAGGAAAATATAAGACAACGGGAGGCACAGATATAAATTGTATTTTTGATCATTATTTTTCTTTACCTAAAACTAAGCAAACTAAAAAGATATTAATCTTAACTGATGGGTTTACTGGTAGAGTAGATGATAAATTTTATAATGAAATTAAAAGTAAGGATTTAGAAATTTATTGTGGTCTTTTTGGTAAAGAACAAACAAAAAAATATTTGCAGTCAGTTGTAAAGTATTTTGAAGAGTTTAAAGAGTTTTAAGTTGAAATTAAAAGATACAATTATAATATTTTAAGAAGGTTGGTCTTGAAACATTACATAAATTAGCTGCTTTGGTGCAGCTAATTTTTTTTGTTTTGTAGTTAAAGCAAATTTCTTTAAAGTTTGTTGGTAGGTTAGCTTTAGGTCTTCCAAAAACAACACCTTTTTCTTTAGCTATCCTAATTCCTTCTGCTTGTCTTTGTTTGATGTTAATTCTTTCGTTTTCTGCTACAAACGATAAAATTTGTAATACTAAATCACTAATAAATTTACCTACTAAATTAGTAGCAGTATTTCTAGTATCTAGTAAAGGCATATCAATTACAAAAATATCTGCTTCTATTATTTTAGTAATGTAATGCCATTCTTCAATAATCATTTCATAATTTCTTCCAAGTCTATCTATAGATTTGATAATAACTAAATCATCTTTCTTTAGTTTCTTTTTTAGTCTTTTATAGTTATTTCTATTAAAATCTTTTCCACTTTCTTTGTCTATGAAAATTTGTTTTTCTGTTAGATTAAGTTTATACATTTCTTCCATTTGTCTATCAATATTTTGAGTTACTGATGATACTCTTACATAACCATAAGTCATATTTATCTCCTTTTTATTTAATTATACATTAGAATAAAAAATAAAAAAGCAACATGTTAGTTGCTTGGCTTAAAATAATGTAGGCTTTATTTGCAAATTATTTTTTTGATTAAAAAGTAGAAAAACAAATATTTAATTACAAAAATATTTCATATTTGATAAAAAATGTGTTATAATGAAATTGTAAAAAAGGTCTACATTATTTTAAGCCAAGCAACTAACATGTTGCTTTTTTATTTTTTATTCTAATGTATAATTAAATAAAAAGGAGATAAATATG
>DUNF01000040.1 GCA_012839485.1 Acholeplasmataceae bacterium
CGTCACCATATTCAGAAGATTTAACAAGATGGAAGCTTCACTTATTTAGTTCCTGATATTGCTTATCATCGAAACAAGTTAAATCGTGGTTATACTCATTTAGTTAATGTTTTTGGTACTGATCACCATGGATACGATGATAAGCAATATCAGGAACTAAATAAGTGAAGCTTCCATCTTGCTTAATTAAAACACGATCTTTATCGTCACCATATTCAGAAGATTTAAGCCATAAAGCACCATCTTCTAAATAAGTAAACTTATGCTTATTTAAATATTCAATTGTTTTCTCTACATCACCATTTTCATATAAACTAGTTTCACTAAACCAGTGATCAAAAGTAACATTAAAATCTTCCAAATCTTTTTTTAGAATAGCAAGTAAATAGTCGACACCTATCTTTTTAAAATCTAAATAATAATCTTTCTTTAAATACTCATCTCCCACTTTAGCTTTAATCATCTTGGCAATTTCAATAATTTCCGGTCCGTGATAATAATCATCTTTTAACTCACATTTTAAGCCAAAAAGTTCTTTGTATCTTTCATAAATTGAATGAGCTAAATTATCAATTTGGCCTCCACCATCATTAATATAGTATTCACTATCTACTTTATAGCCAGCTTTCTTTAAAATTCTAACTAAAGAATCTCCATAAGCTGCTCCACGGCCATGACCTATATGCAAGTATCCTGTAGGGTTTGCGGAAACAAACTCAACATTATAATACTCACCTTCTCCTACTTTTAAGTTACCATAATTTTCTTTTTCACTTAATATTTTAAAAACTAAATTATGAATATATGAACTTAAAAAAGTGAAATTTATAAACCCATTTAATACTTCAATTTTTTCTAATTTGTAATCTTCTTTATTAAGTTTACTAACAATATCAGTTGCAATTAAGTTAGGATTTTTTCTTAAAACTTTTGTAAGTTTAAAGGCAATGTTTGTAGAATAGTCACCCATTGATTTATCTTTAGGGATTTCAAATTCAACTTCTAAATCTTCTACTCCTAAATCCTTAACTATTTCTTCTATTTTAACTTTAAGATTACCTAAAAGTAAACTAAGCATATCCACCTCATTATAAAAAAGATCCAGAACGCCGATATTATTTTTAGGAGACCAGCTCCTTACAAAATTATGATCCCACATAACCTTTAGGATTCTTAATCTAAGTTAAGCTTTCGACACCAGCTATGCTTTAATCATTTTTAAAAAATATGTTCGGTCAGCAAATAATAAATCTCGCACGCCCCAGACTATACTTTATTATACCATAATTATAGTCATTTGTAAATTAAATGAAAAGATTTTTTTAACCAATATTTTATAAACAAATAAGGCTAGGTTTCCCTAGCCTTATTGTTTATTGTTTATAATAAATAATTATCCTTGAGCAGCAAGTCTTGCAGCATCAAATAATGCTATATCTAACCAATAAGCTTCTTTATTTCTTCTAATATTAGTAAACATATAATCTTCTGGTTTTGATTGATAGAAGTTATTTGCAACCCAAATTGGATATTGTTCTGGATCTGATGGAGTTTTGCCATCATAGAATCTACTAATTACATAGTCTTCATGGAAGTTTCCTTGACCATCTTCGTCTGGAGTATCTGGATAGAAGTTATGTTCAGTTAACCATTTATTCCATTCTACATTAATTTCTAATTTATCTTTAGTACATCCTGATGAGTCAATTCTTAATCCATGCCATCCACCTGAGAACATTAAGTCATTATATTTAATATTGTAAATACGTTTAACACCGTCATCTGGAAGAACAATATTAGTAAACATCATTGTACCGTATGAATAATCACTTTGAGCATTTAATTTAATTGTGTTATTTAGAATGTCTACTTTATCAGCAGTTACTCTACCAAAGTAAAGTGGATATTCACCTACGTTTTCAGTAGTGTTGCCTTGAATTAGTACTTCACCGCCTAAACCAACACCAACACCTGCAGTACTAGCACCTCCTGCTGCACCCCATTTACCAACACCATTAGTTGCTTCTACTCTAATTGGTTCATAGAAACCTATGAATTTATTATTTAAAATTCTTAAGTTAACAACATTATGAACTCTAAATCCTCTCCAACCAGGTCCTGATATAGATGTTTCAGACAATAAGTTGCCTTCTAATTCAACATCGTGATATTCAATAGTCTCAGTTGCAGCTGTTAAGTAAATTACAGCCATTGAGGCAGTTACTGATTCAAATTTATTATTCTTAATTGTTAATTTATTTAATCCCGTAGTTGATGAAATACTAGCTTTACCTACCATGTGGAAACCATCAATTAAGAAGTTATCAGCTCCATCTAGGATAATCTTTCCTGAAAGATTTGCTTCTGGTCCTCTTGTACCATCAACTGCACTAATACCTGCATTAGGTCCATAAACAGAAACATTCTTTGCAGAAATTGTAACTTCAATTTCTGGATAATCAGCTGGAGCTGCATTAATAACTGTTCCATCTTTTACTGCTACTAATGCATCAGTAATATTTGTAAACAAGTTATGTCCTTTTAGATAAGTAATACCATTGTATACTGCAGATTCTTGTTCAGCAGGAATATTAGGATCTACTAATAATGTATCAGGATCTACTACAACAATAGCCTTTGCTGCAGAAATTCCCGGATTACCTGCTAAAGTTACAATTACATTTGCACTACCAGCAGCAAGTCCAGTTACCTTACCTGTTTGATCTACGCTTATAATTTCTTCATCACTTACTGACCAAATAACATCAGTTCCATAGTCATTTGCTGGAACATTAGCTGTATATTGAGTTGGTACATTAAGACCTATGATTGTATCTGGTCCTTCTATTGTAATATCAACTGGAGAAATTTCACCAGAGTCAACTCCTCTTGCATAATCAAATGCAGCTTCGTTTGTCCATGCTGTTGCAGCATTTCTTCTTACTTTAGAGAACATTGCATCAGTTGGTAGTACTTTATAGCAGTTATTAGCTACATATACTGGGTATTTTGATGGATCAGTTGGTTCTTTACCATCATAGAATCTACTAACTACATATAATCTACCTTCTGCAGGTGGTTCATTTAACCATTTATTCCATTCTACATTAATCTCTAACTCATCTGCAGTACGCTCTCCACCATCAATTCTTAATCCATGGAATTTGCTTGGGAATGCAAAATCATTATACTTAACATTATAAATACGTTTTGGATCTCCTTCAGAAACTGCTACATGATTCATTAAAACAGTTCCGTTTCCATATGCTGCATCAGTTCTTGGTATAACAGTATTATGAAGAATGTCTAATTTTGTTGCTGTAATATGACCTAGTAAAATTGTATATTGGATACCATTTACAAGTTGATTACCTTTAATTAAAGCTTCCCCGCCTAAACCGATTCCAGTAGCAATAGTTGGATTACCCATACCCCATAATCCTTTATCATTAGTACCAGAAATTTTGATTGCATCATAAAAACCATCAAATTTATTGTCAAGAACACTTAAATTCATAACGTTATCTAATCTTAGGCCTCTAAATCCAGGACCATCTGCACGATCTTTAAAGATATTGCCTTGAACTAAAACATCATGATATTCAATAGCATCAGCACCAGCAAATAAGAATACAACTCCTTCAGCTCCTGCACCTTCACTAGCAACTTCATTGAAATTATTGTTTTTAATTGTTAATGTTCTTAAACCAGATGTTGATCTAATAGGTGATTTACCTGTTAATGTTAATCCATCAATAGTGAAATTATCAGCACCTGTTAATGTAATCTTTCCTGTAAGTATTGCTTCTTCAACTCTTACACCATCTACTGCACTAATACCAGCATTTGGTCCAATAATTGAAACATTTTTAGCTTTAATTTCAATTGGATTACTTGTATATTCTCCTGCTAAAACAAAGATCTTTGAACCATCTTTTAATAATAGGTCAACACCTGTTAAGTCAGGAAGTGCGTTGATACCATTATAATATGTAACTCCATCATATTCAGTAGTTCCACCATCATCTTCAACGCCAGCTTTAATTAATACGTTTAGATTTGCACCTACGTCAATTACAGTAACTTCTAGCATTCCTTTAACTTCTGGATCATCTACTGAAGCTGCAATAACATTTGCTTTTCCAGCAGCAAGTCCTGTTACGTTACCCTCTGCATCAATACTTAAAACAGCCTCATCACTTACTGACCATGTTACGTTAGGTCCTAAGTAGTTTCCTTTAACTGTTGCTTTATAATTAGCAGCTAAACCAATTCCTAAAGATACTTTACCTTCAACAATAACTTCTGGAGCAACATACGCTTCTACAATAATCATCTTAGATGCTTTTAAAGCTGCTAAAGCTGTTGATGTAGCAGTAATTGTTAGTGGTCCAGGAGCAAGTGCTGTTACTTTACCTGTTGCAGGATCAATTGTTGCTTTTGTTTCATCATCTACACTCCAAGTAACA
>DUNF01000041.1 GCA_012839485.1 Acholeplasmataceae bacterium
CAATTAGTTTTTCATAGCCTAGGTGGGATTGTTAAGATAATTGTTAACAATTTACCAGTTGGGCTGGGTGAACCATATTTTGATAAAGTTGATGCTTTACTTGCTAGAGTGGTTCACCCAGCCCAACTGGTAAATTGTTAACAATTATCTTAACAATCCCACCTAAACTATCGTTGTCACTTACTGCTTCTTCAATTAGTTTTTCATAGCCTTTAACCATACCACCAATAGAAGAAACTTCAGTATCAATTGTAATATTTTCTTCTTTTAGCAATTCTAAGCAAATAGAACCAGCAATAACTAATAAAACTGTTAATCTACCCGAAAAAATTCCTCCTCCACGATAATCATTAAAACCATCATACTTCACTTTTGAGGCAAAATCTGCATGAGATGGCCTAATCATATCTGGATTATAATCAGAAGATTTTTGTTTTGCATTAGAAACAAGAATAGCTAGTGGTGCTCCAGTAGTTTTATTATTAAAGTAACCCGAAACAATCTCAAATTCATCACATTCAACCCTTTTTGTTTCAAAAAAATCTTTACTTCTTCTTAATGCTAAATTTTCTTTAATTGATTCTAAATTGATTGTTTTACCTACAGGTATGCCTTCAATTACTACACCCATTTTTTCACTATGCGCTTCACCAAAAATAGTAATTATTAAATTTTTCCCAAAACTAAAAGCCATGCGAAACTCCTTCTTTTAATAATTCAATATATTCATCAATAGTAACATACTTAACAATATATTTCTCTAAATCTTCTAATAAACTTATTCTGATTTTCTCATCTTTTATTTTCTTATCGGAATAAATGTATTGTTTTATCTTATCTATTTTAAGTTTATAATCATATTTTATCTTTAAAGATTTAAAGATCGTTTCTAACTTATCTTTTAAATCTTGATTAAGAGTGTCTAAAAGTATTCCTCTAGAAACAGCCTCACCATGACTAATAGCATAGTCACTACTTGCTTCTATTGCATGCGCTAGCGTATGACCAAAGTTAAGAAGATTACGATAGTCTAAATCTTCTTCATCCTTTTCTACAACTTCCTTCTTAATCTTTAAAGATCTAGTTACAATTTCTTTAATATTTTTAAAATCTTTCTTTAAGAATAATTCAAATAAATCTTTATCAAAAAGCATAGCCATTTTAATCGCTTCGACTAAACCATTATTATAATGCTTTTCCGGTAAACTATTTAAAAAACTTAAATCAATAACTACTTTACAAGGTGGTGTAATAGTACCTATAATATTTTTGCTTTTTAATAGATTAACTCCATTTTTACCGCCAATAGCCACATCAATCATTGCGGTTGTAGAGGTAGGAAAATAAATATAGTTCATTCCTCTTTTATAAATCGAAGCTATAAAGGCAGCAATATCACCAATAATCCCACCGCCTAAACCAATAAGAAAATCGCTTTTTGAAAAGTTTTGCTTTAAAAGTTCTTCTAAAATAACTTCTACTGTAATTAAATTCTTATTTTCTTCAATCGCTTCAAGATAATAAAAACTACTATTCTTTAATTCTTTTTTAAAAAGTTCTACTTTTTCTTTTGGCAGATTACTATCTACAACAACAAAATACCTTTTCTTCAAGTCTAAATAATCTTTCAAAGAAAAGATTTCATCTTCAATATATACATCATATGCTTTTTTTGCTTTTACTGAAATTTTCATATCAACCTCTTAGTTAAATTATATCACAAATTGCATTCAATACCAATTAAAAATTACTGTTCCTTCCTTTACAAATATTTTACTTAAAAAACTCCTTACTTTTTGTTATAATATAAAAGAAGGAGATAGAAAATGAAGGATTTAAAAATTATTAGAAAAGAAATTGAAGTTGTAGATAAAGAGCTAATTAAGCTTTTTAATGAAAGAATGGAATTGATTGCTCAATTAAATAAAGAAAATGTTGAAGATGAAAAAAGAGAAGAAGAACTTATCCATAAAAATTTATCTTTAGTAAATAAAGAGTATGTTTCTTATTATTTTGATTTTTATAATAATTTATTTAATTTATCAAAAGAATATCAAAAAAAGAAAAAAGGACTGTAATTAGTCCTTTTTTTCTCCCTTCATTTGTTTGTATATACTTTCTGGGAATTTAAACATTCCGTTTTTACCTTCAGCTACAAACTTTTCATGAAATCTTGGCCAATTATCAATAGCCATATTGAAAGTTTCTTTGTTTAGAGGGATATGTAACGATAATGCACCACGCTTTAATTTAGCAGGTAAGAATGTAGAATCAACTGATCTAATGCCATTAGTGTTAACACATACTAGTGGCTTTTTTTCATTTGCAAGATAAGTCACTTGCCAGCTAATATACTTACGCATTGACCTAATTGCTTGACTCATAATAATAACTGCGATTTCTGCTTCATCCATTTTTTGATAAAATTCTTTTTTAAGTTCTTCATCATCTACTTTACCAAGTTTTTCTTTCAAAGCAAGACAATCAATAAGTTCATATTTTTTTCCTGTACCAGAAGCGTAGTTTTTAATCTTATCAACATGTTCTTGATCTTCCTCATCATAAACTACAAATATTTTTTTAATCATCTTTCCCCTCCTTTTTATATATTATATCATATTTTTTTTGTTTTTCAAAGCAGCAAAACATTTTTTAAAAAAAGTTTTTATAAGAATGGTCTACGACTTAACATCCTCGTGGCATTTAAAATACACAATAAGGTAATGCCTAAATGGGCTACAATCGCTATCCACATATTAGTTAAACCTAATGCACTAATAGTTAATAACACAATTTTACTACCTAAAGATATAATTAAGTTTTGATTAACTATTCTTTTGTTTTTCTTCGCAAGTTTAAATAGTGATTCAATACTACTTAAATTATCATCTACAATAACTACATCTGCTGACTCTATGGCAAGATCACTAGCAGACCCGCCCAAACTAACCCCTAAATCACTTATCTCTAAACTAGGAGCATCATTTATTCCTTCTCCTAAAAATAGTGTTTTACTAGGGTCTTGTTTAATAATTTCCGTTTTTTCTAAAGGTAATAATGAGTGATTATACTCATCAATTCCTAAATTTTCCGTAATCCTTTTAGCTTCTGTTTCATTATCACCAGTTAATAAATGAGTCTTAATTTTTTTCTTTTTAAGAAAACTAATTAAATGCTTTGCGTCTTTTCTTAATTCGTCTTGAATGACAATATAACCAGAATATTTATTATTAATGCTTACATAGATAATAGAGCCAATAGTTTCTACTTCTTCTAATTTTATTCCGTTTTCTTTAAGAAAACTAGCACTTCCAATAATTATACTCTTATCATCTACTATTGTTTTAATTCCTTGTCCCTTTATTTCTTCAAACATTTTAACTCTTTGAAAATCTAGTTTGCCCCTATATTCACTTACAATTGACTTAGCAATCGGGTGATGGGATTTTATTTCACTTAAAGTAACCAATTCTAAAAACTCATCTTCAGTATAATCAATAGCATAAACTTTAGAAATACGTAAAACTCCATGAGTCATTGTACCTGTTTTATCTAAATAAACAGTGTTAATATTTTCTAAAACATCTAAACTGTTGCCACTTTTAATTAAAATACCTTTTCTACTAGCAGCTCCAATACTTAAGAAATAAGCAAGAGGAACAGAAATTACAATCGAGCAAGGACAAGAAACAACTAAGAAAATTAAAGCTCGGTAGCCCCAAGTTTCCAAACTAGTAGTTGTAAATCCTAAAATGCTTACAGGTATAATAAAAATTAGGATTGCTAAAAGCAAAATAATTGGTGTATAGTATTTTGCCATTTTACTTACTCTAAGTTCTGTTTCGCTTTTGTTTTCTTTTGCTTCTTCTAAGAAATTAATAATTTGATTAATCTTTGAATTAGATGCATCACTTGTTGTTTTAATTTTCAAAGTTCCACTTTCTAAAATATAACCACTAACAACTTCTTCGCCTTTAATAGCCTGAAGCTGTTTTGATTCTCCTGTAATCATTTTCGTATTTAAGTATCCTTCACCATCTACTATAATACCATCTAGAAGTACTTTCTCGCCTGTTTTTACCAAAACAATACTATCAATCTTTACATCACCAATATCCATTCTCACAACTTCATCATTTACAATAACATTAACCTCTTTTTCAGTAAATGCAAGTAATTCTTGAATTGACTTTGTAGAGCGACTAACTGATAAATCTTTTAATAATTCACCAACTTGATAAAGCAACATAACTAAAACACTATCTGTTGACTCGTTAATGATAAAAGACCCAATTGATGCAACCATCATTAAAAAATGTTCATTTAAAGAAAATTTAGTAAATAAAGCTTTAAATGCTCGATATATAATATCATAGCTAATAATTAAGTAACTTAAAATAAAAGTAACTAGTTTATAAGTCTGATCTTTAAAAACGAATGCTCCAATAAGAAGTAAAATTGTAGCTACCAAAATTCTACTTATAAGTAGCCAATTATCCTTAACAAAATTTCTCTTTTTTTCTAAAACAATTGAACCATTAATAATATAATTTTTAATAATATTATTTACTCTTCTTACAAGTTGTTTTTCATTTTCCTTTTCTTTTAACTTTAATTTTAAAGTCTGTGTTTCAATTAAAATTTCACTTTCAATAATATTATCATCTTTTAAAAGATCTCTTTTGATTTTTCTTGAACAACTAGGACAAGTTACATTGCGCAAATTAAAACTGTATGAAACATATTCATCTGTTTTAAAACTATGGCCATGTTTTTGTAAGACTTTTTGAATTTCAATATCAGCCTTTTTAAGTTTGCCATCATCTTCAGAAGAAAACAAAATTTTATTTCCCGAGATTTTCTTAGAACTAATTTTATTATTTTGAAGAATTAAATTTATTTCATCATTACATACTAGACAATTATAATCTTTTATTTCAATTTCTTTAACCCTCATGTTTTTCCTCTCTTACGTGCATTAAGGCAAATTCATAAAGTGTCTTAATGTGATGATCTGCTAGATAATAAATTCTCTTTTTCCCTTGTCTTTTAAAGCGAACAATATCTTGTTCTTTTAAAACACGCAATTGATGACTTACAGCTGATTGATTCATTCCTGTAACTTTTGTAAGTTCAGTAACCGACAATTCAGATTCAAATAAGGCTACAATAATAGTAAAACGAGTTGAATCTCCCATAGTCCTAAATAACAAAGTTATTTTTTCTTGCTCATCTAGAGTTATAATTTTATTTTTAATTTTATCTACACTCATATTAATCTCCTTTAGATTATTATATTATTTTCTTATATGAATGTCAATACATATGAATATGCTTTCATATATAAAAACACATTAGTTTATCTAATGTGTTCATTTCTTATATTGATATCCTAGTTTTTCAATTGTTTTTAAAACTAAAATATCCATTGCATCTACAATTATATACTCTTTTAAATATTCTTTTA
>DUNF01000042.1 GCA_012839485.1 Acholeplasmataceae bacterium
AGAAGTCTTAAATAGATATCTAATTGAGAATTTTAAGAAAGTTACTGACGAAGAAGGTAAAGTAATTGATGTTCCTAATTATCAATATCGTATTGCTTTAAAGAACTGTGGTATTATTAATCCTTTAGAAATTGATCAATATATTGGTTTAGATGGATACAAGGCTTTAGAGAAAGTTCTTTTTGAAATGACTCCAGAAGAAGTTGTTGATGTAGTTACTAAATCTGGTTTACGTGGTCGCGGTGGTGGAGGTTTCCCTACTGGTTTAAAGTGGAAATTTACTGCTGCTAACAAAGGCGGACAAAGTTTTGTAATTTGTAATGCTGATGAGGGAGACCCGGGTGCATTTATGGACCGTGCTGTTTTAGAGGGAGATCCTCATGCAGTAATTGAAGCAATGATTATTTGTGGGTATGCGATTAGTGCAACTCAAGGTTATGTCTATATTAGAGCGGAATATCCTTTAGCAGTAGAAAGATTACAATATGCTATTGATAAAGCTTATGAATATGGTCTTTTAGGTAAAGGTGTTTTAGTAAGCAATTTCGACTTTGATTTAGAAATTAGATTGGGAGCGGGAGCTTTTGTTTGTGGGGAAGAGACTGCTTTAATTGCTTCAATTGAAGGAGAGCGTGGTATGCCTCGTAATAAACCACCTTATCCAGCATCGCAAGGTTTGTGGGGAAGACCTACAGTAATTAATAACGTAGAAACTTTTGCTAACGTAGCCCAAATTATTCTTAAAGGTGCTGATTGGTTTAAAGCAATCGGTACAGAAAAAGCTGCAGGTACAAAAGTATTTGCTTTAGGTGGAAAGATTAAGAATACGGGATTACTTGAAGTTCCAATGGGAACTACTTTAAGAGAAGTTATTTATGATGTTGGTGGAGGTTTAACTAAAGGAAAAGCATTTAAAGCTGTTCAAACAGGAGGACCATCAGGCGGAATCCTAACAAAAGATGATTTAGATACACCAATTGATTATGATAACTTAGTTAGAAAAGGATCAATGATGGGTAGTGGTGGTATGATTGTTATGGATCAAGACAATTGTATGGTAGACATTGCTAAGTTTTATTTAGAGTTTACTGTTGAAGAGTCTTGTGGGAAATGTACTCCTTGCCGTGATGGTAATTTAAGAATGTTGGAGATTTTAAATAAGATTACTGATGGTAAAGCAACAATGAAAGATTTAGATGATTTAAGAAAACTTGCTTTAATGATTAAAGATACTTCTTTATGTGCTTTAGGTCAATCAGCTCCTAACCCAGTTTTATCAACATTAGATAAATTCTATGATGAATATTTAGAACACGTAGTTAATAAAAGATGTCCAGCTGGCGTTTGTAAGAATATTACTAAGTTATTAATTACTGATGAATGTATTGGTTGTGGTAAATGCTTACGTAATTGTCCAGTAAATGCTATTTCTGGTGACGTTAAGAAAAAGCACTATATTGATCTTGAACTTTGTGTTAATTGTGGAACATGCAAACCTGCTTGTCCAGTTAATGCAATTGTGAGTTTATAGAGGTGAAGAGATATGAGTAATGTAAAAATATGGATTAATAACCAAGAAATGACAGTACCTAGTACTTATACAGTACTAGATGCTGCTAATGATGCTGATATTTATATCCCTCGTTTATGTTTCTTAAAAGATATTAGTGAAACTTCAGCTTGTAGACTTTGTGTTGTTGAGATTGAGGGTTTAAATACGTTAAAGAATTCATGTACTGTTCAAGTATGGGAAGGAATGAAAGTTCATACTAATACTAAAAGAGTAAATGATGCTGTTAAAAATAACTTAAAACTTCTTGCTGCAAACCATCATTTTGAATGTTGGGTATGTCACAGAGAAGAAAATTGTGAGTTATTGGAATTATTAAGAAGATATAATGTTCCTAATACAATGGGAGAAGATCCAACTTTTTCTAAAAAAACTAGTTATCGTAATATTTCCAATTCGTTAACTATTGACACTTCTAAATGTATTTTATGTGGTAGATGTGTATCTGCTTGTAATCATTACACAGGTTTAGGAATTTTAGATTTTAATAGAAGAGGTTTTGATACTTATGTAGCACCTGCAAACAATGATTTTATTGATGATGCTGGTTGTTTATATTGTGGGAAATGTATTCAAGCATGTCCAGTTGGTGCTTTATCAGGAACTAGTGATGAAGATATCGTAATTGATTATTTGAATAATGATAATTATTATGTAATTGCTCAAGTTGCACCTGCAGTAAGAGCGGCTTTAGGTGAAGAGTTTGGTAATCCTATCGGAACTAATGTTGAAGGTAAGATTTATCGCGCATTAAAGAAAATGGGGTTTGATGAAATAACAGATGTTAACTTTGCAGCTGATGTTACAATTCTGGAAGAAGGTACAGAGCTAATTGGCAGAATTCAAGACCATCTTCAAGGAAAAGAAGCTCATTTACCTTTATTTACATCTTGTTCTCCTGGATGGATTCGTTATATTGAAAGATATTATCCAGAATACTTACCTCATCTTTCAACTGCAAAATCTCCGCAACAAATTCAAGGAGCTTTAATTAAACATATTTATGCAGATATTATTAATGTGCCAAAAGAAAGAATTAAAGTTGTTTCATTTATGCCTTGTATTGCTAAAAAAGATGAAGCAGATCGTGAACAAATGAAAGATAAAGGTGTTAAAGATGTTGACGCAGTTCTAACAACTCGTGAATTTGCACGTTTAATTAGAAGATTTGGTATTAACTTTAATAACTTACAAGATTATAAACCAGAATCTCCACTTGCCACATATACAGGAGCAGGAGCTATTTTTGGTACAACTGGTGGAGTTATGGAAGCCGCATTAAGAACAGTTAAAGCTTTCTTAGAAAAAGAAGATAAACACACAATTGATTTTACTCAAGTTAGAGGATCGGTTGCTATTAAAGAAGCAGATTTAGTAATTGATAATCAAACTTTCAAAGTAGCAGTAGTTCATGGAGCCGCAAACTTCCCAGAAATGTTTAGAAGAATTAAAGAAAATCCTAATAAGTATATTTTTGTAGAGTTTATGGGTTGCGAAGGCGGTTGTATTAATGGTGGAGGTCAACCAATTGTTAAGGCAAGAGATTTAGAAACTATTGATGTTTGCAAATTAAGAGCACAAGCTTTATATACAATTGACTCTGAAAATAAAATTAGAAGAAGCCACGAAAATTCTAATGTAGTTTCTTTATACCAAACTCATTTAGGAAAACCTGGTGGAGAATTAGCTCACAAATTATTACACACAACATATTCTAAAAAAGAAGTATTTGGGGAAAAGAAATAATGAAAAGAATTATTAATTTTTTCTTACTTTTGTTTAGTTTTGTTTTTCTAACAGGATGTAGCGAAGATGCTAAATTAAAAGTAACTCTTCCAAATGGTATTCCTCTAATTAGTGTTGCTGGTACTTTAACCGAAGATATTGAATATAATAATGTTACTGGACCTAATTTATTAGTAACTGCTTTTACTTCAAAAGAAGCAGATATTATCATTGCGCCAATTAATTTAGGAGCAAAACTATATAATTCGGGGAATTCTAGTTATAAGTTAGATTCTGTTATTGGTTTTTTAAATACTTATATTGTAAGTATTGATGAACCTTTAACATCATTAGCTGATTTAAATGGTAAAACTTTAGCTGCTTTTGGAGAAACTAATATTCCAGGAATCACCTTAAGAAGTGCACTTGCAAGTGAAAATGTAAATCCAAATATAACTTATTATAATGCAATAAATGATGGAGTTGCTTTTTTCTTAAACGGAGATTATCAATATCTTCTAACATCAGAACCAGTATTATCTAATTTAAGAAAAAAGGTATCTAATTTAAAGTATTTATCAATTGCTGATGTTTTACACGAAACAACAGAGTTAGACTTAGTTCCTCAGGCTGCTATTTTTGTGAATAGCGAAAGTAAAAACACAAGGAAAATAGCAAGTTTTATTACTGCTGTAGAAAACAATATTACAAATTTAAATAAAGATCCTCAAGGATATGCCAATTTCATTTACCAAAAAGATGAATATTTAGAAAGCATGAAAGAAGGTCTAATCGCTAGTTCAATTCCACTAAGCAATATTGAATTTAAAAAAGCTATAGATATTAAAGAAGATATCGAAAAGTTCTTTAATTTGCTTTTAGTTGAAGATGCTGCTTTAGTAGGTGGTAAATTACCAGATCAAGCTTTCTATACTCCACATGAATAAAATTGATAAAAAGTATTTATATTATTCTTTGGGGATATTGTTTATAATCTTTGTTTGGTTTATTGGTAGTATTATTGTAGATAGTGAGATTGTTTTACCAAAAATAAGTTTAGTTTTTAAAACAATAGGTGAACTATTTGCTAGAGGAGAAACATATTTAATTATATTAAGAACCTTTTTAGATATCTTAATTGTAACTATTTTGACTTTAATTTTAGCTTTAGTTTTTTCGCTTCTTGCTTTAAGATTTGAAAGATTTAAACACTTCTTTAGCCCGATAGTTACATTACTTAAAAGTATTCCAGTTGTAGCAGTTATCATCTTGTTTTTATTAATGGTAGGTCAAAGATTTACTCCTTATGTTATTACTTTCTTGGTAATCTTTCCAATTCTTTATGAAGGTATTTATAGTAGTATAAATGCTATTGATAAAGATTTGCTTGATGATGTGAAAACTGTAAGTAATTTAAATTATTTAGTTATAAAAGATATCTATTTTCCGCTTTCTAAGCCAAGAATTTTAGTATCGTTACTTCAATCTTTTGGTTTGGGATTGAAAGTTATTGTAACGGCGCAAATGATTGCTCAAACTAAAGGAACGATAGGTTATCAAATTGCCATTCAAAATACTTATTTAGAAACTAAAGGAGTTTTTGCTTGGACAATTATTTTAATTATTTTTGTTTTTGTAATTGATTTTATCTTGCATTTAATCATTAAAAAAACGAAAGATAAAATATATTAAAAAGGGCGTTTGCCCTTTTTTTGTGATATAATACATTAAAGAGGTGAGAAGATGAAGATAAGTAAGACGCTATTTAAAGAACTTATTCGTTGCAAGTCGTATTATGGTTTTAATAAGTTATATAGCGAGAAAAACAAAGTGACTTTTTCTAATGTAGAGTTTTCCGAATTAAAGGACTATTTAGATTTAATGATTGACAAAGATAGTTTTGAGGATAAATTGGAACAACCAATAGAAGAATGGCGCCAAGAGCAGTTCCAAGAAACGGAAACAATACTAATCCAATATGCTAGCACACTATTAAAAACAAAATTTGTATCTGGAAGTTTAGACCAGCAAAAGAAACTTGAATATATTGATCAACAAGGCAATATTTTTTATACAAAAGTAGATGGTTATCAAGAAACAAAAGATGAAATTATTATTTTAGAGGCAAAAGCAAAGTCATCTAGTGATTTTGTAAAGAAGGATAAATATTTTGAGAAAAAGAGAAGTATGTTGAGATTATTAGATATAAATGAAATGGATAGCGAGAATGCAAAAAAAGGATATATTAAATTTCTTAATACACAAGTTTTCAATCCAGAACATGAGCAAATAGGAAGATATATTTATGACGGATTATATACTTATTTTTTAACTATAAAAAACAATCCTCACGGAAAGAAAATAACATTTTATATGGCTCTTTTGAATCATGAGTATATTTTAGATTTAAATAACGCAACAGAAGAAAATCCTTATCCGAGTTGCGATGGTGGAGAAATAGTTGTTTTATTAGATATGAGCCAATTCTATCAAGAGTTTGTATCTTTAATTGAAAAAGATATTGAAAATATTCAAATAACTATTCAAAATGATTTCTTTATCAAACCAGAAATAGGGGCAAAATGTAAAAGAAAACAGGAAAATACCGCTTGTCTTTTTTGCCCAGTTTGTTTTGATGAACTATTAAAAATTCCCGGATCGGCTTTATATTTTTATAGAACTGCAAGTAAAAAATTTGCTGATATTTTAGATGGTAAAACAACAATGGACATGTATGATGATAGCGAGTTAACCCCAGTCAATAAAATTCAAAAAATGGTTTTTGTTTCTGGTGAGCAATATATTAATTATGAAGAAATAAGAGCCTGGTTAGATAAATTAGTTTACCCTATATATCATTTAGATTTTGAAAGCCTTCACTCACCACTTCCACGTTTTCAAGGTGAATCTCCATATAATCAATCTTTATTTCAATTTTCTTTGCATATAGAAAAATCTAAAAATGCATTAAAAGATATTAATGATTGCCATTATTCGTTTTTAGCTCCTGATTTTGTAGATCATAGGGAAGAATGTGCAAAAGCACTAGTTGAAAATATTGATCTTACAAAAGGCGGAACAGTTTTAGTTTATAATGCTAGTTTTGAGACAAGTAGAATTGAAGAATTAGCGGAGTTTTACCCTCAGTATAGTGAACAATTATTAAAAATAAAAGACCACATAGTAGATTTATTGGATGTTTTTTTAAGGTCGGTTAATGGTAGGCAAATAACATTTTTTTATGATAATGACTTAAAAGGTAGTTTTAGCATCAAAAAAGTATTACCTATATTTGCACCAGAATTATCTTATCAAGATTTAGAAATTCAACACGGAATGATGGCGCAAGAGGCTTATTATTCTTTTCCAAAACTTGACGAAGAAGATTTGGAAGAAGTAAGAAAAAATCTAGAAGAGTACTGTAAATTGGATACTTGGAGCATGGTTTTAATAGTTCATGCGTTATCGAAGCTTTAATATAAGCATTTTATTTAAATATTAATAATAAAATACTTTTCATTGACAAAATAAATTAATTGTGTAATAATATACGAGTAAGTGAGGTTAATTATGGAAACAAAAAAAGAAGAAGTAATGGCAACTGAAGAAAAAACCAAAAAAGAAAAAGTTAAAGCTGTTTTTGGATGGATTGGTTATGTTGCTTCGCTAATAGTATTAGCTTATTTAATTTTTTATTTTGTATTTAACTTAGTTTCACCTAATTTAACTGCAAGATACATGGGATTCAAAGGCTATGTAATTCTAACAGAGAGTATGGAGCCAGAGTTAGTTCCAAATGATTTTGTATTCATTACTGCCTATGATTTTGATGATTTAAAAGAAGGCGATATTGTTGCCTTTGTAGACCCTAATAATAATGTGGTAGTTCACTATTTTGCTGAATGGACTGTAAACGAAAGAGGAGATGCATGTTTCCGCACACGTCCAGCTGATCCTGAAAAACCAATGGATTATTGGCGTATTACAAAAGATAAATTTGTAGGTATTTATTCGGGAAAAATTCCAAAAGTTGGTGGGTTCTTAAGAGTAGTAGGATCTCCAATAGGCTTAATTGCAATTGTAGTTATTGGCGTATCAGTTTATTTAATTGTTCATATTTTTAAAAAGCCAACTAAAGGAAAACAAGAAGAAATAGCTCAAGCTGTCGCTTCAGAAGAAAATATAATTGAAGCAGAAGCAGAAGTTGTAAAAGAGGAGCCTAAGCCTGAAGAGAAAAAAAAAGAATCTAAAGAATAAAGATTTCAAGAGTTAACATTTTCAAATTTATGTTAACTCTTTTTTATTTATTTCTATAGTTAATTGTGCTATAATAAATGATGAGGTGTTTTATGAAATCAAATCCAAATCTTAGTTTACATCAATATTTAGAAAAACAAATTAAAGAAATAAGAACAGAAGTTGGAAGTAAAAAAGTGCTTTTAGGAATTTCAGGCGGCGTTGATTCTACTGTTGTGGCAAAGATTTTACACCTTGCAATTAAAGGCCAACTAACTTGTTTGTTTATAAATAATGGATTACTTCGTTTAAGTGAAGAAAAACAAGTTTTAGAGAGATTTGAAAAATATGGAATCGAAGTAGAATACTTAGATGCATCTAAAACATTTTTAGATAATTTAAAGGGAGTTAATGATCCAGAAGAAAAACGAAAAATTATTGGAAAAATATTTATTGATTGCTTTAAAGAAAAAGCCAAAAGTTTGGGTAAGGAATATGAATATTTAGCTCAAGGAACGATTTATACTGATGTTATTGAATCTAAAAAAGGAGAACAATTAGTTAAATCGCACCATAATGTTGGGGGATTACCTAGCGAATTAGGTTTTAAGTTAGTAGAGCCAATTAAAGAATTATATAAAGATGAAGTTAGAGCATTAGGTAAAATAATGGGTTTAGATGATGAGCTATTATTAAGACAACCTTTTCCTGGTCCTGGTTTAGGAGTGAGGGTTATGGGTGAAATTACTAGTGAAAAACTTCAAATGGCTAAGATAAGTGATGCTATTTTTAGGGAAGAATTAAAAAAAGCAAAATTAGACCAAATTATTTGGCAATATTTTACTGTTGTTTTAGATACTAAATCAACGGGGATTTTTGATGGTAAGAGGAACTATAATTATGTTATTGCTTTAAGAGCAGTAATAAGTAAAGATGCTCAAACAGCTCAAGCTTATCCTATACCTTATGAAATATTATCTAAAATTGGCGAGAGAATTGTTTTGGAAACAAAGTGTAGTAGAGTAATCTACGATATTTCTTCAAAACCTCCGGGAACAATAGAATGGGAGTAAAAATGAAAAGAAAAGTATTATTTGTATTTTTGCTAGCTGTTTTTGGTGTATTATTTTTTAATTACAAAGTAGAAGCAAAATCGTTTGAAGAGTTTTATAATGATTATGCAAGTATGAATTTTAATCAAAAAGTTAATGTTTTGCATAATAGTCAAGAAACGGGAAACAAATTCTATTACAATACTTTAGATGATAATGGCAAAGAAGTATATGCGAGTTTTGTTCCAATGATGATGGGCGGTTATCCTTTTGAAGCTGTTTTTGAGGGATTATCGGGCGATAAAGCACAAGCTATGGCTGATTCTTCCGGGAAAGCTTGGAGAGCATTTAATTTTGACCACCCTGAATATTTTTGGTTTAATAATGCTGTTAATATTTCTGTAAGTGGTACTGTTATTAGTGCTACACTAACAGTTACACCAGGTATTGAGGATGGGTATATGTCTGGCGCAACATTCAATCAGGCGCTTTTAAATGAAGATTTAACTCATATTTTAGCTCGAAGGGCATATTTAAAACAAGAAGCAGATCAATTACAAAACGAATATCAAAAATTAAGATATCTATATACATGGTTAATTCAAAACAATGAATACGATACAGATTTTTCTAGCGCTTTTGCTCATAACCCTAGTGGAGCTTTAATTAAATCAGATTTTGGAAAAGATGGTTCTTTATATGAGCCTGTTTGCGAGGCTTACGCTGAAGCTTTTCAAATGTTAGCAAATTATTGCAATATACCAGTGATAACTACAATAGGACAAGCATATGGGTCTGGTGGTTGGGAAAATCATGCTTGGAGTCATGCGTTTATGATTGATAAGTGGTATTTTACTGATGTTACTTTTGGCGATCCTACAGGTTCACATTTAGATCCTGATTATGTAGATTACGACTATTTTCTAGCTGCGCCATCAAACAAACACGTAATTAATGATGAGGCTTATTTGCCATCTCCTTTATCGGATACAGCTTTTGATCCTAATTTATTGAATGATTTTTATTTAGAAACACAAGAAAATTATGTGTATAATGGGCATCCAATTAAAGGCTATGAAGAATTATATATCTTAGCTAATCCTGATGCTGCGCTTACGATATCTTATTTTGATAGTAACAATATTCTTTTAGGTGAGATTCCGAGTGCTATTGGCTCTTATACTGTTAGAGCAAGGGGAGCTTTAGGAAGCGGATTTGAAGCTTTATCAATCAATTTTAATTTTAGTATTTTAGCTCCTGAGCATAATACTGTTATTTATTATGATAAAGATGGTAATGTATTAGCATCTATTCCATACAATTTTGGTGATGCGATTCCAAATTATGAAGCACCACATGTAAGTGGATATAAATTTGTTTCTTGGAACTATATTACAGAAGAGTACAACGTTTATGCTCATCCTATTTATCAAAAATTAGTAATTACTTTTGAAGATTCAGAAGGAAATTCGATTGATTATGATTTTACTGATGTAGCTGCTTTATATGAATCAGATTTATTGAATGGTGTTGAAAAAGATCCTGGCTATTTAATTATGGGGTGGGAAATTAATGGAGAGTTATTAACTGAAGATAGTCAAATTACTGATGATGTAACTTTAAAGCCTTTAGTTAAAAAAATAAATTATTCGATTGACGGAATGACAAAAAAAGGCGAAAACGTCTTTGTGGGGTCAGTTTTTAAGAGTGAAGATATTATTGGGAAGATTGTTGTTGCATTTCGCTTAAATGGAAAGATGTCACTTGTACACCTTCTTCTACAACAATCTTCCCAATAATATCTTCACTCTTAAAAACTGACCCCACAAAGACGTTTTCGCCTAAAGCCTTTAGTTAAAAAAATAA
>DUNF01000043.1 GCA_012839485.1 Acholeplasmataceae bacterium
AAGTTTATTTGGATGCAACGATTGAAGAGCGTGCAAGAAGAAGAAGAGATGAGAGAATTTCAAAGGGACAAGAAGTATCAAGTTTAGAAGAAACGATTGAAGAGATTAAATTAAGAGATCATAAAGATTCAACAAGATTAATTAGTCCTTTAAGAAAGGCTGAAGATGCTATATTAATAGACACTACAAATTTAAGTATTGAAGAGGTGATTGAGGAAATCACGAAGTTAGTTTTGGAAAGAGGTTACAGGATGGAAAAGAAGGCAGAAACTAAAGCTTTAGAAGAAGCTAAAGCAGAAGCAAGTGTTGTAGAGCTTGAAGAAGACAATTCTACAAAAGAAGTTGTAAAGGAAGAAAAGAAAGCTAAAGAAGAAAAAGCAACTTCTGGTGATCAAAAGGACAATTTAAGAGAAAGTAAATTCAAAGACTTAGAACACATCTATGGAATTGTTTTAAGCATTGAATCTAACCCAGCAGACAGGAGAAAAGAAAGAGCTCTTGTTTTAGGTATAGGTGATGATGATATGCTTAAGATTAAAAAAGATGGAAAATTAGTAAAAGATGGTAAACTAGTTTTAGATGCAGCTGAAAAGATTGAAGCGATGAATGATGTAAAGAGCGAAAAAGGTTATTTATATCGCCATGATTTTGAAGATATTAAAGAAGATGAAGGTTTACTTGATTTGTTGGTTGTTGGGGATTTACTTGAACTGATTGTTAAAAAGATTGGTAGAGCTAAGAAAGCTGAAGAACCAATTCTGCTTTTCTCAACAAAACTATTAAAACTTTATAAAGAAATTGAAACAATCGAAAAAGATTACGAAGAAAACAAAGATAAAATTTATGAAGCTAAAGTTTCTCGTTTCCTTGCAAAAGGTAGAGAAGAAGGTAAAGCTGATTTATTATTAAAATATAATGGACTAAATTTCTTTTTACCATCATTACAAATTAATGCTAACGATGAAGAAAAGAAAGCATTACTTGATCAAACTTTAGAAGTTGCTATTATTAGAGTTGATAAACCAAGATTAAGATTAATCGTTTCTAATAAGGCAGCACTTGCTATTAAATACCGTAAAGAACTAGAAGAGAAAGTTGCTGGTATTGAAGTTGGTAAAACTTATAAAGGTGTTGTTAAGAATGTAGAAACATATGGAGCGTTTATTGAGATTGTTGAAGGAGTAGATGCTTTACTTCATGTTTCTGAATGGAGCCATGACCGCATTCGTAACTTAAAGAATGCAGTTAAAGTAGGTTCTAAAGTAGAATTTAAAGTTTTTGGAAAAGAACAAAAGGGTAATGAATACCATATTTCGATTTCACGTAAAGCCTTACTTCCAGATCATTATGGAGATTATGCTAAGGATAAGAAGTTAGGTGATGAGGCAGAACTAGAAGTTCTTGAAATTAATAACTCTGGTGTTGTTTTAAAACTTAACGAAGGAGCTACAGGCTTCTTACCTAGAAGTGAATTTGCTTGGGAAAAGAATGTCTTTATTAAAGACTATACTAATGTAGGTCAAAAATTGAAAGTTAAAATTATTGAACTTGAACCTGCAAGAAAGAGAGTTATTTTCTCACGCAAACAATTATTTGAAAATCCTTGGGAGAAATTGAAGTTAGAAGCTAATCAAGAAATTACAGTAAAAGTAGTTGCTAAATTAAAAGATGGCTTCAAAGTAGAATATGAAAACTTAATTGGTTATATGCCAGCTAATAGTGTTCATTCAATGAAAGTAACTGATATTAAAGATGGAATGGACTTAGAAGTTGTTGTTGGACGTTTTGATCCTGAAGAAACTAGATTTGTTGTTTATAAGGATCAAAGACTTGCCAAAGCTCCTAAAGCTTTTGAAAAGCCAAAGAGAGCTCCTCGTGGCAAGGGAGAAAAGAAAGAAGAAATTAAGTTACCTCAAGAGACAATTTCAAGTAGTTTAAAAGACTTAATTAAAGACCAACTTGATCAAGAAGAATTAAAAAAATTAAAGGATTCTAAAAAGTAGGTAAGATATGGCAGGAGTTGTTGCAATAAT
>DUNF01000044.1 GCA_012839485.1 Acholeplasmataceae bacterium
AAAGATGGAGTGTTAGAATATCAAGTTTCTGAAGTTGCTTCTAAAGATGGATATGTATTCCAATATTGGGGTTATTATGAAGGAGAAAAGTTAATTAAAGTTTATTTAGATCAAACTATAACTATAAATAAAGATATCAAGCTAATAGCTTTTTATGATAAATAAAGGAGTAAATATGAAATTATTTAAAAAATTATTTGTGATTATTTCTGCTTTTATTATTGGGTTGGTTTTAACTGCTTGTAAAGATGATCCTATTATTACAATAAAACAAACTGCAGTAAGTTTGGAAGTTGGAGAAACCCTAACAATTGATTATACTGTTGATCCAGTAGACACAATTGTTAAGTGGGATATAGATGATCAAACAATATTAAATATTTCTGAAGGAAAGGTTACAGCTTTAAAAGAAGGAAAAACTTCTATTTATGCAGTTATAGGTAAAAATAAATACGAAGTTAAAGTTACGGTTTTTCCAAAAACAGAAACTGTTACTGTTAGATTTGATGCTAGTGATGTTGCTTCAGTTGAACCGGTTGTGATTGAAAAAGGTGGAAAGGTTAGTTTACCTGACATAAACTTAGTAAAATCGGGTTCAGTTTTTTTAGGTTGGTATTTGGGAGAGCAAAAGTTTGATTTTAATACTGCTATTAATGAAGATATTACATTAGTTGCAAGATGGGAAAAAGTTCAATTACAATTTACAGTTACGTTTGATTCCAATGGTGGATCAGAAGTAGAGCCTATTAAGGTATTGCGCAATTCAAAAGTTCGCAAGCCAAGAAATCCTCAAAAAGAAGGTTATAAATTTGTAGCTTGGTATTTAGGTGAACTGGAATATGATTTTACTTTAGAAGTTACTAATGACTTTACCTTAGTTGCTAAGTGGGAAGAAGATAATAAAGCCTTAGTTGAGTTTGAAACGTTTGGTGGTACAGAAATACCAAGTCAAACAATATTTAAAGGAAATAGAGTTTTAAAACCTCTAACATATCCAGAAAAGCAAGGTTATGCTTTTTTAGAATGGTATAGTGATAGTGATTTTAGCACTATAGCTGATTTTACTTTACCGATTAATGTTGATACTGTTTTTTATGCTAAGTATAGACCTTTACCTAATACTCCTTATAAAGTGGAACATTGGATTTTAGTTGATGGTGAATATGTCTTAGATGATACTGACGAAAAAACCGGAACAACAGATGCTTATGTCCAATATTATGAAAATGAATATGCGGATTATGCTTTGAAAAATCAAGATATGCAAAAGATTAAGGGTGATGGAACAACTGTTGTTGTTTTATACTATGATCCAATCGTACCATATGATTATAAATTAGTATATAATGGTGGAAATAATGTTTATCAAACAAGAGAAAGAATGATTAATGATTTTCTAGTTGATTTTAATGATTTTCTATTGACTAAAGGAATTGGACCAGTTACTTTAGAAACTATTGATAGTTGGGGCAATTATGATAATTTGCATATGCATGAATTTATGTATAGTCAATATCGTGAAAAATGGTTATGGCTTGCTGACTATTT
>DUNF01000045.1 GCA_012839485.1 Acholeplasmataceae bacterium
ATACACCTGTAAATAAGGTTAGATATAATGTAGAGAAAACAAGAGTTAATAAAGATCCTAATTATGATAAACTTACACTCTACATCATATCTAACCTTATTTACAGGTGTATAGATAGAATCAATTGCAATCCTTTCTTGATAGATATGTTCGTCTTTATCTTGACAGAAAATTGTATTTTCTTCAGCTGAAACATAGCCTATTCCTCTTCTAGCAAAAAATGTAGCATCAAATTTGACATCTTTAGTTAAAGTTGCCACTACTTGTTCTGGATTAACAATCTTTAATCTTTCATCATGAACTAAATCGCCAGCAGTAATAACTCCTTTTTTATCTCTACTAATAGTTAACTTATATAAGTCTTCTACATCAATCTCTACATTATCGCTAACTTGAAATAATTTTTCTTCATCAATTGTTAATTTGATGTTTTTTAAATTTAAAACGATCTCTGTTACATCTTCTTTAACTCCTGGAATAGCTTGGAACTCATTTTGAACTCCTTCGATTTGCATTGCAACTATTGCAACACCCGGCATTGAAGAAATCAGTACTCTTCTCAAAGCATTACCAATCGTTAGCCCGTAACCTCTTTCTAATGGAGTAATTGTAAACATGCCGTATCTATCATTTACTTCATTAATTTCGATTTGAGGGGTAATAAACTCAAATTTACGCATAATTTATACCTCCTTGATTAAAATTTAAAATTATTGCATTAACCTCTTGGTTGTTTAGGTGGTCTACACCCATTATGAGGAATAGGAGTTACATCATTAATTGAAGTAAGTTCTAAACCTGCAACTTGTAATGACCTAATCGCTGCCTCTCTTCCAGGCCCAGGTCCTTTAACTGTTACGTCTACTTTTCTCATTCCACAAACATCAATAGCTTGTTTAGCTGCTGCTTCAGCTGCCATTTGCGCCGCAAATGGAGTAGATTTTCTACTTCCTTTAAATCCTAAAGCACCAGCACTGCTCCATGCTTGAACATTACCTGTACTGTCAGTAATCGTAACAATTGTGTTATTGAAAGTTGAATGAATATGAGCTTGTCCTTCCGGAATATTCTTCTTGACTCTTCTTTTTCTTGCAGTTCTTCTTTTAGCCATATTATTTTACCTTCCTACTTCTTCTTATTAGCTACTGTCTTTGCTTTACCTTTTCTAGTACGAGCATTACATCTTGTGTTTTGTCCTCTTACAGGCATTCCACGACGATGTCTAATTCCACGATAGCAGCCAATCTCCATTAATCTTTTTATATTAAGGTTTACTTCACGACGAAGATCACCTTCTACTTTTCTTGTTTGCACTTCTCTTCTAATTGCAGCTAGTTCATCATCTGATAGATCTTTAACTCTTTTGTTTTCATCTACTTCAGCTGCTTTTAGAATTTCTCTTGAAGTTGCTCTTCCAATACCATAGATATAAGTTAGTGAAACAAGTACTCTTTTATCTCTTGGTATATCAACACCAGCAATTCTTGCCATTAATTATCCTCCTTAAATTAACCTTGTCGTTGCTTATGCTTAGGGTTTTTACAAATTACCATTACTACGCCCCTACGCTTTACAACTTTACAATTATCACAAATCGGTTTTACCGATGGTCTTACTTTCATATTTAAAAATCCTCCTTTAAATATTATTTTTTTCGATATGTAATTCGCCCGCGTGTTAAGTCATATGGCGACAACTCAACAGTTACTTTATCACCCGGTAAAATAGTTATGAAATTCATCCTTATTTTACCAGAAACGTGAGCGTCAATTTCGTGGCCATTAACTAATTTCACTTTAAAACAAGCGTTAGGTAATGCCTCGGTAACTGTGCCTTCTAGTTCAATAACATCACTTTTAGACATCATCTTCCTCCAATTTTGTTAGTATCTCGTAGCCTTCTTTTGTAATAACAACTGTGTGTTCAAAATGAGCACTCGGTTTTTTATCAATCGTAACTACAGTCCAACCATCTTTTAAAATTCTAACTTTAGCTGTTCCTAAATTAATCATTGGTTCAATAGCAAGCGTCATTCCTTCTTTTAGAATAACTCCTTCACCAGCTTTGCCATAATTAGGAATACTAGGTTCTTCATGTAATGATTGGCCTATTCCATGTCCAGTAAATTCTTGTACAATACCATATCCATATTGTTTAACAAATTTTTCAATTGCATGAGAAATATCTGATAAATGATTTCCAGCCTTAGCATACTTCAATCCTTCATATAAAGACCTTTCAGTAACTTCTAAAAGCTTGGCTTTATCTTCGTTTATTTCTCCTACACTATGTGTCATTGCACTATCGCCATGATATCCCTTATAACAAGTTCCGATATCAATAGCTATAATATCACCTTTTTTTAAGATGTGCTTCCTATTAGGAATACCGTGAATAACTACCTCATTTATTGAAGCACAAATAGTATGTTTATAGCCTTGATAGCCTTTAAATGAGGGAGTAGCACCATTACTAGTAATTACTCTCTCTGCAATCAAATCAAGTTCTAATGTAGAAACGCCAGGCTTAATTGCTTCAGCAATCGCCTTATGAGCTAAAGCATTGATTTCTCCTGCTTTTCTCATTAACTCGATTTCTCTTTTGCTTTTAATGCTTACCATCAAGATCTCCTATAAATTTAACTACTTCTTTAAAAGTATCACGAAAATTTAAATTACCATCTACGTGTACTAATATCTTTTGATCACTGTAATATTTAATTAATGGTTTAGTTTGATTTTCATAAACATCTAATCTCATCTTAACCGTCTCTTCTTTATCATCATCTCTTAAAATGATTGTATCTCCACAGCGATCACAAATCCCCTCTTTTTTAGGTGGGTTTGTATTTAAGTTGTATGTTGCTCCACATTTAAGACATACTCTTCTACCACTAAGTCTTTTAATAATTAAATCTTTAGATACATTTAGATTAATTACTAAATCTAACTTTAAGTTTAACTTAGCAAGAAGTTGATCTAATGCATGGGCTTGCTTAATAGTTCTTGGAAAACCATCAAGCAAAAACCCATGATTACAATCTTCTTTTTGCAGTCTTTTACTTATTACGGAAATAGTAAGATCATCAGGAACTAATTGACCCTTAATGATGTATTTATTAGCTAACTGACCATCTTTAGTATTATCCTTAATTTCTTGGCGAAAAATATCGCCAGATGAAATATGAGGAATATTGTACTTTTCAGTAATCAATTTAGCTTGAGTGCCCTTACCTGCTCCAGGAGCTCCCATAATTAATAGACGCATTACGATAATAGTCCTTTATATTCTTTTTCTTCTGTTTCTGACTTAATTTGTTTTGTAGTTTCTAACGCCACACCAACAACGATAATTAATCCTGTTCCTCCAATTTGAACTGAAGCTGGAAGAGCAAAGATCCAAGATAAAATAATTGGAATAATCGCAACTATTGTTAAGTAAGTTGCACCAACCATTGTGATCTTAAATAATACACGAGAAATATAAGATGCTGTTTCATCTCCTGGACGAACGCCTGGGATATAAGCATTTTGTTTTTGTAAGTTCTCAGCAATTTGATCTGGATTAATTTGTAAGAACGAATAAAAGAATGAAAATAGATAAATTAAAATTATATATAATGCAAACCCAATTGGTTTTGTAGAACTAAAAATTCTAATAAGCCATGTTTGCGCATTGCCTGCACCAATAAAATTTGCAATTGTTGTTGGAATTGAAAGTAATGTAGAAGCAAAGATAACAGGAATTACCGAAGCTGAGTTTAGCTTGATTGGTAATGAAGAATCTCTTCTTCCACTTAATACTGCACTTGAACGACCCGCATATTGAATCGGGATCTTTCTTTGTGCCCCTTCCATAAATACAACACCTACAATAATTAATATTAATATTAATATTACTCCAATAAAAGTAGCAATATCTCCTCCAGAAACTGGAGTAGTTATAACTCCACCAGAACCATCAGAAGCAGTCTTTGGTACTAAATAAGCTCCAATTAAATCTTTTACCATTTTTGGAAAACTTGCTAGAATACCTGCTACGATTAGCATAGAAGAACCATTACCTAATCCCCTCTTAGTAATCTTTTCAGATAACCAAAGACAGAATGAAGTTCCTCCAGTCATTACTAATGCTAAAAATACATAAGTAAAAGCATTATTATGGCTTGCTGGATGATAAACAGCATCTCCACCAGGTCCAATAGAAAGACTGACAATTACTGTTAAGCCTTGTACAAAAGCTAAAAATAAAGCTAAATACTTAGTTAATTGATTTAGTTTTTCTTTTCCAGCTGGTCCTTCTTCTGACCATTCTTTTAATTTTGGAACAATATCCATTTGTAATAGTTGAACAACAATTGATGCAGTAATGTAAGGTGAAATACCTAAAGCTAACACTGAGTAGTTAGATAAAGCACCTCCACTGTAAACATCCAAGAAACCAAATAAACTATCTGATTCAGGAGTTCTAAATAAGAAATCGCTATCTAGTCTAGGTAAGTGGATGAAGTATCCTAAACGCCAGATTAATAAAAACAAAATCGTGAATAAGATCATTATCCATAGCTTTTTATTAGCTAATGTGCTCTTGCTCTTAATACGTGCTCCTCTAGCCATTAGATCACCTCTGCTGTTCCACCAATTTTCGTAATTGCATCTAATGCAGTTTTAGAAAATTTGTCTGCTTTAACAGTTAATTTAACTTCTAAAGCTCCATCTCCTAAGATCTTTAATCTACTATGTTTCTTAGCAACTAAACCTGCAGCTTTTAATGAAGCAAGATCAACAACTGATCCTTCAGGAAAAGCATTTAAACTGCTTAAATTAACACAGCCATAATCAATTTTATTTAGGCTAGTAAAGCCTCTTTTAGGTAGTCTTTTAAATAATGGAGTTTGTCCACCCTCAAACATAGGGTTGCGTTTTGGACCACTTCTTGCGTTTTGGCCTTTGTGACCTTTACCAGAAGTTTTACCATGTCCACTACTAGTACCTCTACCAACACGTTTTCTTGCTTTGTTAGAACTAGAGTTTGGTTTTAATTCATGTAATTTCACTTCAATACCTCCTACTCTACAACCTCAACTAAATGAGCAACAGTTTTAATCATTCCTCTAATTGCATCATTGTCTGGTTTTTCTACAACTTGATTAATTTTACTTAAGCCTAATGCTTTTAAAGTTTTAACTTGTTGGGGTAAACGGCTAGCACCACTTTTAATTAATTTGATTTTAATCATTTTTGCCTTTGCCATAATTAACCTCTCAACTCTTCTGCAGTTTTTCCTCTTAATGCTGCAGCTTGTTCAATTGTACGAAGACCTTTAAGTCCTGAAAGTGTTGCTTTAACTACATTAACACTTGTAGGTGAGCCTAAAGACTTAGTAACGATATTTTCAATACCAGCAAGCTCAACAACAGCACGTACTGCTCCACCAGCAACAACTCCTGTACCACCTGGTGCTGGACGTAACATAACTTTGCTACCACCATATACTCCCATAGCTCTATGAGGAATTGTTCCTTCTACAATCGCAACATTAATTAAATTCTTTTTAGCATCTTCAACTGCTTTATTAATTGCATCTGGAATTTCAATAGCAGTTCCTTTTCCTACACCAACACGACCCTTATGATTACCAACTACTACTACAGCTGTAAAACGATATCTTCTACCGCCCTTTACAACTTTCGCAACGTGGTTGATATTAACAACTCTTTCCTCAAATTCTGATTTTTCTTTAGGTTGTTCTTTACGATCTTTCTCTTGTTTTCTTCTAGGTTTTCTGCCTCTAGGAGCTTTGTCTTGAGTTTCTTCTTCTAAAGTTTCTTCTTGTTCTAAAACTTCTAAATCTTTTTCTTTCATGATAGCCTCCTAAAATTCCAATCCTTTACTTCTAGCGCCTTCAGCTAAAGCTTTAACACGACCGTGATATAAATAACCACCACGATCAAATACAACTTTAGTAATCTTAGCTGCTAGTGCTCTTTCAGCTACTAGTTCTCCAACTTTTGTAGCCGCTTCAATATTAGAACCGTTTTTTAAGTTAAGTTCTTTTTCAAAACTCGATGCACTTACTAAAGTAACTCCTTTAATATCATCGATGATTTGCGCATAAATGTATTTATTAGAACGAAAGACATTTAAACGTGGTACATCTGAAGTACCTTTGATATGTCTTCTAATACGCAAATGACGTTTTTTTCTTTGATCATTTCTTGACTTCATTGATACACCTATTTAGCTACCTTTCCTTCTTTTCTGATTATAACTTCATCACTATATCTGATACCTTTACCTAAGTAAGGTTCTGGTTTACGTTTTTCTCTAATTTCAGCTGCGAATTGACCAACTTTTTGTTTGTCAACCCCTGAAACAGTAAGTTCAGTTGGAGTTTTAACCATAACTGTTATTCCTTCAGGAACTGGCATTTCAATTAAATGAGAATATCCTAAGTTTAAAACTAATTTGTTTCCTTGTAAGTTAGCTCTGTAACCTACACCTGTAATTAGTAATGTTTTAGAAAATCCTTCAAAAACACCTTGTACCATATTATGTAATAAAGCTGTAGTAGTGCCATACATAGCCTTTTGGCTAGGCTTGTGACTTTTAACTGTTAGTTCTCCGTTTTCTAATTTGATATCAAATTCTTCAGAAAACTTTTGTGTTAACTCACCTTTAGGGCCCTTTACAGTAACTAAGTTACCTTCACCAATTGTTACTGTAACTGTATCAGCAACCTTAATCGCTTTTTTTCCTATTCTTGACATTTAAATCCTCCTACCAAACATAAGCAATAACTTCACCACCAACATTAGCTTTACGAGCTTCGCGGTCTGTCATTACTCCTTGTGATGTAGATATAATTGCAATACCTAAACCATTTAATACTTTAGGCATTTCACTTGCTTTTGCATATACTCTTAGTCCTGGCTTAGAAATACGAGTAATGCCCTTAATTACTTGTTCTTTTTTGCCAACATATTTTAAAGTTACGATAAAAGTTTTAAATCCTTTTGGATCTACTGATTCTTGAATATCAGTAATAAAACCTTCATTAAGCATAACTTTTAAAATTTCTAATTTGGCATTTGATGCTGGTATTTCTACAGTTTCATAATGCATACGATTTGCATTACGAATTCTTGTTAGCATATCAGCAATTGGATCAGTCATTCCCATTCTCTAAACCTCCTTACCAACTTGCTTTTCTAACACCAGGGATTTTTCCCTCGTTCGCTAGTTCTCTAAAACAAATACGACACAAACCAAATTTACTGAAAACAGCTCTTGGTCTGCCACAATGTTGACAACGTGTATAATTACGAACTTTATATTTTGGTGTTCTCTTATTTTTTACAACTAATGATTTTTTAGCCATTTGTAACTTCCTACTTTCTAAAAGGTAAACCTAATAGAGTAAGTAGTTCCCTCCCTTCTTCATCAGAAGTAGCAGTAGTTACAATTACTACATCCATACCTCTAATTTTTAAAACTTTATCATAATTAACTTCTGGGAAAATTAATTGCTCTCTTAATCCCATTGTATAATTACCATGTCCATCAAATGAATTTTTAGATAATCCACGGAAGTCTCTAACTCTTGGTAAAGCAACAGATACTAATTTATCATAGAAATGATACATTCTATCTCCTCTTAAAGTTACTTTACAACCAATAGAAGAACCTTCTCTTAATTTAAATGCAGCGATAGATTTCTTAGCTTTAGTAATAATTGGTTTTTGACCAGTAATTTGCGTTAATTCTTCTACAGCAGCATCTAATAGTTTAGAATTGTGAATAGAATCTCCAACTCCGATATTAACTACAATCTTTTCAAGTTTTGGAACTTCCATTACTGAACTATAGTTAAATTTTTTCATCATTTGAGGGATAACATTATTTTTGTATGTTTCTAATACTCGATTCATAATTCCTCCTATTTCTTAACCTTATCTAATTCATTTCCAGTTTTTTTAGAATATCTAATTTTCTTTCCATCAACCATTTTATAGCCTACTCTTGTAGCTTCATTAGTTTTTGGATCAACAACTTGGACTTTTGAAATGTGAATAGGTGCTTCTTTCTTCACGATTCCACCATCAGGATATGCAGCTGAAGGCGCAGCATGTTTTGTAACAATATTTACTCCTTCAACAACGATTTTATCAGTTTTAGGATAAACTCTTAAAACTGTACCTACACGTCCTTTACTATTTCCACTAATTACTTTAACTGTATCTCCCTTTTTTACAAACATAATTCTCTCCTTATAGTACCTCTGGAGCTAAAGAGATAATTCTCATGAAATTCTTTTCACGTAATTCTCTAGCTACAGGGCCAAAAATTCTTGTTCCACGAGGAGTTAGATCTTCCTTTAAAATAACAGCGGCATTATCATCAAATTTGATATAAGAGCCGTCTTTACGACCTAATCCAAATTTAGTTCTAACAACTACAGCTTTAACTACATCGCCTTTCTTTACAGCACCACCTGGTGTTGCGCTTTTAACTGTAGCAATAATAATATCTCCTATATTAGCATATCTTTTTCTTGTGCCTCCTAAAACTCTAATTGTTAGAATTTCTTTAGCACCAGAATTGTCGGCTACTTTTAAACGTGATTCTTGTTGGATCATTTACTTTCGCCTCCTATAATTGAACAGCCTTCTCTAAAATTTCTACTAAGTAAAAATGCTTAGTTTTAGATAAAGGTCTTGTTTCTACAATTTTAACTTTATCGCCAATCTTAGCAGAATTAGTTTCATCATGTGCTGCTAATTTTGTCGTTTTCTTAATTCTTTTACCTAGAACTGGATGTTTCACATGGCGATTAACAGCTACAATGATAGTCTTATCACCCTTATCAGAAACAACTGTTCCAATAAATGATTTTCTAATATTTCTTTCCATTTATAACCTACTTTCTCGCCTCTGCTAATTTGCGTTCTGTTAATACTGTCTTCATTCTTGCTATTTGTTTTCTTGTTTTCTTAATTTGCGCTGTGTTTTCTAATTTACCAACTGCAGATTGAAAACGTAAATTAAATAGTTCTTGTTTTAATGAAGCAATGTTTTTATTAATAGTGGCATCATCTAAAGCTCTAATTTCTTCAGCTTTACTAACGGCTTTTTTAACTTCTTCTTTTTTAGATTTTCTTGTTTTCTTTTCTCTTGCCATTATTTGTCACCATTTTCCTTTCTTACGAATTTTGTAGTAATAGGTAATTTATGCCCTGCAAGCCTTAATGCTTCTCTAGCTACTGCTTCAGTTACACCGGCTACTTCAAACATAACTGTACCTTTTTTAACTACAGCTACGAAACCTTCTGGACTACCTTTACCTCCACCCATACGTACTTCTAAAGGCTTTTTAGTCTTAGCCATATGAGGGAAAATTCTAATCCATACTTTACCTTCACGTCTCATCAAACGAGTCATAGCGATTCTGGCAGCTTCAATTTGGTTTTGTGTTAACCAGCAACCTTCACGAGCCATTAAGCCATATTCACCAAAAACTACTGTTTTAGCGCCTTTAGCTTTGCCTTCATAGCTAACACGATGAGGACGACGGAATTTTGTTCTCTTAGGCATCAACATATTTATTTAGCCTCCTTTTTGTTTTTACGTGATAAAATTTCACCACGACAAATCCAAACTTTAACGCCTAATTTACCATATGTAGTATTAGCCTCAGCTGTTGCATAGTCAATATCACTTCTTAATGTATGAAGTGGTACTGTACCTTCATTGTATCCTTCGCCACGAGCCATTTCTGCTCCACCTAAACGACCAGATACTAATGTTTTAATTCCTTTAGCACCAGCTGCCATTGTTTTTTGAATAGCTTGTTTTTGCACTCTTCTAAATGAAACTCTGGCTTCAAGTTGTCTTGCAATATTTTCAGCTACTAATAAAGCATCTAAGTCTGGTTGCTTAATATCTACAATAGTGATATATACTCTTTTATTTGTTTGTTTTTGCAAGTAAACTGCAAGGTCTTGTTTAGTTGCTCCTTTTGAACCAATAACAACACCTGGTCTACCAGTATATATCGTAAGCATTATTTTGTTTTTTGTTCTTTCAATTACGATACGAGAAATAGCAGCATCTACAGGTCTTTGATTTCTACCAGTTAGATTACTATAGTATTTATGTACAGCTTCTCTAATTTTTAAATCTTCACCTAGGATTTCTGCAACTTGGTCTTTATCGGCATACCAAACAGCATCCCAATCTCTAACAATACCAAGTCTCATTCCCTTTGGATTAACTTTTTGTCCCATAGTTTACTACTCTCTTTCTGCCACTACAATTGTAATGTGGCTAGTCCTTTTCAATATTTGATCAGCTCCACCTTTAGCACGAGGTCTAAATCTTTTTAAAGTTGGACCATCATCAACTACTGCCTTTTCAACATATAATTTATTAGCATCTAGTTCATAGTTATGTACTGCGTTAGCTGCTGCTGATTTAATTACTTTTGAAATTAATTTCGAAGCTTTTTTATCAGTAAGCGATAAGATTGCATACGCATGATTTAAATCTTTACCTCTAACTAAATCAATAACTAATCTAGCTTTACGAGGAGCAATACGAACCATTTTCGCAGTTGCTTCAGCTCTTTTAATATTCTCCATATCTATTTACCCTTCTCTTTCTTAGATGCGTGACCTCTAAAGATTCTTGTAGGGGCGAATTCGCCTAATTTATGTCCTACCATATCTTCTGTAATATATACTGGAACGTGTTCTTTTCCATTATATACACCGATAGTAAAACCAATAAACTCAGGGTAGATAGTAGATCTACGTGACCAAGTTTGTATTAACTTTTTATGAGTTGCATTTTGTTGTTCTAAAACTTTTTTCATTAAGTGCTCATCAACAAAAGGCCCTTTTTTTAATGATCTAGCCATTTTCTTCCCTCCTATTTACCTTTCCTACGTCTTAAAATTAAGTCGTTAGATTTTTTCTTTGGATTTCTAGTTTTCTTACCTAAAGCAGGTTTACCCCAAGGAGTACTTGGAGCTTGACGTCCGATTGGTGCACGACCTTCACCACCACCATGAGGGTGATCTACAGGGTTCATTGCTGAACCTCTAACAGTAGGTCTAATACCTAAATATCTAGTTCTACCAGCTTTTCCAATTCTAACAATACCATGATCAGCGTTTGAAACAACACCGATTGTTGCACGACATCTACCTAAGATCTTTCTTGATTCACCTGAAGCAAGACGAATAATAACATACTTATCTTCACGACCTTGAATTTGTGCTGATGAACCAGCTGATCTTACTAATTGAGCTCCTTTTCCTGGGTTTAGTTCAATATTATGAATTACTGTACCTACAGGAATATTTTCAAGTGGTAAACAGTTACCAACTTTAATATCTGCTTTTTCACCAGAAACTATTTTTTGACCAATGCTAATTCCTGAAGGAGCTACAATATATCTTTTTTCTCCATCTGCATATGTAACTAAAGAGATGAAAGCTGAACGATTTGGATCGTATTCAATTGAAGTAACTTTAGCTTCAATATCATCTTTATCTCTCTTGAAATCAATTACACGATACTTTCTCTTATGTCCACCACCTTGATGACGAACAGTAATACGACCGGAATTATTTCTTCCGCCTGATTTCTTTAAAGGTTCTAACAAACTTTTTTCAGGAGTTGAAGTAGTAATTTCTTCAAAAGTTAGACCAGTCATATTACGTCGAGCATTCGTGATTGGTTTAAATTTTTTAATTCCCATTTTCTCCTCCTATACCTCGAAGACATCTAAGTGATGGCCTTCAGCTAAAGTAACGATTGCTTTTTTAACTGCAGGAGTAAATCCTTGATGTTGACCAACACGTCTCTTCCTTTTTTCTTCATTAATAATTTTAACTTGAGTAACCTTTACTTTGAAAATTTGTTCAACTGCTTTTTTCACAGTTGTTTTTGTAGCGCTCTTGTTTACTTCAAAAGTATATTGATTTTGTTCAATCAATTTAGTACTTTTTTCCGTAATAATTGGAGCTATTAAGATATCATAAATACTCATTATTTAAGTACCTCCACATATTCTAAAGCAGCTTCTTTAGTAAGTACTAGCTTATCTGCTAGAATTAAATCATATGCACTTACATGATCAACTGTTTGAACTTTAACACTTGGAATGTTATTTGAAGATTGTAATACTTTAAAAGCTTCTTCTTTTTGTTCTTCATTGGCTTTCTTTAAAATAACTAATGTTTTTAAGTTTTCTAATTCTAAAGCTTTTAAAACTGCTACAAACTCTTTTGTTTTTCCGTTTTCAATTTTTAGCTCATCTAAGACAATTAAGTCTTTAGTAGCAAGTCTACTTGATAATAATGATTTAATTGCTAAGCTATTTACCTTACGATTTACTTTTTTACTGTAATCTCTTGGTTGTGGTCCAAATACTACTCCACCACCTACCCATTGAGGTGATCTAATTGAACCTTGACGAGCTCTACCAGTTCCTTTTTGACGCCATGGTTTTCTTCCACCACCGCGCACTTCACTTCTAATTTTAGTTTTATGTGTTCCTTGACGCATTCCTGCTCTTTCAGCATTAATAACTTCATACACAACTTGTTCATTAGGTTCAATTTTATATACTTCGTCTTTTAAAGTAACAGTACCTACTTTTTCACCTAATTGGTTTAATACATTAACTCTTGGCATTGTTATTCTCCTTCCTGAGCAAATGCTTCTGGGTTGACCTCTTTAGTACCTTTCTTTACAGAATTTCTTACTAAAATATAAGATCCTTTAGCTCCCGGAACATTTCCTTTTACTAACATAATGTTTTTCTCTAAATCAATCTTTACAACTTCTAAATTTTGAACAGTTGTAACTTCCCCGCCTAATCTACCAGGCATTGGACGGCCCTTAAAAATACGAGCTGGGTCAATTGAGTTTAAAGAACCTAGACCACGATGGTAACCAGAACCATGTGCTTTAGGTCCGATACGGAAATTGTGTCTCTTAATTACACCAGCATAGCCTTTACCTTTGCTTACACCTGTAACATCGACAATTTCCCCTTCTTTGAAAATATTAGCTTTTACCAAGCTACCTACTTCGAAAGCTTGCATCTCCTCCCCAGCTATCTCTTTAACGAAGCGCTTAGGGTTTGCGTTAGCTTTCTTGGCATGACCAACTGCAGGCTTAATTCTTTGTACTGGTTTCTTATCTTCAAAACCGATTTGTACAGCTACATAACCATCTGTTTCCAAAGTTTTCTTTTGCAATACAACGTTTGGTTCAACAAATAACACAGTTACAGGAACTAAATTTCCGTTAGTATCGAAAACTTGTGTCATACCTACTTTTTTACCTAAGATTCCTTTAGCCATTTTTTTCCTCCTATTTTATTAGCTTAATAAAGATTTCAACACCAGCAGGAATTTCTAATGTTCCTAAAGCATCCATCGTTTTAGATGTGCTTTCTGTGATGTCAATTAATCTTTTGTGTGTCTTTCTTTCAAATTGTTCTCTACTGTCTTTGTGCTTATGAGGCGATCTAATAACAGTAAACACTTCTCTTTCTGTCGGTAAAGGAACTGGACCAGAAACTTTCGCTCCACTTCTCTTTGCCGCTTCTGCAATTCTTTGCGCTGAATCGTCTAATAGACGATGATCATAAGATACTAATCTTATTCTTAAAACTTGTTTTGCCATTTAATTTACTCCTTTTCTTCTTATTTCTAAAAGCTCCATACGAATTACCTGGTTTCAAAGGCAAGGCAACGCACCCTTGTGTATCAGCAACCTCGCATATCATCACTAAAGAGCCTTGTTTATTATATCAAAACATTTTAAAAAAAGCAAGCATTATTTACTCTTTTTAACCTTTTTCCACCAAAAAAGCACACCTTTTTAAGGGTGTGCTTTTATTTTACGTCACTTAAAACTAATTATTTTCAGTCCAAGATAAATTGTCAATTAATTTTTGAGCGCCTATTCCTTTAATTTCTAATTCAACTGTTCCTGTGTAGTTTAAAACTCCTGAGTTATAATGACCAGGTGTATTAGATGTCGCAACAACAGTTATTGCTTCACCAACTTGTACACCATTAATCCAAACCTCAAAACTCCTAGCTTTAGTACCAGTAAACGCACGAATATAATCAAACTCTAATTTAGACAATCCATTTGTAAATGTCGCTTTTAAACTTCCAGCTCTAAGCAACAAAGCTTTGCTTTCATCAAATTTTTGATCACCTCTTGCGTCAGTGTAAGAAAATTCCTGTCCGTTAACACCAACATGGCTACCTGATGCGTAACTAGTACCACTTAAAGTCATATCATCAAACGTCTCCGTCCATGTAGGATTTGAAGCTCCACCACTAGCTTTAACTGTAATATCATAAATTTTATTTCCAGTAGCTGCATTAAGTGTTAATGCTGCAGTTAATTTAACTAACGTATCAGTAGCTGGTAAAGTAACAACTCCAGTAGCAGAATTGATAACAGCTTCATTATCGCTTGTCCAAACAATTGAAGAACCATTAGCTCCTGTAGACGGCAATGTTAATGTAGTCGCTTCGGTAATTAATGTTGGAAAATCAGGTAAACCAGCTAAATCTAAATCAACTTTTTCTTGATCAGTCAATACTTTTTCGTGGCCATATACTACGAAATCATCAATTGTAAATCTATTATGACTTGAAGCTGGTGCTTCTGAAGTTACAATAAATCTAACATATAAAGCATTTTCAATTGGAGAATTAACTAAATATTCGTTAACTGCTGTATTTGGAGCAGTAATTGCTTTCCCTAAACTCCAAACAGCTTTATCCTTTGAGAATTCTACATTAATACTTGTATTCGCTGTGCCAAATAAATAATTAAATTGAACACTGTGAATTTTAGAAGCATAGTTTGTTCCCTCAAAGATTAAGTATGAAGGAGCAGTTGAATCATGGTAATGTCTTAATTGAATAGATTGAACATCAGTAATAGCATTAGTAGTTGTAGGTGTACCATAATATACAAGCCATTCATTATCTAAACCAAAGCTAACATTGTCTAATTTATAGTTTGTTCCTTTTGCAAAACCTTCACTAGCTTCAAATCCTGTTGTATAAACAGATTTAATATTTACATTAAGAACTACTACATCAAATGCCTTAGTTTGGCTAACACCATTTAACTCAACAGTAGCAGTTAATGTTGCAGTTTGATCTACAGCACCACGAGTAATAACCCCTGCATCTGTAATAACTGCCGCATTGCTTGTTCCCCAGCTAATTGTTGTGTTATATAGACCAGTTCCAGGTAATGTTAAATTTCCAAGTGTTTGTTCTGGTAATTCTAAAACAGCAATTGTAGCTTCTACTTTTTCTAAATCAGTAGGTTCATAAACACTAACATCTGCTTCCACAAAAATAGCGATTTGAATAGTTGAACCAAATTGGCCAACATTACCATCAATGTTAATAAATTGTCCAATAAGACCCTCTAACTTTGCTGTTAAAGCAGCATTAGCATCTTGAATTCTAACAACTACAGTGTGTCCGTTTTTAGAGATAGATGCATTTTGTCCACTTATAGTTTCTAATCTAACTTTTCCTAAAACAATTCTTCTTCCTTGATTTGCTTCAGTAGCGTCTGTAATATTAGTTAATCCTGCTGGTAAAGCATTTCCCGAAGATAAGATTTGTGGAGTTTCTGGATTAGTAACTTGAACAAGGTTTTGATATGTTCCTTTTGTTCCTTTAATTCTTACTTTATCTCCAATTACAACTAAGCTTCCCGGAGCTTTATATACATTAATACCACTAACGTCATCAATAATAAACATGTTGTCTCCGCCGTTGTAGCCAGATACAATACCTTCTACAGTAACAGCAGCACCATCTGGTAACAATCTTGCAGCTGAAATTGTATAAACTAAATCAGCTTGTGCTGCAACAATATTATTTGTAGCTGCGTCAATTACTGATTGTGGATCAGTAGCATTTGCTGGATTAGCAAGAACTACAGCTTGATATGCAGCCCAAGAAGCTGGTGTATAATCTGCTTCTGCTACAGCGCCTAATGCTGCTTCATAAGCCGTTAGACTACCTGCGCCCTTAGTAACTGTTAATGTAAGTGATTTTATATATGAACTATCAGAGCCAATAGTAATTGTGTACGTTAACACAACAACTTCTGTGCTTTCAGTTGAAGCAACTACTTGGCCTGTATCAGGATTAATAATTGCTGGCTTATCTGATTCATAAGCAATTGTTGCACCATAGTGTGGTGAAGTTTTAGGTAATGTTAAATCAGAA
>DUNF01000046.1 GCA_012839485.1 Acholeplasmataceae bacterium
TATAAAAGAGACTTAGTTAATGATGATTATAAATTAAGTCGAACTTTTGCTTCGTTTGTGGAAAGATTTTATCCTAAGTTTCCACTTGGGGAAAATTATCGTGGACCTGCTGGTGGGCTATTTACTAGTATGGAAGACTTAGCTAAGATTTTAATAGTTTTGCTAAATGAAGGAAAATATAAAGATATAAGAATATTAAAAAAAGAAACCATTGAATTTATGTCTCAGTTTCATTGGTTTGGGAATCCAGAAGATTCAAGTTATAAGGCAAAAGGATTATCGTTAAAACTTACAACTGATTATGGTCCAAGAATTTTACGAGGTCATACGGGATCTGCTTATGGTGTTATTAGCTGTATGTTTTATAGTTTAGAGCAAAAAGTTGGAATTTGTTTTATTACTAATGGAGGACATATTACATATAACATCGATAATAAAGCTGATTTACTTACAGAAATACTTAAAGCATTTACGAAAACTTTTATTAGTGATGAAAAAAAACATACCCTTGTCATTGATTTATTAGGCAAGGAAAGTAAATTAGATGAGCGAACAATTTATATGCCGACTAAAGTTGTTAAAGAATGCTGTGAATATTATGTTCCTGCGTTAACAATAGCAGAAGGATTATTAGAAATTCCAAGGATGACTGAAAATTATATAGAAATCGAAAAAAATAAAATTAGTCAGATTTTAAGTTTATGGGGTGGAGCAGTAAAAGAAGTTGATGGCTTTTTACTACTACCTGTTAAAAAAGTTTTAAATAGTTTAAGATTAGAATATAAAATAGATGAAAATAAAATAGTTATTACTTATTAGGAGGAAATATGATAAAAAGACAAGAAGTGAAAAAGAAACAAAAATATTCTAACAATAGTATTTTCTTTATGGTAATGGCAGTTGTAATGGGATTAGTTGAATTATTTTTACTTGCCCTTATTATTAATAATAGTGTTATTTTAAAAAAATATGATAGTTATCCTGAAGGATTTGATAGAGTTCCAAAAGATTTCTTTGTTTTCTCAATAGTGATAGCAGTGATTTTGATGGTATTATTTGGTTTTACACTTTATCTGACACTTAAGTTATTATTTAAAAGAAAGCAAGAAGGGACATTATAATGAGTCATTTTGATAAGATAGTAGATAGAAAAGGGACAAGTTGTTTTAAGTGGGATACAGTAGAAGAAGGTGTTTACTCTTTCACAATCGCTGATTCCGATTATGAAGTGCCAAAAGAAGTTAAAGAAGCTTTATTAAAAAGAGTAGAGCATGGTATTTTTGGCTATACTGTTGTTCCAAATAGTTATTATGAAGCTGTAATTAATTGGTGTATGAAAAGATATGGCTTTAGTATTGAAAAAGATGATATTATTATCATGAATAAAGTATTAGAGTCAATTTCTTTATTGATAAATTTATATACTAAGGAAGGGGATAAAATTGTGATTAATCCCCCAGTATATCCACCATTCTTTGCTTTAACTGAAGGAAATAAAAGAGTTTTATCTTCAAACCATTTAATTAATGATAACGAACATTATAGCTTAGATTTAAAAGATTTAGAGAATAAATTTAAAGAGGGAGCTAAGATGTATATTTTATGCAATCCTCATAATCCAGTAGGTAAAATCTATACAAAAGCAGAAATTGAAGCTATTGTTAGACTCTGTAATAAATACGATGTATTTTTAGTATCAGATGAAATCCATTCTGATTTAATTATTTATGGTCATGAGTTTACATCGGTTGGTAAGTTTTTTCATTTACATGATAAAATTGCTGTTTGTATTTCTCCTAGTAAAACATTTAATATTGCTGGTTTAAGAATAGCAAATTTAGTTTTAAAAAATGAAGAAATCAAAGCTAACGTTCGTAAGCATTTAGAACGTTATAAAATTGGTGGAGCAAATCTTTTAAGTTTACTTGCTTGTGAGACTGCTTACAATAAATGTGAATATTGGGTTATTGAACAACAAAAACATTTATTTAAAAATTATGAATTTGCGAGAGATTATTTAAATAAAGAAGTACCTTATTTAAAATTTGCTAATCCGCATAGTACTTACTTACTTTGGATTAATTTGCAATATTTAAACAAAACTAGCGAACAAATAATTAAAGAATTAAAAGAATATAAACTTGCAGTTAATACTGGTTGTGATTACTGTAAGGATTATGATGGCTATATTCGTTTTAATCTTGCTTGCCCTCAAAGCATTTTAAATGAGGGACTAAAAAGATTAGCTAAATATTTAAAAGATCAAGAATAATAAGATCAATAAATTGAAGGTAATTTAAGAAGCACTAAATATTAGTGCTTTTATTTAATAAGAAAGGAGAAATAAATGAAAGCAGTACTTTTATTACATGGTTTTTTATCAAACAAATATGATTTTAAAAATTTAATACCGATTTTAGAAAAGTATTATGATCATATAGAGGTCATTACTTTTCCTGGTCATAGTGTTGATGAAAGCTATGATAATTTCACTTTAGGAAATACGCTAGAACTTTTATTTTCTACTTATGAGCAACTTCATCTTAAATATGATCAAATTGATGTTGTTGGTTATTCAATGGGAGGAGCAATTGCTAGTTATTTGGCTAGCATAAAAAGAGTTGGCAAACTTATTTTACTTGCCCCTGCTAACAAATATTTTAATGTTAAGATGCCATTTAGTAAAATTAAAGCATACATTTCTGTTTTTCAAGATTTACGAATAGCTGATAAAACTTATGATCAAGAGCTAAAGAAAGAAACAAAAGAATTCTTAGACAATTTAAAAAGTGATGATTCAATTTCAGTTTCGATGATGTTTGAACGTTTCTTTCGTAAATATATTTATAAAGCTTATCGTACTTTTAGGCAAGTTATTAAACATTGTAATGAGAATTTAGGAGAAATTACTGCTCCCACATATATTGCTTGGGGTAAATTAGATCAACTAGTTCCGGAAAAGTCAATTCATTTTGTAAGGGAAAAGTGTGTAAACGAAAATACGATTGTCAAGATCTATCCTTTCTTAACTCATCTGTTATTGAATTCTAAAGATAATAGCGAATTGTTAGAAGATCTAGAACAATTTATTAAAGGGGAATAGTTATGGTTAAGTTTTATAAAAACGGGAATGAATTTTTTCTTGACAATCAAAAAGCCATTTTAGCTGAAGAATTTAAAAATCAATTGTTATATAAAACGGCTATTAAAACTGCTGATTTAGATTTGTCTAATGATAATTACAATCTTAGAATTACTAAAGATGATAAGATATTGCTTGTAAGTAATGTTATTAATAGGCCAATGGTGATTGTTGGGGATGTAGAGCTAGTTAAGAAACTTGTAGAAATAATCAAGAAGCATAAACTTAATTATCAAGGAATTAGTGCTAATTATGAAATTATAGCTGAGTTTAAAAAACACAGTGAAGATTTATTAGTATTTCATTCATCTTTAGGTTTAATGCTTTATTATGAAAAGCCTAATTACCAAGATCCTAATATTAAAGAAATTACAAAAGACAAAGATCAACTAATTCCTTTACTTCGTTCATTTTTTTTAGAATTAAATGATGATATTAGAAATAAAGATTTTGAAGAGTTAGCAGAAACTAAGACTTCTTATGGTTATTATATTGATAAGGAAATAGTCAGCTTTATTACTATTGGTAATGTTTATCATAGCTACGCAGAAATAGGTTATGCTTATACAAAACCAGAATGTCGTAATATGGGTTATATGCAAAAGTTATTAAGTCATGTTATCACTATCTTACAAAAACAAGGGAAAGATGTAGTTTTATTAGTTGATAATGATAATAA
>DUNF01000047.1 GCA_012839485.1 Acholeplasmataceae bacterium
ACTTGATTTAAAGTCTTAGGGTATATTGATTTACCATTGATTGTTGTGAAAAGAATTTTCTTTTTAGTATAAAGGTCAATAATCTCTTCTTTATTTTCTAAGCTTAAATTCTTTACTATTGTCAGGATATCAGATTCATTTAACTTAACTTGGTTTAGTATGTATTCTAAAGTAGAAAAAAGATTAACTAATTCATCTTTATAAGCAATATCCTCTTGAGGAATCGAAATCTCTCCATGTCTTAACTTTACAGGTATTTGATATTCTTCCTCAATAAAATTAAGAATCCTATTTTGATCTCCTAATAATTTAGCTTCGTTTAAAATGTTCTGCAATTCATAAATAATAGTTTTTGCCATTTAATCACCTTTGCATATTATATCATATTTAATTACTATTTTCTATATCTTTTCAAATAAAAACACATTAAGTTAAACCTTAATGTGTTTTAATATTCTTTATTAAAAAAGCTTATTTTTTCTTTTTATCTTCTTCTTCAAAATCTTCTCTTAAGTGATTATTTCCTCTCATAAAACCTACTCCAAGGCTTAAAATAAGCAGAGGTAAAATGATTGTACCACTATTACAACCTTTAGAAGTAAACTCAACTGCTAGTTCAATTGTAGCATCATACTCAGCACTATAAACTTCTAATGAAGTTTCACCTTTTGATAAACCTTTATATTTTAGGCCATTAACTTCAAAAATATCATTTTCAGGTGCTTTTAAAACAGCATCTTGGATACTAGTTTTAACTTCAACTTCTTCTCCCACTTTAGCTTTTTCTTTGTATTCTAAAGTATAACTATCAACCCTAATATTGACTTCTAATTCTTCACCTCTAAACTTAACAACTAGTTTAGTTGTTCCAGCTTTTAAAGGCTCAAAAAGGAAAATAATTGATCCATCATCAGTAATATCTACTGCTGTCAGAACTTTTACAACTGTCTCATCAAGAACAGATGTACTATATTTATCTTTAGGATAAACCTTAGAAATAAGATGATCTTTATAGAATAGTTTTAATCTTAAACTACGCTTATGACCTTCAAGAACCTTAATAACTTCTGGAAGCTGTTGCTCATCTTGAGTTTTTAGCGATGCAAAATTACCACCATCAAATTCTAAAGTCTCAATTAAAAATCCTTTATCATAAACTTCAATCTTATATTGATATTCCTTAGGAAGATTTTCAAACTCATATGATCCACTACCACTAAGTGTTTCTTCTTTAATTAATTCACCATCAACATAATGTTTGATTAAATATTGATTACCACTTGTTAGATTATAGTCAGCATTAATATGATTAGCTATAGCAAATACATTGAATGTACCATAAGGACCATATTCAATTAAAACTACTTGAATTTTCTTTTCCCCATTTGGAAATTCTACTTCATAGGAAATTGAATCAGGTTTAGGGACTAAAGAATTTGGTATTACTAAACTAAGTTCATTACTTGTTGCTGCTAACTCGTTATTGTAATATACGTTTAAACTCTTAAGGTCAGCTTCAGTCATATTTAAAACAGTTAAAACTTTTTGTCCATCAACAACTTCCACCTTAAATTCAATAGCATTTATATTTAAAGTCATATTATGAGTTTTCAAGTCAGTAAATCTTGCATTACCATTTTTGTCATAGGCTTTAAGTTCAATTTGGTTTTCACCATAACTTAAATTTAAGAAAAACTTCTCTAGCTTTTTACCTTGAGTAGCATCTCTTTCTTCTACAAGTTCACTATTTACATAAAGTTCAAATTTCTTAATTTGATCATTAATTAAATTACAGTCATAACTTATACTAAAATTATCAGCACTATTAAAACTAATTTCACCATAAGGTAAGCTAGTATCAATTGTTTTCCTCTTACTTACTGTTGATCCATCATTGAAATATAAAGTAATATTAGGTAGATAAACTTTACCTGCTTCTACATCAGGAACTGTTAGAGTCTTGTTAATTGTATCAAATGTTCCTTCATATACTAAATATGGTGGTCTTGATGCAACTAAAGAAATCCTTTGTAAGTATTGAAAATCTAAATCATTTGGAATAATTTTTAGACTTTGAGTTTCATTATCATATTCATATTCAATATTTTTAAAAATAGCATCTTTATCTAAAGTTTCATAATTAACAGCTGGTCTTTGAGCAGCAATATCAACTTGATCAATGATATTACCATTTATATCTACGTACCTTAAATTAATTCTCTCTTCATTTACGTTAAATAACAATGCTGCATTTACTGTGCCGTCAATTCTTTTAGTAACAATATCAAATGGTGGATTACCATCTGCTGTTTTATGACGGTCCCCAATTGGTAATGTTGTTATATAAACTGTACCTTCATTAGTACCAGTTGGTTGACTATTTTTAGCTTTTACTGTTCTTGCGTAAACATGATCATGACCAGTTAGTGATAAGTCAACACCATATTCATCATATAAAGCAAGCCAGTTTGTTCTATTAGTAGTTGCATGTCCTGTATTACTTGTTCCACCTGTATAAAAAGGTCGATGGTTATAAACAATAATGTATTGTGATGGATTGTTTTCAATAACTTCTCTAAACCAAGCTTGTTGGTTGGCTAAAGCAACAGCTGTAGAAACAGGGTTCCCACTTGATGAAGATGTTGATTCATTATCAATTGAAATGAAAAGTACATTTCCGTACTTAAAGTAATAGTTTAAGTTTTTAACACCTTCAGCACCATTTTGCGGATTATATAAAAATGTATTAAAGTATCCTTGGCCTTTAGTACTAGCAGAACTATCATAAAAATCATGATTTCCTGGTGTCATCGCCATCATTGTTTCCATACCAAATTTACTTTGAGCGATATTTTCCCAGCAGTCATAACTACTACCATAAGCTAACATATCACCACCGTGAACAGTTAAATGAACATTGCCGTTAACCTTTTCTTTTGCTTTATTGTAAACAGAAACAGCAGTATTTAATCTAGCAGGACCATTAGTCCAAGTATGGTAATCAGATAAAAACACAAAGTTAAATCCTTCTGTTTTCATAATACTAGATCCTTCTCTAGGTGCAGTTTTAAATGATTTTACAGGACTATATAAATTGTTTTCTCTAATCCTATAAATATAACTAGAACTAGGATTTAAACCATAAATTGTAAGATCGTTTTTATAAAAGTTATAGGTTATTTTAGAACGATCATCATAGAACGTTCTTTGCTCTGTTTTAAGTGGCACTTTTAATATTGGTGTATTAAAGCTAGTATCAGAAGCATTCGTATACTCTAAATATGAAGTTTGTGTTTTTGAATGCCAAACAACATTTACAGAAGATGATGCATCTTCACCTGGCGTAGTAATTATTAGTTTCATATCTTCTGCTCCTTTTACATACCTTTCTTCTTTCATAAACCCAAAAACCATAAAACAAAGTAAAAGAGTCAATACAACAAAAATTTTCTTTTTCATTTTTTTCTCCTTTCGAAATAAATGTTTATTTTGTTTTGATATCATAATTATATCACAAAAAAATCTCATTTTCCATATAAAAAAAGTTAACTCAATTATTTTGAGTTAACTAATTAATTATCTACCGCCACGACGCGCCTTACGTGTAGCACGTTGCTTCATCTTCTTAATTTCACTAGGCTTCATAAAATGCCTTCTTTTACGTGCTTCAGCAAGGGTTCCACTACGTGAAACATCACGTTTAAAACGTTTGATTAAATCTTCAGTAGATTCGCCATCTCTTCTAATTGTTTTTGCCATTGTCAACCCTCCCTTCGCACTAGCAGTAATATTATACTACAACGTCCAAATTATTTCAAGTTATTTTTATATTTTTCAATTACTTTAATAAGCTTATTAGCTAGTTTTAAATAGTTACTTGCAATCTTCTTAAAATCAAGTTTAAGCTCTTTACTCATCCCAACAACTTCTTTAAAATATGCTACATTGTACCATTGTAATGCTTGAAAACAACGCCAAGCATAAAACCTGAAATACTTATCATCATCTAATTTATCACCATAATAAACTTTAAGTAAATCTAAACCATCATCAAGTTCAATGTTTCCAAAACAAGCTAGATCATATATCGGATCAATATTTCCTGAAAACTCAAAATCAACTACTTTTAAACCACGTGAAGTAATAATAAAGTTAGATGGTTGAGCATCACCATGAGCTATAACCTTCTTTTGTTTATCTAGATATGGTTTATATTCTAAAAATTTCGCTTTTGTTTTTAAATATTTAGAATCTAAACTATGGCCTAAATCTAAAACTAACTTCTCATACTGTTCTAATCTTCCAAAAGGATTATAATCATTTACAGCTTTAAGTCTTGATGTATGAATTTTCTTCAAAAGCATCGCAACATCTTCTAAAGGATAGCTAGATCTATCAACTAAATTCAAGCTTTTTCCATCTAAATATTTACTTA
>DUNF01000048.1 GCA_012839485.1 Acholeplasmataceae bacterium
TGAAGTTATTTCTACATCAGGAAACAATAGACTTGGTGGAGATGATTTTGACCAAAGAATCGTTGATTGGGTTGTAGAAGAATTTAGAAAAGAAACTACAGTAGATTTATCAAAAGATAAAATGGCAATGCAAAGAGTTAGAGAAGCAGCTGAAAAAGCTAAAATTGAATTAAGTGGAATTTTAAAAACAGATATTAGCTTACCATTTATTACAATGGATAGTAATAATACTCCATTACACTTAAATTTATCAATTACAAGAGCTAAGTTTGATGACTTGACTAAAGATTTAGTTGAAGCAACACTAGTTCCTGTAAGACGTGCTTTAAGTGATGCTAAGATGACTTCAAAAGATATTCAAGAAGTATTATTAGTTGGTGGATCTACAAGAATCCCTGCTGTTCAAGAAACAGTTAAAAAGGAACTTGGAAAAGAACCTAACAAGAGTGTAAACCCAGATGAAGTTGTAGCTATGGGTGCTGCAATTCAAGGTGGGGTATTATCAGATCATGTAAAGGATGTTCTATTATTAGACGTTACTCCTTTATCACTTGGTATTGAAACTTTAGGGGGCGTATTTACTAAATTAATTGAAAGAAATACAACTATCCCAACATCTAAATCACAAGTGTTCTCTACAGCTGCAGATAATCAACCAGCAGTAGATATTCACGTTCTTCAAGGTGAACGTCCAATGGCTGCAAATAACAAGACATTAGGCCGTTTCCAACTTGGAAATATTCCACTAGCACCTAGAGGAGTTCCTCAAATCGAAGTATCATTTGATATTGATGCTAATGGTATAGTAAGCGTAAGTGCTAAAGATTTAGGTACTGGTAAGAGCCAATCAATTACAATCAAGAGCAGTGAAAGCTTATCAAAAGCTGACATTGACCGTATGATTAAAGAAGCACAAGAACATGAAGAAGAAGATAAGAAGCGTAAAGAAAAAGTAGACTTACACAATGAATGTGAAAATATAATTTTTGCAGCTGAAAAATCAATTAAAGATTTAGGCGATGAAGTTAATGAATCTGAAAAGCAAGATGTAGAAGCAAAAATTAAAGATCTAAAAGATGCACTTAATGGTGATGATATTGATTTAATTAATTCTAAAAAAGAAGAATTACTTAAAGCAAGCCAAAACATAGCAGTTAAAGCCTATGAAAAAGCTGCTAAAGAAAAGGAAGCAAAAGAGAAAAAAGACGAAACAGTAGAAGCTGATGACGTAGTAGATGCAGATTTTACTGAACATAAATAGTAAAAAACGAGGTAAGGTATGGCTAAAAGAGATTATTATGAAGTATTAGGAATCAAGAAAGATGCTAATCAAGATGAAATAAAAAAAGCCTATCGTGAGATGGCTAAAAAATATCATCCTGATGTAAGTAAAGACCCTAATGCAACAGAAAAGTTCAAAGAAATACAAGAAGCATATGAAGTACTAAGTGATTCCCAAAAACGAGCTCAATATGATCAATTTGGCCATGCAGGTGCTAATCAAGGTTTTGGTGGTGGGGGATATACATATAGTGGTGGTTTCCCTAGTTTTGATGATATTATTAATGAGATGTTTGGGGGTATCTTTGGTGGATCTAGGTCTAACAGAGGTTCAAGGGCAAGAGTTGGCTCAGATATTCGAAAGCAAATTTCGATTACTTTTGAAGAGGCAGCTTTTGGTACTGAGAAAAACATCTCGATTACAAAACTAGATAACTGTAAGAAATGTAATGGCTTAGGGGCTGAAAGTAGTAAAGATATTAAAACTTGTCCTACTTGTAAAGGTAGTGGAAGGGTTGTTACAACACAAAGTAGTTTTTTTGGTACATTTCAAACAGAAACTACTTGTCCTACTTGTCAAGGAACAGGTAAAGTTATTACAAATAAATGTTCTGAGTGTAATGGTGCTGGAAGAGTTAGAACTACATCAACTATCAACGTTAAGATTCCAGCAGGAATTGATGATGGTCAAGGTTTAAGACTTTCTGGTTATGGTGAGGCTGGAACTAATGGTGGGGCTTATGGAGATTTATACATTTACGTAAGTGTTGGTAAACATGAAATCTTTACTCGCGATGGTTTAGATATCCTACTAGAAATGCCACTTACATTTAGTCAAGCTGCTTTAGGTGGAGAAATTGAAGTCCCAACAATCTATGGTACTGGTACTTTAAAAATACCAGCTGGAACACAAGCAGGAACTAAATTTAGAATTAGGGATAAAGGTATTAGAAGTGGTAGATCAAGCAAAATTGGCGATCAATGGGTTACAGTTAAACTAATTACACCTACTAAATTAACAGCTGAACAAAAAGATTTATTTAAAAAACTTTCTAAAACTGATGAGTCTAATGATACTATTTTTGATAAAATAAGAAAATGGTTTAAAAAATAATTAGAATAATGCTTACCCAAAGGTAGGCATTTTTCTTGTTAGTTATCGATAGTTTATTAAAGAAAAATATGATATAATATATTAAGGTGATTTATGCAAAGATATTTTATAGACCAAGTTGTAAAGGCAAAAGAAATTAAAATTAAGGATTCTGATTACCACCATATTAAAAATGTAATGAGAATGGTTAAAGATGATTTAATTGAAATAGTTGATTTAGATGGTTTTATTTACTTAGGTAGAATTTTAGATTTTAATAATAAAGAAGTAACGATTGCGATTGAAGAAAAATTATTAGAAAATAACGAGTTGAATATAGAAGTTACACTTGCTTTAGGATTAGTAAATCGCAATAAAACTGAAGAAGTTTTACGTAGAGCTGTAGAACTTGGTGCTAATAAATTTCTATCAGTTAAACTTAAAAGAAGTGTTATAAAGCATATTGATGATAAACTTGACCGAAAGGAAAAGATTGTAAAGGAAGCTTCAGAACAATCAAAAAGATCAAAGCTAATGGCTATTGAAGAAACTAAAACTTTAAAAGAGTTAATTGAATATAGTAAAGATTATGATTTAAGAATTTGTTGCTATGAAGAAGCTGAAAAAAACACTAAAAGTTTAAAGGATTTATTAAAAGAAAAACATAAAAAAATCTTAGTCTTAACTGGTCCTGAAGGTGGATTTGAAGAATCTGAAATTGAAATCTTAAAAGCAAATGATTTTAAAATAGTTTCTTTAGGCAAAAGAATCTTAAGAGCTGAAACTGCACCACTTGCGATAATGGCAATTATAGCTTATGAAAGTGAGCAAAACTAATGAAAATTAACTATTATTCTTTAGGTTGCAAAGTAAACTTATATGAAACAGAAGCAGTTTTAAATGAGTTTATTGATAATGGTTTTAAATTAGTAAGTTTTAAAGAAAAAGCTGACGTTACGATAATTAATACTTGTACAGTTACTAATACTGCAGACCAAAAAACAAGACAAATGATTAATAAAGCTTTAAGAAACAAACCAAAAGTATTGGCGATTATGGGATGTTTTTCTGCTTTGGACTATATGGAAATTATTGATGATAATGTTACTCAAGTTATTATAGGTACAAGTGAGAGAAGCAAATTATACGATTATGTAATTAAAGCTTTAGAAGATAAAAAAAGTTTTATTAATATTAAAAAACCTTTAGAAATTGATGTTTATGAAGAGTTAAAGTTAAGTCGTTTTGTAGATAAGACGAGAGGATTTGTGAAGATTCAAGATGGTTGTAATAATTTTTGTAGCTATTGTAGGATACCATATGCAAGGGGCAAGTCTAGAAGTAGAGCTAAAGATAATGTAATCTCTGAAATTCAAGATTTAACTAATAATGGTGTTTATGAAATAGTTTTAACTGGTATTAATACTGGTAATTATGGTAAAGATTTAGATAATTATAGTTTTTCTAATCTTTTAGAAGAAATAGTTTTAAAAGTAAAAGGTTTAGGAAGATTACGAATCTCTTCAATTGAGGTTACTGAAATTACAGATGAGTTATTAACTGTAATTAGTAAATATCCAAAACATTTTTGTAATCATCTTCATATTCCACTTCAATCAGGAAGTGATTTAGTTTTAAAAGAAATGAATAGAAAATATGATACTAATTATTACTATGAAAAGATTATGAAAATTAGAAAATATTTTCCTCTAATTAACATTACTACTGATTTAATGGTAGGATTTTATAATGAAATAGATGAAGAATTTGAAAAAGTAAAAGAGTTTATTAAGAAAGTAGAGTTTGGTGAAATCCATGTTTTCCCTTATTCAAGGAGAAAAGGAACTATAGCTTATGATGCTAAAAAAGATCTAAAAGGTGATCTTAAGAAAGCTAGAGTTCAAGATGTATTAAAAATAAATAATGAATTAGCCTTAAAGTATCAAGAAAAATATTTGAATCAAGTTTTAGAAATAGTTATTGAGAAAAATGAAAAAGGTATTTGTTTTGGTCATACAAGTAATTACTTAAAAGTAGAGTTTAAAGATAAAAACGGTAAAGTTGGCTCACTTGTAAAGGTAAGACTTAGAGAGTTAGGCTATCCAATAGCGAAAGGAGAAGTAATTGAAGTTTAAGAGTTTGAAAATTAAAAATTATATTCAAGATGCTTTAGTTGATCTAAATTTTCAAGATTTAACGCCAATTCAAGAAGAAGTTATTCCTAAAGCTTTAGAGGGACAATCAATTGTTGGGAAGAGTCCTACTGGGACTGGTAAGACACATTGTTTTTTAATTCCTATAGCTAATGAAGTAAAACCAAATTTAAAGGAAGTTCAAGTTGTAATTATTGTTCCAACACGAGAACTAGGTCAACAAATTTATGATGAGTTAAAAAAGATAACTAGATATTCGCCAGAATATATTGATTTAAGACTATATGTAGGTGGTGGTAGAAGAGATGAAGAGATTAAAAGATTAGAACTATCACAACCACAAGTAGTTATTGGGACTATTGGAAAAATAGAAGACTTAGCATTTAATGAGAATCTATTAAAGATTTATACTGCTAATGTATTGGTAATTGATGAAGCAGATATGGTTTTTACACCTGAAGACATGACAAGAATTGATCAAATTTTTGGTCAGTTTAAAGAAAACATTCAGTCTTTAGTCTTTTCAGCTACAATAACTGATGAGTTAAGTAGGTTTATTGATAAGTATTTAAATAAATCAGTAAATGTTGATTTAAGTGGCAAGAAAATAAGTAAAGATTCAATTAAGCATGTTTTTATTAAAACTAAAAATAAAGATAAAAATAATCAATTATTAGAATTGTTTAAAATTATGAATCCATATTTAGTTTTACTTTTTGCTAATACTTTAGAAGAAGTTGATAATTTAAGTAACTTTTTAGGTACTAATGGTTATCCTAATGTGAAGTTAGATAGTTCTTTAAAACCAAGAGAAAGAAGAAATGTTCTTGCAAGAATTAAAAAAGGTGAATATCAATATGTTGTTGCAAGTGATTTAGCAGCTCGTGGTATGGATATTACGGGGGTTAGTTTAGTTGTAAATTATTCGCTACCTACTGATATTAAATATTATATTCACCGAAGCGGTAGAACAGCTAGGTTTAAAGATACAGGTAAAGTAATTTCTTTACTTGATTTTGATGATGAAAAGTATTTAGCTAGATTACATGGTCGTGGTTTAGATATTTATTTTGGGGAAATTGTAGAGGGGATGTTTAAGGAAACTAAATATCAAGAAAGAAAGAAAAATAAATATGATGAAGAAATTGAAGTTCTTCATGTAAAGTATCCACTGCCGCCAAAAGTTAAACCAAATTATCGTAAGCGTAGAAAAGAAAAAATTGCAAAAGAAACAAGACAGATCAAAAGAAAAAGAGTAGAAGATATTTATAAGAGGAAGGCTAAAAATGATTAAGATAGGATCTCACGTAAGTAATAAAGGCGATGAGATGTTAGTAGGATCAGTTTTAGAAGCTGTAAGCTATGATGCTAATTGTTTTATGGTTTATTTAGGAGCACCTCAAAACTCATATCGTAAAGATTTTGATAGTTTTAGAAATAAAGAATTTCATAAGTTATTAAAAGAGCATAAAATAAATATTGATGATTTAATCGTTCATGCGCCTTATATTATTAATATGGCTAATCCTGATTTAGAAAAAAGAGAGTTTGCTATTGATTTTCTAACAAGAGAACTTTTATTAATGGAAAACTTAGGATTTACAAAAATGGTAGTTCATCCTGGAAATTCCTTAGGTGATGATAATGCAATAAATTATTTAAAAGAATCATTAATTAAGATACTAGATAACACTAAAAATACAAATACGATGATTTTACTGGAAACAATGGCGGGAAAAGGAACAGAAATCGGGAGAAATTTCGAGGAACTTGCTTTTCTTTTAGAAGGATTGCCAGAAGAAAGAGTTAATGTTTGTTTTGATACTTGCCATACTTTTGATTCAGGTTATGATACTTTTAATGATTATGAGGGTGTATTAGAAAAATTTGATGAAATTATTGGTTTAGAACGTATTAAAGCTATTCACTTAAATGATTCAAAAAATCCTCTTGGATCACAAAAAGACCGACATGAAAATATCGGCTATGGTTACATTGGTTTTGAAACATTATTGAAATTTGTTTATGATTCAAGGTTTAAAGATATACCAAAGGTTTTAGAAACACCTTATATTGATGGTAAAGCGCCTTATAAGGAAGAAATAGAAATGATTAAAATGAAAAAGTTTAATCCTAAATTAAAAGGAGAGTCTTAAAACTCTCCTTTTATCATTTTATTTATTTCATTTTTTAATTCTTTTACAATGTTTTCGGCTTTGATTTTTCTAATTGCTTGACCTTTTTTGAATAAAAGTGCTTCACCTTTTCCGCCAGCAATACCAATATCAGCATCTTTAGCTTCAGCTGGTCCA
>DUNF01000049.1 GCA_012839485.1 Acholeplasmataceae bacterium
AATGCTGGTATTAAATAGTTACTTGATTTAACAACTTTCTTTCTAAATAATCCAGCTAAACCCAAAACAGGAAAAGCAAACAAATAATCAAAAAAGATTGATCCCCAGTGCTTGCTTTTCCTGTTTTGGGTTTAGCTGGATTATTTAGAAAGAAAGTTGTTAAATCAAGTAACTATTTAATACCAGCATTCTCTTTAGCCGTTTTTATGCGTTTTCTATTTTCGTTTTTAAGCGGAGTTATCTTTTTCTCGCAATATGCACCTGAAGGTTATTTAAGTAAGTATGGAGAGCTATTTGGGGCAATTATTTATTCAATTGTTTATAATGGCTCATATTTAATACTTTCATTACTGCTTTGTTTAATAATTGCTTTTGCCATTTATCCAGTAATCTTTTATAAAATAGATCTTGAGAAAATAAAAAAATAACGGACTTTAAGTCTGTTATTTTTAATTTAAAAGTATAACTTATCAACTGCCTCTAAATAGTCAATTGGAGGAGCATATTTTCTTTTGACCTCAATTCCGTTAGTTAAAGCATCTTCATAAGGAATTGATTTTTTACCACCTTTCAAACCTATATCGTATAATTCCATAAACTTATCAATATCGATAATTATAACTTTATCAACTTTTTTATAAAAAATAATTACAAATGCTAAGCCACCATGTCTTTTTACATCCACTAAATGTTTTAATTGGTGAGAGAAGATGTGAGTAAAACTAAATGATAAGTTATTAGTTTCTTTTGCTTCAAAATCAATGTATTGACCTTTATAAATACCATTATAGTCGGTTGTGGAAGGTTTACGGTAATATGCTTCTATAATCTTAGCTTTTGTTCTTGTAGGATAGCTTACCTTTACTACTTGAACAGGAGTTGGTTTTTTATAAATGTAAGCTAAATCTTTATTTCGGTAATATTCATTTGTATTGTTTATTGCCTCTTCAAAAAGCATACCATGAGTGTGTGCTCTTTTAATTTCTTTTTCCTTTGTAGGGCCATTTGGATAATTAATCTTCATTTTGATCACCTTATTTCTTTAATTATACCATAAATATATTATAATTTGAATTCGTTTTTTCGTTTTTTTCTTTATTGATAATAGGGTCAATTTATGGTAAAATATTACTAGGTGAAAATAATGGATAAGAACAAATTAATTGAAAGACAAAAGAAAATTAGAAATTTTTCGATTATAGCTCACATAGATCATGGTAAGTCTACTATAGCTGACCGTATTTTAGAATATACTAATACTTTATCAGAAAGAGATTTAAAAGATCAAGTATTGGATAATATGGATATTGAGCGTGAAAGAGGAATTACAATTAAACTGACACCTTGTGAGGTTCTATATAAAGCAGACGATGGCAAAGAGTACATTTTGAATTTAATTGATACTCCAGGTCATGTCGATTTCACATATGAAGTATCAAGAAGCCTAGTTGCTTGTGAGGGTGCATTATTAGTAGTTGATGCTGCTCAAAGTGTTCAAGCGCAAACGCTTGCTAATGCTTATCTTGCTATTGATAATAATTTAGAAATCATTCCTGTAATAAACAAAATTGATCTTGCAGCTGCTGATCCTGATCGTGTAAAAAAAGATATTGAGGAAGTAATTGGGATTAGTACTGAAAATACCGTTCTTACTAGTGCGAAAACTGGCGTAGGAATAAAAGATATTTTAGAAACAATAGTTAGGGATGTACCGGCACCTAAAGGTGATATTGATGCTCCCCTTCAAGCATTGATTTTTGATTCTTACTATGATCAATATAAAGGAGCAATCCCAATTGTAAGAGTAATTAACGGAACAATTAAACCTAAAGATGAAATTGTTTTAATGTCACCTAATTTAAAATACGAAGTTATTGAAGTAGGTATTTATTCACCTAATCAAATTAAACGTGATTACTTAACAGTAGGTGATGTTGGTTATATCGTAGCTGGCATTAAAGAAATAGAAAGTATTCACGTAGGTGATACAATTACTAAACTTCCTAATAAAGCTAAAGAAAAACTACCAGGCTATCGTAAATTAAACCCAATGGTTTATTCTGGGATGTTCCCTGTTGACAATAAAGACTATCTTGCTTTAAAAGAAGCATTAGAAAAACTTATCTTAAATGATTCATCTTTAACTTATGAACTTGAAAGTTCACAAGCCTTAGGTTTTGGCTTTCGTGTTGGCTTTTTAGGTTTACTTCATATGGATGTTATCCAAGAACGTATTGAAAGAGAATATGATATAGCTCTAATCCTAACAGCACCATCAGTTCACTATAAAGTAATAGCTAATGATGATAGTGTTTATTATATTGATAACCCAGCTTTACTACCAGATGCCAATTTGTTTAAGTATATCGAAGAGCCTTTTGTAAAGGTAACAATTATGACACCTAACGTTTATGTAGGCGATGTAATGACTTTGTGCCAATCAAAAAGAGGAACTTTTAAGAATATGCATTACGTAACTGAAAGTAGAGTAAATGTTCTTTATGAGATGCCGTTAAGTGAAATTATCTTTGATTTCTTTGATCGATTAAAAAGCCAAACTAAAGGTTATGCATCTTATGACTATGAATTTTTAAACTATCAAAGTTCTAATTTAGTGAGAATGGATATTTTAATAAATGGGGAAAAGTTAGATGCACTTGCAATGATCATCCATAAAGATGAAGCCTATAAAAGAGGATCAGGAATTACAAGAAAACTAAAAGACGTAATTCCAAGACAAATGTTTGAAGTTCCAATTCAAGCTGCAATTGGCAATAAGATAATTGCTAGGACTAACGTCAAGGCTTTAAGAAAAGATGTTATAGCTAAATGTTATGGTGGTGACATTACTCGTAAGAAGAAACTTTTAGAAAAACAAAAAGAAGGTAAAAAAAGAATGAAAGCTGTTGGTAATGTAGAGATACCTCAAGAAGCATTCTTAGCTGTCCTTTCAATAAAAGATGAATAGAAATATTCATCTTTTTTAATAAATTGAAAATAACTTGTAAATATGGTAAAATATGAGTATGAGAAAAGAAATTAATGCTTTATATATTCATATTCCTTTTTGTTCGTCAATTTGTATTTATTGCGACTTTTTCAAAATAATCGATAATGATACAAAAAGAAAAGAATATTTGAATTATTTAATTAAAGAAGCAGAACTAAAAAAAGATTTATTTAATAACTTAAAAACTATCTATATTGGGGGTGGTACCCCTTCTAAAATCACGATACCAGAGCTTTATGGTGAATTCTCTACCCTATTAAAGATAATCGGCTCTAATAACGCCTTTTTAATCGAAGAATTCACTTTTGAGGTTAATCCTAATGATTTATCGGAAGAATACTTAAAAGCCTTAACTGATATTGGTGT
>DUNF01000123.1 GCA_012839485.1 Acholeplasmataceae bacterium
CAAGGATTTAAAAGATGTTGTTAATGAGGTTGCAAGTTATAGAAATGTAGAAAGAATGACATCATCTAAAACAATGCTATCATCTGACTCTCGTGATTTTGAATGGATGTTATATCCTAAACATATTAAAGGTTTTATTAACGAGTTTGACGATTGTGATTTTCAAAAGATTGAAAAACAAGATTTTGATAATTTAGTTAATGATGGAGTTATTGAAAAAATCGAAAGTCCAATTGAAGATAAAGAAGATTGCTTTGAAGAATATGGACGCAAGGAAGATTATTTTATTTTCTTAACTAATGAAAAATACTCTCTTCGATTTAAACAAAAAGACGGAATAAGAGAACCTGAACTTACAATTGCTTTCTTTACAAACAAAGAAGGAAAAAGGTCAATTATAGTAACAAATATTTTTGGAGATTTTTATTATCTTGCTGAAGATAATGGAGTGGAAAATAAAGTTAATCAATATGCAGAAAAGCTTGTTGCTAAATTTAAAGAAGCAAGCAAATCATAAAAATTTTAATTTTAAAAACCCCTTTAAATAAAGGGGTTTAATTTTTATAATAGAATTGAAAAAAGATTGTAAATATAGTATAATATATGTGTATTGGAGGTAATTTAAGAAATGGCGACTATTCACGGAAAGAAAGTAAAATTATTTTCTTTAAGTGCCAATCCTGAGCTTGCAGAAGAGATTGCAGAGTGTATGGGGGTTGGTTTGTCTGACTGCACTATTAGTAGATTTGCTGATGGTGAAATTAGTGTTAACATAGGAGAGACGGTAAGGGGACACGATGTGTTTGTAATTCAACCAACATCTAAGCCTGCAAATGATCATTACATGGAGTTGCTTATTTTTGTAGACGCTTTAAAAAGAGCTTCTGCGAGAACAATTAATGTAGTTATGCCTTATTATGGGTATTCAAGACAAGATCGTAAAGCTTTAGCGAGACAACCTATTTCAGCTAAATTAATGGCTGACTTATTACAAGCAGCAGGAATTACGAGAGTTTTATGTGTGGACTTACATGCTGCTCAGATTCAAGGGTTCTTTGATGTTCCGATTGATAATTTTGAAGCTTTACCAATTTTTGTTCAGCATATCAAGAAAAAGAAAATTCAAGATTTAGTAATTGTAGCACCCGATCATGGTGGGGCAACTAGAGCTAGAAAGTTTGCAAATTGTTTTAATGCTCCTTTAGCAATCATTGATAAAAGAAGACCTGCACCTAATGTTGTGGAAGTTATGAATATTATTGGTGATGTTAAAGATAAGAATGCAATTATTGTTGATGATATTATTGACACAGCAGGAACATTAACAGAAGCAGCTAGAGCATTAGTTAAAGCTGGAGCTAGGGAAGTTTATGCAGTTGCAACTCACCCAGTACTATCTGGACCAGCAATTGAGAGAATTCAAAACTCTCCAATTAAGGAACTAATTACTACAAACTCTATCCGTTTATCAGAAGAAAAGAGAATTCCTAAGATTAAACAATTGTCAATTGCAAAGCAAATTAGTCAAGGTTTATTAAACATAATTGACGATAAATCAGTGAGTACGTTATTTCAATACAAACCTGAACAAGATTTTTAAAAAAGTTCTTGCTTTTTAAAAACTGGTGTGGTATACTCTAAAAGATAAGTAAAAAGGTCGTATATATTCAATAATATGGATTGAAAGTCTCTACCCCGAAACCGTTAATTTTGGGACTACGAATTTATTCTAAGTATAGG
>DUNF01000050.1 GCA_012839485.1 Acholeplasmataceae bacterium
AATTATAGTGTTGTAAGATATCTAATTCATTTAATTTTAGTGCTAAACTATCAATTTTAGCTCCTTCTAAAATAATTGTAATTTCTCCTTTTAAGTTTAAATCTTGCTTACTTAACTCATCTAATGTGCTTCTTATATATTCTTCATATTTCTTAGTAAGTTCTCTTGCGATAACTACCTTCCTATTTCCAAATACTTCTGCCATTAGTTTAATAGTTTCATCTAGCCTTTTAGGTGATTCATAAAAAATCAATGTTTCTTTATTATCTACTAGTGCTTTTAGTTCTTTTAACTTAGAACTTTTTTTATGTTCCAAAAAACCATAAAATAGTGTTCTATTAATTGGCATACCAGAACCAACTACAGCTGTAATATAGGCAGTTGGACCAGGTAAAACTATAACTTCGATATCTTCTTTTATTGCTTTAGAAATAATCAAATATCCTGGATCACTAATTCCCGGCATCCCAGCATCACTAACCATCGCAATATTTAATCCTTGATTTAACTTAGTTATTATTTGCTCTGAAACATCGGCCTCATTAAACATATGATAACTATAAAGTTGAGTTTTAATATCATAATGACTAAATAAAACTTTTGTAACTCTCGTATCTTCTGCGTAAACTAAATCAACTTCATTTAAGATATCTAATGCCCTTAAAGTAATATCTTTAATATTACCAATAGGAGTTGGAACGATATATAATTTACCTTTCATTTATTCCTCCTTTTTAAAATTAAAGATTTTTAAAACTTCATCTGTATATTTACCATCTTCATTATGAACAACTAACGGTCTTTCAACAACAACATCATCTTTACGATTTTTCTTAGCTTCGAGTAAAAAGATTAAAGCATCAGATTCTATTTTAGGATAAATAAACTTTAGTCTTTTTACACCAAAATTATTCTCTTTTAATAAAAGTAAAACTTCAGATAATCTAAACGTGCGGTGAACTAAATAGAAACTACCACCATCAACTAATAGTTTTGTAGCTTCCTTTACAATATCTTCTAAGCAAACTAAAACCTCATGTCTTGCAATTGTAAGTTCTCTACTTTTATTTACATTACTTCCTTCCTTGTATTTAAAATAAGGAGGGTTAGAACAAACAATATTAAACTTATTAGCACCTATTGTTTTATAAACACCTTTTAGATTCTTGTTTACAGGAATGATTTGTTTTTCAAAACCATTGATTTCAATTGACTTAACGAAAAGCTCACAGATTTCTTCTTGAATCTCAACGCCATAAATTTTAGATTTGGTTTTTAAAGTCAAAAATAAAGGAATAGGTCCATTACCTGTTCCTAAATCTACAATTATATCTTTTTCTTTTGGTTTAATAAAATCTGCTAGTAACATCGAATCTAAAGAAAACTTAAAGTTTTTATCTTTTTGATAGATTTTGATATTTTCATAACCTAACAGTTCATGAAGATAAAGTTTAGTCATCAATATCATCAGTTAGATCTTCTTCTCTAACTTCTTCAACTTTTCGTTTTAAACTTTTTACTAATGATGCGTTAAATGTTTCTAATTTATCTTCATCTTTCTTAACTGTAACTAGTTCTCTTAAATAGTCTACATCTACAACCATACAAGATTCACAAGTTGGCGTCTTTACAATATCACCAACTCCTGGAATTTTCTTTCTTTGTTCTTGATAGAATTCACTTTCAAAACCAATACAGCACATTAGTTTGCCACACACACCTGCAACTTTATTGGCACTTAAGTTCATTCCTTGATCTTTTGCCATCTTCATTGTAACTGGTGAAAACTCTCTAATATGACTTGTACAACAAGTCTCTCTACCACACACACCTAAACCACCAATAAACTTAGCTCCTTCTCTAATTGCAACTTGCCTTAGTTCAATTCTCAAACGAAAAGCAGATGCTAAGTCTTTTAATAATTCTCTAAAGTCAACACGATCTTCTGCAGTGTAATAAATAATAATTTTTTTATTATCTAAAGTATACTCAGCATCAAGTAACTTCATTGGCAGTTTGTTTTTGTCAATTAATTCCTGACAAATTTCTAATGCTTCTGGTTTTCTTGCTATATTCTTTTTATATTGTTCAACGTCTTTTTTTGTTGCTAGCCTTAAAACAGACTTTAAGTCTTTAACTTTGTTATTATCAACTTCCATTACTCCCTGTACAACTAAACCTATTTCTACTCCCCTTACCGTCTCCACAACAACATAATCACCCTCATTGATTGACAAATAATGGGGATTAAACCAATAGATCTTCCCTACAGGTTTAAAAGCTATCCCTACAACTTTAACCATTTATTTTCTCCATTTCTAAAAACAAATCAAAAAACATTAAATCTATATTAATATTAAAATTAAGTTTGTTTTTTGCTTCTAATAATAGCTCAATATTAGCTATTATCTTTTCATATTCCATTTCTATTTCTCCATCAATATTATTTAGTAAATCAAAATAAACGATATCTTCAATATTACCTAATTGATACATTAAGATATCATTGTAAAAATATACTAGCATATCTAAAAAATACTGATGGTATTTTCTATCTTCTAATTTAAAAAATTTCTTTCCTAACAAATTTATAGTAATTATAGGAGATTCGTTTCCTAAAAGTAAATTCTTAATAATTTTTTTAGCTAAATCATAAGTTTCTAAAAAATCAGGGTCATTAGCAATATCTAAACCCTTTTCTAAACTATTAGTTAACTTTACTACAATCTTTGCAATATTTTCAGGAACTTTTTCTTCTGTAAGTAAAGCTATAACATCTTTTTCTCTAGCTTTTTTAAAAGTAATAATTTGGCCTCTTGATTTAATAGTTTCTATTACGCTGCTTAAATTCTCTGTAATTAAAACACCATAATCAGTTGCACTTAATTCCTCTAAAAACTTCAATAAAGAATTTGAAGCTGATTTATTAGCTTTTTCTATTCCCTCAATAATAAAAACTCTTTTTCCTTCCTCTAAAGCTGTTAAAGAAAACTCGCGAATTAAAGCATCAACTTGTGGCTTAGTAATCATATTCTTCTCTGCTTTTAAATGGAAAACTGAAGGGTGAGTTCGATCTAAAATTCTCTTACAATGAGCACAATTAAAACAAGGTTTCTCCTGAGCCTGACAAAAAATCAAAGCTGATAAATAATACGCTGCTTCTAGTTTATGCGTTCCACTAGGTCCATCAAATAAATAAACATTAACTAGATGGTTTGTATCAACACTCTTATTTAAAAGTTTAGCAACTTGAGGTTGATTTTCTAAAAACTCGCTAAAATTCATCTATTTATCCTTTCCTTTATTTAAAGTCTCTAAAACAAGTTTATAACAACTTTTATAAACTTCTTCTAAAGTTTGATGACCATTTACAACTTTAATTCTTTCAGGATACATTTTTACTAATTCATGATATCCTTCATATACTTTATTATGAAAAGCCATTCTTTCTAAATCTAAACGATTCAAATCACTACTACGATTACTTTGAATTCTCTCAATTCCAACTTTTGGATCTAAATCAATAAAAATAGTTAAATTAGGAAAATAATCATCAATTGCATAACGATTTATTTCTAATACTTCCCTTATTCCTAAACCACGAGCATACCCTTGGTAAGCTAAGGATGAGTCTACATAACGATCACATAAAACAACGTAACCATCATCTAATTTAGGCTTTACAACTTCCATTAAATGTTGTCTTCTTGAAGCAGCATAAAGTAAAGCTTCTGCTTTATAGTCTAGTTCAGTGTTCTTTACATCTAAAATAACATCACGGATTTGTTCAGCGATCTTAGAACCTCCAGGTTCTCTTGTCTTATAAACTTTATATCCTAGTTTTATTAAATCTTGATAAATTAAATTAATAATAGAAGTCTTACCTGTACCTTCTCCACCTTCGAATGTAATAAACATAACTTGTTCTCCTTATTCTATTATATTATACCTTAAATGAACCAAAAAATAAACCTTTTTAAAAAAAGACTAAAATATTTATTTTAGTCTTTTAATATTCTACACTTACTAAATACAAACCTGAACCAGGTACTAATTTAGGTGTTAACTTTTGATCTTTGCTGTCTAGTATTTCTTTTAACTTATTTACTCCAAGTTTTCCTTTTAAAACTTCTAAAATCATACCAATTATTAACCTAATCATATTGTGTAAAAAGCCATCACCTTTAATCTCAAATACTAATAAATTATCAATATTTTTGATTGTAAAAGTATAGATAGTTCTTACTGTGTTTTCTTTCTCATTTCCTTTAGAGAAAGATTTAAAGTCTTTTGTTCCAATAAAGATTTTTGGTATTTCATCTAATTTACTTAAATCTAACTTTGGTCCTTTGTAATAATAACGATAATTTACTAATAAAGGATTAACTTCGTTTAAATCTAATAAATAACGATATGTTTTAGCTTTAGCATTAAATCTCGCATGAAAATTATCATCAACTTTCTCAACATTATTTACATAAATATCTTGAGGTAAAAAGCTATTCATTGCCTTTTTTAAATTCCTTCTTTGAAGATCTAAGTTTAAATCAAAATGAATAACTTGAGCTAAAGCATGAACTCCTTTATCAGTTCTCCCAGAAGCATAGACTTCTTTTTTTTGGTCAAAGGCTTTATAAATAGCATTTTCTAATTCTTCTTGAACACTACGATGTTTCTTTTGTTTTTGGAAGCCATGAAACAAAGTTCCATCATAACTAATAACTGCTTTATATCGCATAACCCATCGCCTTTAAAGTAATTGTTGTTGCAAGTAACCCTACAATTAATATTAATATTAAACCATCAATAAACCTAAACTTAATTACATTAATTGATGACCTCTTATTTTGAGGAACATAACCTCTTGCTTCCATTGCATTAGCTAAATCTTCTGCTTGATTATAAGCAATAACAAACATCGGAACAAGTAAAGAAATTATTTGTTTAATTTTCTCTCCTAGTTTTGCTTCC
>DUNF01000051.1 GCA_012839485.1 Acholeplasmataceae bacterium
AAGACAATTAAGCTTTTCATTGTTCCAAGGTCTAACTTTGAAATCTTTTTACCTCTTCTATTGGAAGATCCTTTAACATCTTTATACCCTAAAGTATCAAAGCCTTTATCACTAACACAGAAAATACTTAAATTGTTTGGATTATGTTCTTTACGGACAACATTAGCTGATGCATAAGTATTGTCTGACGTTCTTGTCATTTCTAAATAAGCTTTACCAACGTTATTCTTACGACCTTTATTAATTTCATTAGGTTTATAAGTAGTAATTGTATTATTCTTACCTAAACAAACAATTTCATCTTTTCGGTCTACGTAAAGCCCAGCTATAATTATATCATCAGGCCTGCTCTTAAGTTCCATTGCTTTAACTCCAAAAGATGGAGGAGCCATAATGCTAATTTCATCAGCGTTATAACGATTCATATAACCTTTTTCTGTAATCATTACTACTTCTTTTCTTGCGCCACTATCTACATCTACAGAAACTAAACGATCACCTTTTCTAATTTGCGTAGCTTTTAGTGCTCTAGAATATCTAACTGCATAAAAGTCTTTAAGAACAGTTCTTTTTGTAAGTCCATTAGCGGTAGTGAATAAAAAGTAAGTTTCTTCATCAAAATTAGTTACAGGATAAGCAAAAATAATCTTTTCTTTAGCTTCAATCTTAACAAGTGTTGAAATATTATAGCCTAAATCACGATGTCTAGCATCGGGAATATCTTTTACAGGTAAATATACATAATTTCCTAAACTTGTAAAGAATAAAATTGTATCAGCTGTTGTAACTTTAAACTCACTAAGCAAAAAATCATCATCTTTGTATTTAGCTTCACCTAAATCACTATTATAGTTTCTCTCACCAATACGTTTTAAATATCCGTCATAAGTAACTAAAACTCTAACATCTTCTTTAATAATTAACTCTTTTTGCTCAATAACGATTGTATCGATTTCTGCTTCAACTTTAGTTTTTCGTGGTGATGATAAAGCTTTTAATGTTTGGGTTAACTCATCTTTAATAACACCCATTAAACTACTTTCATCTTCCAAAATCTTTTCTAATGACTTAATTTTTTCCTCTAATTCTTTAGCTTCTTCTTCTAAAGCAAAGATATCCGTATTAGTTAATCTATATAATTGTAACATTACAATTGCTTCAGCTTGAAGTTCAGTAAAACCATAGAAATTCATTAAATTATCTTTTGCATCTTTCTTATTTTTAGAATTTCTAATCGTTTGAATAACCGCATCTAAAATAGATGTCATCATAATCAAACCATCTACGATATGCGCTCTTCTTCTTGCAAACTCAAGCTCATAGTTACATCTATTAGTTGTTACTTCCTTTTGATGATTAATATAAGCATCTAAGATCTCTGCTAAGCCCATTGATTTAGGATGTTTATCGCTAATACATGTTACATTAAAACTATAATTGATTTGAAGTTCTGTCATTTTATAGAAGAAATCACGAATATCTTTTGGATCAACACCTTTTTCTAAATCAACTACAATCTTTAAACCTTCACGGTCAGTTTCATCTCTAACTTCAATAATCCCAGCGATATTTTTATCTACATAAACTTCACTCATTTTCTTTACTACACTACCCTTATTTACACCATAAGGTATTTCAGTAAAGACAATTTGATTAATCTTTTTTCCTTCGATAATATCTGATTTAGCCCTAACAATAATCTTTCCACGGCCTGTTTTATAGGCTTTCTTTAACTCTTTTTCCCCTTGAACAATTCCCCCAGTTGGAAAATCAGGTCCTTGCACATAAACCATTAACTCATCTAAACTACAATTTGGATGATCAATACGGTAAATAGTTGCATTAATAACCTCATCAATATTATGAGGAGGAATTTCTGTAGCATAACCAGCGCTAATACCCGTTGCACCATTTACTAAAATATTAGGAAACTTCGCAGGTAAAACAACTGGTTCTAACTCTTCATCATCAAAGTTAGGAACAAATCCTACAGTTCTTTTATCAATATCTTTTAACAGCATCTCTGCATATTTACTTAAACGACATTCAGTATAACGCATTGCAGCTGCAGGATCACCATCAATTGAACCATTATTACCATGCATATCAATTAAAGGAAGTCTCATTTTAAAATCTTGACTCATTCTAACTAAAGCATCATAAATTGAAGAATCACCATGAGGGTGATATTTACCTATAACGTCCCCAACAATCCTCGCTGATTTTTTATAACCTTTATTAGAAAATACCCCAATTTTATACATTGCATAAAGGATTCTTCTTTGAACTGGCTTTAATCCATCTCTAACATCGGGTAATGCCCGATCTTGAATAATCGCTTTTGAGTAACGAGCAAAACGGGTAGCAAAGACATCTTCAATATTTTCTTCAATAATACGCTCTTGAATAAACTTATCAATTTGGTCCATATTTTTACTCATAGTCTCCTCCTGCTTCTGCTTTTTCTAAGGTGAAGTTATCAACATTTTCAAATGAAACATTATTTTCAATCCAGTTTCTTCTAGGCTCTACATCATCACCCATTAAGATTTCAATCTTTTCATCTGCGTAATCAAAATCTTCAATTTTAACTTGAATTAAAGTCCTCGTTTCTGGATTCATTGTTGTCTCCCATAATTGCTCAAAGTTCATTTCACCTAAGCCCTTATATCTTTGGATCATCACATTCTTTCCAGCTGTTAATTCTCTTAATTCATCATCATTCCAAGCATATTGATAATCTTTTCTTGTAGTGACTTTATATAAAGGTGGCTGAGCAATATAAATATAACCTTTCTCAATTAACTCAGTCATATATCTAAAGAAAAATGTTAGTAAAAGAATTTGAATATGAGCTCCATCATCATCAGCATCAGTCATAATAATAATCTTTTTATAATTTGATTTACTAATATTAAAATCTTGGCCAAAACCAGCACCTATAGAATGAACCAATGATAAAATCTCTTCATTTTTAAGTAAATCTTCTGGCTTTGTCCTTTCAGCGTTCAATACTTTACCTCTTAAAGGTAGAATAGCTTGAAACACACTATCTCTGCCTTGCTTTGCGGAACCACCTGCAGAATCTCCCTCTACAATAAACAATTCATTTTTATCAGGGTTTTTCTTCTGAGTAGGAACTAACTTACCTGTAAGATTAGTTTTCTTTGAAACAATTTTCTTTACTTTTCTAGCATCAGCTCTTGCTTTTCTGGCAGCTTCTCTCGCATTAGCTGCCCTAATCATCTTATCAATTAGCTTATTAGCAATTTCACCTTTTTCAGCTAAGAAGAAACCAACTCTTTCATTCACAAAACTCTCTAGTGCACTCTTAGCTTCTGGAGTTCCTAGTTTGTTTTTAGTTTGTCCTTCAAACTGTAAAATTGTTTCAGGTATTCTAATATTGATAATCGCTGTTAATCCTTCACGAATATCTGAACCCTCTAAATTAGGATCACGATCTTTTAAGAACTCTTTCATTCTCGCATAATCATTAAATGCTCTTGTTAAGCCGGCTCTAAAACCAGTTTCATGAGTTCCACCATCTTTTGTATTAATGTTATTTACAAATGAAACAATGTCTTCGCCATAAGCATCAGATCCAAATTGCATTGCAACTTCTATACTGATTTGCTCTCTTGTTCCTTCAAAAAACAATGCATCATGGAAACTCTTACGTCCTTTAGTTTTTGATTCTAAAAACTCAATAATACCATTTTTAAATTGAAAAGTATCACTAGTACCATGACGCTCATCATCTAATTTAATTTTTAAACCTTTAATTAAAAAAGCCGATTCTTTCAATCGTTCCTTAATAATATTATTATCAAATCTAGTTGTACTAAAGATAGCTGGGTCTGGTTTAAATGTAATTTCTGTACCAGTACGATGCCCACTATAATTTATAACTTTCGGGCTTCTGATTACTGATCCACCTTTTTCATACTTTTGGTAGAATTCTTTGCCATCACGTCTAATTCTCACTTCAACAATCGAACTTAAAGCATTAACTACAGCTGAACCAACACCATGTAAACCACCTGAAACTTTATAACCTCCAGATGCATCAAATTTACCACCAGCATGAAGTGTACAAAAAACAACCTCAGGAGTTGGTCTACCTGACTTATGTCTGCCTATCGGAATACCTCTACCATTATCAGTAACAGTAGCCGAATTATCTTTATGAATTGTAACTTGGATTAAATTAGCTTCTCCTGCTAAGGCCTCATCAATAGAGTTATCTACTATCTCCCATAGTAAATGATGTAAACCTCTTGAATCAGTTGAACCAATATACATCCCTGGCCTTTTTCTAACGGCCTCTAATCCTTCCAAAACCTGGATATCTTTTTCTGTGTAACTTTGTTTCGCCATATAACCACTCCTTTTATATATTATACCACATATTAAACTAAAAGTAAACACTTATTTTTATATTTTAACATATTCATTTTTAATAATTGAATATGTTTTATAAACATTTTATATATAAATACTTAAATAAATGAAAATTAAAATACTTTTTTTATATTTTTTGTATAAAAATATAAACAATATGGTATAATAATTAAAGGTGATTTTATGAATATCTATCTAGAAATATTATTATTAGTCTTATCATATATTTTAGGATCTATTCCCTTTGGCCTTTTACTTGGTAAAATTAAAGGAATTGACTTAAGAGAGGTTGGCTCGAAAAATATCGGAACTACCAATGCCTGGCGTAACCTAGGGCCAGGATTAGGAATTCTTACTTTAATTCTAGATGTCTTTAAAGCTGTTATTATTTTAGGATTAGTAAGGTATAACGTTATTCCTAATGAAGGTATTATTATTGATCCTATCTTTTACGGCTTAGCTGCCGCAATCGGCCACACACATTCAATCTTCTTAAAGTTTAAAGGAGGTAAAGCTGTAGCATGTACTGCAGGTGTGTTACTTGTATACTCTCCTGCTACTACTATTATCTTTGCTTTTGTCTTTTTTGTAACATTATTTATTTCTAAATATGTTTCTTTAGGTTCAATGATGGCTATTTTAGTTACCTTTTTAGTTTCTTTTATGATTCCATATTTAGGTGGTAAAGACTTTATTACTGACTTACAACTAGACTTTGACTTTGTGATTGCATTAGGAATCTTTTGTGTTTACATCTTTTTAAATCATATCTCAAACATTAAAAGAATTCAAAGTGGCGAAGAAAGAAAAATACACTTAATAAAAAAAAGATGATTTAATGAGCACACAACGTAAGAACGATAACTGTCTAGAGTAAAATCTAGGCAGTTTTTCATTTTCAAAAGAAAAAGAAACTTAAAAAGATACCCACTGTAAGGGATAAAACTTAATCAGGTCTAAATACAACATGATTAAAGAGCTTATAACTCAAGGGTGATTATTAAAATTGATATTTAAATTTTTAATTTATAAAAATAAAAAAGCACTTACTTACATAGAAGTAAATGCTCAATATAGATTTTTATTTAAACCTTCAATTATACTAAGTTATCTAGTTTTGAATATTCTTTATCAATTTTTTCTTTATATGATTCTACGTTATTGAAAATTTCATCTACAACCAATCCAACTCTGTCTTGTTCGGCTTTGTTAGGGAAAGAAATAATGTAGTCTTGAAATCTAGTATCATTAATAGCTTTTTTATTTGTGCCTCGCGCTAATCGTTGAACTATTTCTTTTCTTCTTGAATTGAAGTAAGCATAATAATATTTTAGATTTGTATTCTTTGGATCTTTTGGTGTAAGAATGAAACATAAATCGGAGGCAACGAACTTACGTCCATTAGTATAATGAACTTTGCCTAATGAACCTCCTGCGCCGAATACGAAAACAAGCGCTTCACAATCGTGAGTATATTCGGAATGAGTTAGCCAAGTGTCTGAAGCTGTAATAAATGTATACTCCCCTTCTTCGCGTTTACTACTTTGTACAGTTCCTTTTTGAACATAGAAAATATCTCCTATTCTCTTATTAGGTTCTCCATCAGATTCATAATACGAATACGGATGAAAATCATACTCAGAACTATAATCTTCATATGAAACTATTTTACCTGAAGATTTTCTTGTAAAATCATCGATTGAGATTTCGTTTCCCAAAACCTTTTTAAATAATTCTATTTCATGTTTTACGGTTGGTAAATCATTCTCTTCAATCGGAAGTCTTCCTTCACCTTTTTCAAATCCATCATTTTCAACCATTTTGAGATATATTTTTCCAACATCTTTATATTTTTTATCAAAGAATAAAATCAAAGTGCTAACACCAGAATAAGGTTTAAAAACATAAGGATGAAGGCCAACAACTGCATATAATCCTGTTTTAATCATTAATTTTCTGAGTTCAATATAAGCGCTTTGATTATTTGCAATAATACCTTCAGGAACAATAAATGCACCTTTTCCATCTTTTGTTAAATGCCCCATAATGTATTCTGAGAATAATACCTCAGCTTTTTTTGATGAAATCGAAAACTTGTTATGTGGTGTAATTCCTCCTTTTGGAGTAAAGAAAGGCGGGTTCGCTAAAATAACATCATATTTGTCATTCCATTTTTCATCAAAAGTTAATGTATCATATTCGTTAATATCTGGTTCAGTGCAACCATGAAGATACATATTCATCTCCGCTATACGCACCATAGATGGTTCTATATCATATCCGCAAATATTACTTAATATTTTTTTCTTTTCATCATAATTCAAGTTTTTATTTTCTTCAGCACTAATAATATGCTTATAGGCTGATATTAAGAAGCCAGCAGTTCCACAAGCTGGGTCAAGAATTTTACTCTCTTTTGATGGCTTCACAACCTCAACCATAAAATCAATAATATGTCTTGGAGTTCTAAATTGACCCAACTCACCCTGTGAACCTAAAACTCGTAATAAATATTCGTAGGCATCGCCTAAAACTTCACTATCTCCATAGTTTAACTCATCAATTTCCTTAAGAAACAACGACAATACTTCAGGATCTCTATATGGTACCGTAGCGTTTTTAAATATTTGCTTAAATGTCTTTGGCAAATTTGGATGAATATAAAATTGCTCTAGTGCTTCAACATAAAGATTCATCCTATTCTGAGCACTTACAGATTTTTTCATAATTTCTCTCCATGAATATTTAGCAAACTCATTTGAAAAATAAGAAGGCTCTCCACCCATTTCAATCGCTTCTTGATCTATATCATCCATAAATTTGTAAAGCATAGCTAATGTTATTTGTTCAACTTGTGTATTTGGTGCAGGTAATTTTCCAACCAAAATATCTCTTGCATTGTCAATAATTCTTTTTGTGTTTTGGTCTAGCATTTTATATTCTCCTTATGCATAAAATCTTTCGCAGTTAATAGCGTTTGTAGTTACATAGTAAGGTATGTAATCTAAAACAGGCATATTTTTAATTTTCTCTGATTTAATTTGTCTCACAGATTCTTTTAGTGGGGAATTAATCAGGATATTGTATTGTTTATGTTTAATAGCTTCTCTAATTCCTGCATCAACTAAATATGCAACAAATATTTCTCTAAGAGCAGGAATCGTCTCAGGATGCAACTCTATATCATCCTTATTTATTAATATGAAGTTTTCAAATTCATCATTTAAAATTTCTTCTTTAGTCTTATATTCTTCATGACCTGTAATAATGTTATGAGCAACTTCACGAATAGTAAGGTGTCTCTTTAATCCTAGAGCCCTTTCAATTTTTTCTAGTGTGAAGAATTCAACAGGTTTATTAAATATTTCACGTTGAAGATAATCCATTAAGCCATCTTCATCCTGATTTCTAATAAAAATTTGTATATTTGGGTCAACATTAACTTTTTCTGAGAAAGAACTATAGAATTTTCTATCAATTTTCATTCCAGCAGGGCCAATAGTTTCCTCAGTAATTGTTTGGATAGTATCTTGTGATAGATTAATTACCTTTTCTATTTCTGGTTTAAATCCGCCTCCATCACCATTTCCGCTACCATGTCTTAAAACTAGTTTAATTTTTTCATCATAATTAAATTCTTTTTCAAAATATTCACAAACTCCAAAAAAGTCAAATAACTTAAAATAGTTTTTAGGTGCTTTAATATTTTCATATTTAAAATCAAAGATACGTGTTCCTCTACCTTTCATTTGAATAAAATCTGAAGGAGAGAAAATTGGCCTACAAAAACATACGTTCAATAAATCTCTACAATCGTAACCAGTTGTCATCATACCCACAGTAACTGCGACTCTGGATTTAGAGGAATCGTAGTCTTCAATAAAATTAGTATGACCATTTAAATTATTGTTGGCAAAATTAATTGTCATTTGTTGTGAATCAGGTATATTTGAAGTTATTTGAATAGCAAAATCAGAATTATATTTGCCAGGGAACATTTTATCTGCTAATACATTTAATATTTGAGTGATTTTGCATGCATGTTCAATACTTACACAAAAGAAGATTGTTTTACCGATTTCATTAGTAATAGGGTCCCTTTCAGCATTCTTCAAAAAAGTAGAACAAAATAATTCATTTGTTGATTCACTGAAAAACTCTTTTTCAAAATCTTTAGATGTGAATACTTTTTTTGTTTCACCTTTATCAGATTTAAAAGTCATCTCAAAGTTTTCATCATCGGAGGAAATGGTCAATCCATTATCTGATAATAATTTTGTAGTTATTTCACTTCTAGCATCAATCACTACAGGATTAACTAATATTCCATCTTTAACACCATCATTAAGAGTATATGAAAAAGTAGGTGTACCACTGTCACATCCAAAAATATGATATGTATCCATCAATAATCTTTTTTCAATTTCTCTTGGGTCATCATCATCAAAATCTACTCCTTTAAGATAATTTTTAGGAGTAGCGGTTAATCCGAGTTTATAGCCAATAAAATACTCAAAAATAGCTCTATTAGATGCACCAAGAACTCTATGTGCTTCATCAGAAATTACCAAATCAAAATCTGATGGTTTAAATAATTTTCTATATTTGTTATCAATAGAGAAGGATTGAATAGTACTAATAACAACATCAGCCTTAATCCAATCATCTTTATTTTCTTTATATACAGCAACTTTTATTCCATCTTTTGATAAGTATTTAGTTAAGTCTTTTTTTGCTTGATTTTCTAATTCTAGTCTATCGACTAAAAATAATACTCGGTTAGCAACTTCACTTCGTATAAATAGCTTAATAACGCCGGCAGCAGTTAGTGTTTTACCTGTACCTGTTGCCATTTCAAATAAAAACCTATTTTTCTTGTTTGAGACAGCCTCCTGAACGCTTTTAATAGCATTTAGTTGATAATACCTTAAAATTCTTATTTCCTTTTCTTTGCAATATTTGTCTATTTCGTCCTCATTGCGAAGTTTCCATACAATGTTATTCTCAAGAGAAGGGTCTTGTGATAAAGCTATGAAGTATTTATCAACATTCATATTTACCAAAACATTTGTAGCGGAATTTAATGCCTTACTTTCAATCAGTGATTCGTATGTTGGAAAAGCAGTAATAATTTCTGGATTTCCTTTTGATAAATTCCAAAAATAATGTGTTTCACCATTTGACAAAATGATGTATTTAGCTCTTAAAGAGTTAGCATATTTTCTTGCTTGTTCTTTGGCAATTAAAGGATTTATACCTTCTCTTTTTGCTTCTAATACAATTAATGGATTGCTTTTATCATCCAACAACAAATAATCAATAAAACCATTTTTTGTTTTTTCAAAATCCTCGCCGAAAGAATCAATATCTTTTTGTGTAATTTTTACATTTGGTTCAAGACAAATATTAGCTGGTCCTTCATCGGTATCAAAAAATCTCCAGCCAGACTCCTCTAATAATTTATTTATTTTTATTCTTGCCTTTGCTTCTTTAGCCTTCATACCTAATCCTCCACACTAATACCATATTTTTCAAAATAAGGAACTAATTTCCTTTTTAATTTGGTCGTTGGTTTATATTTGCCACTTTCCCATCTATTAACCGTTCCAAAAGACACATTTAACAGTGTCGCAAACTCCATTTGGGTAAGAATCATTTTTTCTCTAAGCTTTTTAATTGCATCAGCGTACGTCATATGGTTACCTCCAAATGCGTTTTATATCACTATTATAACACTTTTTTGATAAAAATACTATTCATATACCATGTTATTACAAATAACTATTGATTATTTTTTCAACTTTCTCTCACTGGATTAAATTCTGGTGAGCTTTTTTATTTTATACCCCGACCAAAGTTGCTCATATTTCTCCATATGGTGAGGAAATTAAAAAATAGGGACCTCAAAACCACTTTAAAATCTCCATATAGTGGGGAAAAAATATTTTAAAAACCCGAACTTTTGCTTAATTTGTGTCGACTAAGACTTAGGAGGAAAAAGCATACGGACAAGTTTAATCTTTTCTTCCATTACTATTGAGAATAAAAAATTTTAACTTATTTCTTCAAAAGGGTTATCAAAAGGCTAAAACTTGTCCCTTATCTATTGAAAGGAAAATTAAATTAGTTTGGACAAAGCTAAATAAATGTTCTCTATCCCTATGAAGCAAGAAAAACAAAATAATACGGAGGTATAAAAATGAATGAAATTACGCTTTACGCATCAAATGTTAGAGGGCTTGCATCTAACACTAAATATAATCGCAAGGTAACAATTACCAATATTGAAACGCTTAGAAAGGCTTTATCAGTTGATTATGTACCTGTCTCATATAAAGACAATACTAGGAGCATTAAAAACTTCATAAGTTCTAACTGCATTATAGTCGATTTGGATAATGATCATTCAGATATCGAAGCTGACTTTATAGATATAAATAAGGTTAAAGAGGCGTTCCCAGATGTTAGGTTCTATATTCATTATTCAAGAAATAATATGAAACCTAAAAATGGTAAATCACCACGACCTAAATTTCATATTATCTTCTTTTGCAATGAGATTACTGATGAGAAAGCTTATTCAATGCTAAAACAGGAAATCTATGATTGTTTTCCCTATATCGATAATAACGCACTTGATTCAGCTAGGTTTTTCTTTGGCACTGAAAACCCTCAAGTTGAATATGTAGATGGCGAGCTTACCATTGATGAATTTATCAAAGATAAAAAGTCGGAAGAATTCTTGCTTCAAGATAAGCCGATTGTAGAAGGTACAAGAAATGCTACTCTACATAAATCGGCTGTAAAGATATTAAAAAGATATGGCAACACTGATGAATCTTATAGTGAATTTCTAAAACTTAATGAAAGGTGCTCTCCACCACTTGAGGATAGCGAACTTAAACAAATATGGTCTAGCGCCCTTAAATACTATAAGGGAAAGATAGAAATCAGTCCTGATTACGTCAAACCTGAAGACTATGGAGTTGAAAAATGGGATGAGATCATTCCTCTTGATGAACGACCGCTTGTGAAGTTTCCTCTGGAAGTTCTACCGGATGCCATCAAGAATTATTGTCTTGCTGTAAGTGAAGCAACTCAGACACCTATTGATATGGCAGGAGTCATAGCCTTAGCATTACTTGCATTGTCGATGCAAAGAAAATATCAAATTGCAGGAAAGCATGACTGGATAGAGCCTCTTAACTTGTATGTGATGGTTGTAGCTGAGCCAAGCGAACGAAAGTCTGCCGTCATCAACCAGATGATTAAAGTCATTCACGCATTTGAAACAAACTACAATGAAGCGCATGCTTTAGAACGAGAGAAAAGCGAAATCGAATATCAATCCCTTATTGCTAAACGAAATAAGCTTGTAAAGGATGTTGAAAAAGGCAAAGCACAATCTTCTGATTTAGATGCTGTTATTACTGAAATAAATGGTTTTAATAGACTTCATAGACTAATCCTTACTGTAGATGATGTTACCCCTGAAGTCTTAGCTAATAAGCTAAAGGAACAAGATGAATCATTATCTATATTCTCAAGTGAAGGCGGTATCTTCGATATCATATCTGGTGCTTATTCCAAGATTGTAAATATAGATATTCTTCTAAAAGCTTATTCAGGTGATTTTGTTAGGGTTGATAGAATCGGTCGTGAATCCATCTCACTTAAAAAGCCAAAGCTAACAATTCTTTTGATGGTCCAACCAAAGGTACTAGAGAACATTATGAACAACTCAATCTTTAGCGGACGTGGTTTAAATGCAAGATTTCTATATTCAATTCCTGAATCTAAGGTTGGTACAAGAAAACTATCAACCATTGAAATCAGTGATGACATCAAACAAGAATTCTATCGCTTAGTTAATTCTATTCTTAATGAGGATACCAAGTTTATAGACACCATAGAATTATCTGATGATGCCTATAAGGAACTAGAGAGCTTTCACGATGCCTTTGAAATAAGACTAAAAACTGAACTTAAGAATATCGGTGCATGGGCTGGAAAGCTTGTCGGTAACATTCTTAGAATATCAGGACTACTAACTAGGGCAAGAGAAATAAAGCATGACCCGTTCTTGAATGATGGAACACCAGATAAAGATGGAAACTATATCGTTCAAAAGGATGTCATGCTTGATGCCATAAAGCTTGGTGAGTACTTCTTAGAACATGCTCTATATGCTTTTAATGCACTAGGTAATGATTCCATAAAGAAAAACGCTAAGACAATCCTTAATGCTATCATCCGTCAAGAACCACACCTTACTGAAATAACACCAAGAGATATTCAAAGGATGTGCAGACAATTCAAGAAAGATGATTTGCCACCAGTTTTAGATCTACTTTGTGATTATGGATATCTTAAAGAAAAAGAGTTCGTGGCTAAAGGAGTCGGAAGGCCAAAAGGAACAATCTATCTAGTTAATCCAGCAATCTATAACACTGAGTAATATTGTCCGTTTTGTCCTTTTGTCCCTATAGATACGTTATTACTTATTATTTATTTATTTTTAAACTATCTATTCTTGTTTACACCTACGAGGACAATACGGACAAAAAGGACATAATTCATCTTTTTTGGAGGTAATTATGAACTCAATTAGAAGTCCGACTCAAATTATAGACCCAGGGGGCCATCGAATCTCTGGTAGCTCCAAAACGGACACCGGGGGTGGGCATTCACGCGTAAAAACGCGAATTCAAACGGGGTATATGCCCTATAAATCAAACATACAAAAAAACAATACATATTAGGAGGAATAAAACGTATGTTAATTATTAAAAAAGGTCCGATTTCACCTAAGAAAATCAACTATGAAGGAGCAACTTATAAAAGAGTTCGTTCCTATACAAACGATAATCATAAGGCTATTGAAGTCTATGAATATGAACACCAATTCCATGAACCTTATTATCTTGTTAAGACTGAAGATGGTATTGCAGAACTTAATAAGGAAGAGTTGGAGCATTACTTAAACTACAAATTTGGAGGTATTAAGCATGTCATTTAAATACTTAGATGCATTAGAAAAGTTCTTAAGAGCAACCGCTGACACAACTGAAATAAATGAAACTCTTGGTACTGATATTGATGAAGCTGGATTTATTAACTATAACGTTGGTGAAGAAAGTTTTCAAAAATACAATATCTTCAGAAAACTAGCTACATTCCTTAATGTCTCTAAGACTGATGGGAAGATTTTAGTCCCTGTATCTGATGATATTGCTGGAATCATGGAAGAAAACACACCTTTCCCAGTATCTGAACATGAATTTGAGGAAAAGGGATTCTCTTCGTATAAATTAGGAACTATTGTTAAAGTAAAACAAGATTTCATCTCTGATTATTCTTTTAACTTAATCGACTATCTAGATGGTGAACTTGCTAAACGTTTTGGTAAAGCTGAAGAAAAACTTATGCTCAATGGTAGTGGTAATAAAGAGCCACTTGGCTTACTTAATCAAGACTTATCTTGCTTTGTAGTCAATGATTTGAGTTATGATGCCATCATTGATTTCTATTTCTCACTTAGTAAGGAATATCGAGATAACGCATGCTTCATCGTATCTGATGAAATTGCTATTGAACTTAGAAAACTCAAAGATAGTGATGGTAATTATATCTGGAATCAAAGCAACGACACAATCTTAGGAAAGCCTGTCTATGTTTCTAGTTATATGAATGATGAAACTAAACCTATCCTCTTTGGCGATTTCTCTTATCTTTCAGTTATCTTAAGAGGCAAAATGAAGCTTAAGGTTCTTAATGAGTTATTCGCAAACAAGTATGAAATTGGCTATGCGGTCAAAGAACGCTTAGATTTCAAATTAACGCAAGCAGATGCAGTCAGGGTATTACTTCTCGACTCATCCGAAGAAAGCGAAGACTAAGCGATTTTAGGGGCTAATTTAGGCTTCTAGGTTAGCCTCTAATCTCTTTGGAGGTAACATGGATAGAATTACATATAACAGAAAAATCGGTGACACTGTCTATGTTATTAGCAGACATGCCGCCGATAAAAAAGATGAAGATTACATAAAGAAAAAGGTTGAAAAAATGATTCGTAGATCTATTGAAATACCTATCATTCAAATGCCTTTAAATAATAAAAAATAAGTGCTCCTATTACTTGATAATAATCCCTTTTAGAGTGATGTATATACACACCATAGGAGGTTATTATAATGAGCACAAATGAACTTAAAGCAAAGCTTTACAAACTGGTTGACGATACCAATACCTCAAGAAAAGGAATTGATTATTTAGTCAATTATTATATCCACTCACTTGGTTGGAGTGAGGATGAAGCAATCAAGTATGCCATTAAATTATTTGAAGATGGTGTAATTGATGAAATTAAAGTCATAAACGGGAAGGAGGCAGACTAATGCTACAAGAATTAAATACATCAGCACAAAAGATTACAGCATTATACTGCCGTCTTTCACGTGATGATGATTTACAAGGTGATTCAAACTCTATCATTAATCAAAAGAACATCCTACAAAAGTATGCTGATGATAATGGATTTAAGAACACAGTAACGTTCGTTGATGATGGCTATTCAGGTACCACTTTCAATAGACCAGACTGGCAAAGATTAATGGAATTTGTGAATCGTGATGAAGTTGCAACAATTATCGTAAAAGACATGTCTAGACTTGGTCGTGATTATTTAAAGGTTGGATACTTCACTGAGATTTTATTCCCTGAAAATGGTATTAGATTTATAGCCATTAATAATGGTGTAGATTCCGATAAACCAACTGATAACGACTTTACACCATTCTTGAACATTATTAATGAATGGTACGCTAAAGACACTTCTAAAAAGATAAGAGCTGTATTTAAATCTAAAGCTGATAGAGGTGAAACACTAACCTTTCTTCCTCCATATGGCTATATGAAAGACCCTAATGACAAGCATAAATGGCTTATAGATGATGAAGCTTCACAAGTTGTAAAAGAAATATTCAGATTGTGTGTTAGCGGACTTGGTATGACTAAAATAGCCAATGAATTAAATGAAAGAAAAATAATCCCACCAGCTTATTACAAGGTGATTCACGGCCAAATTAATACCAATCAAGATTTTTCAAAATCCAGATGGAATTCATCAACTGTAAGTGATATTTTATCTAAACAAGAATATATTGGAAATACTGTTATATATAAGCCAGATTCCCATAGTAGAAAAAAGCACAGCAAATTTAAAAGATTAAAACCTGAAGAACAAATAATTATTGAAAACACTCATGAAGCTATTATTGATAAGGATACATTTGAAGTTGCTACTAATATTAGAAACTGCAAAAGAAAGAATACTAAAATCGGATATATTCCTAAACTTGCTGGTAAGCTTTTTTGTAGCGATTGCGGTGAAAAATTATATTATGTATGCCCTAGAGAAAAATATCATACGCCTGCATACTTTGTTTGTAGCAATTATAGAAAACATAGATGTGAAAAGACTCATGCAGTATTTGAAAAAGATATTGAATCAATAATCCTTGAAGATATAAAGCGTATTACTTCTTTTATAAAAGAGCACGAGGAAGAATTCTTAATTAAAGTAAATGATTATTCCAAAGCTGAACTGAATAAAGCATTAAGAGATGCAACTAGAGAAATTGAAACTGCAAATGCTAGATATAAAAAGCTTGATTCAATTATTCAAAACTTATATGAAGATAAAATAGAAGGTAACTTAACTGATGAAAGATTCAATAAATTATCTGCTAGTTATGAACAAGAACAACAAAGCCTAGAGGCTCGAATTAAAGAGTTAAGGGATTTTATAGATAAAGAAAATAAAAAATATCTCAATGCATCTTACCTAATTAATCTAGTTAAGAAATACACTGAGATAAATGAATTAACGGATGAAATTATACACGAATTCGTCCAAAAGGTAGTCGTACATCACAAAGTTAAAATAGATGGTGTAAAGACTCAACAAGTCGATATCTACTATAATGGCGTTGGTCATATAGAGATATAAATTAGTTCTGTTAAAGTCAGAACATCCTCCGAACATTGCTAGAGTAAAATCTAGTGGTGTTTTTAATTTAGAGTAATTGTAATGGTTACATCACCATCGCCTAATAAGTTAGTTAGTTCACTCTTAGATAAATTGATGTGACCTAGTTTAGTATAAGCCCATGTATTTGAATCATAGAATATTACTATTTGATTAGATGAATACAAAACGATATCACCTGGACTAGTTGAGATTCTAGCATCAGCTGATGCAATTGATGTTCCTAAAGAACCAACTTGCTCGAAACCACCATACATATGCATTTCGATAGTAAGACCATCTTTAGCTAGTTTTTTAAGTGCAGTAACTGATGCATTATCAAGCCAATATACATCAACTTGCGTATCACCGATTTTTAAAAATAAAGTTTTATTCATTAGTTCATCATCCTCACTATGTTGTGTAGTAGTATTGTCACCAGTTGTAGTACTAGGTTCCTGAGTTGTAGGTTGACTGGGTTCAGTAGTTGAACTTGATGTAGATCTACCACATGAAGCAAGAGTGCATATTAAAACTAATGTTGTTATTAGAATTATAAATCTTTTCATAAAGGTCACCTTTAGACATATTATACACCAAAGTGCCAATAATTGCAGTATTTAGGCCAATAGAAAAGGCTACTAGGTCCGATTCATAAAATCATTCCTGTGTAGCCTGCTCTAAATCATCTTTTTTTATTCTATTTGTTTTGTTCCATACTAGCCATAACTTGGCGAACTTGTTTTTCAGATGGTGTTCTACCCATTGATTTAAACATCGCCCTAATCATGTTCTCAGTAACTGGAGGATTTTCTTTTAGATGTTTTTTAGATAAGTGTCTAGATACAAAAAAACCAACTATTGCACCTACTAATAAAGCACCAATACCAATTAATAATACTCCCCACCAAACGATCATAATTATCACCTCTTCTATAATTTAATTATACCAAAAGCCCTAATAAAAATCAATTTTTTTGTAAATTAAACTTGATACTTTCTAAAATAAATGTTATAATTATCAACGTACAAGGAGGATTAGTATGCCAAAATTTATTACAGATGCTTGTATTGCTTGTGGCTCATGCCAAGCAGAATGTCCAGTTGATTGCATTATTGAAGGCGATATTTACGTAATTGATGCAGATTTATGTATCGATTGCGGCGCTTGCGCTGATGTTTGCCCTACTGGTGCAATTGAAGACAAATAAGAAAAAAGTGGTTTTACCACTTTTTTTATTTTCTCTTAGTTAATATTTCTTTGATTAAAGACTTTTTATGAATAACTTGTTTGCTAGGATATTTAATCTTCTCATATCTAGCATATTCATCTTCCAAATAGTTGTAAAAGACATTGTTTGGATGTTTTAGATTGTAAGGTCCAAAAAGAACCTCTTTATCAGTAAGTTTAATTTTTTCATCAATCTTTTTAGTTACTATAATCTCATAATACTTATCATCAAAAATAACTTCTTCATACTCTATTTTAAATGAGTTTTCTGATAAAAATGATCTAAGCTCTGCACAGTTACGATTTGCTTGCAAGATTAAAGTTTGCTTGTTTATCTTATTTAAATTTTCTTCAAGTAAACTTATAATTAAACTTCCACCTAAACCACTCATAATAATATAATCCACATCTTTTTCTAAATCATCTAAGCCATTAGATAGAGAAAAACTTACCTTTTCTTCTAAACCAAAATTTGCAATATTTTCTTTAGCCCTTAAAAGGGGCATTTTTTTATTATCAATTGCTTGAGCTTTGAGTGTTTTTCCTTCAAGTAAAGCTTCAATTACTAAATAACCATGGTCAGTACCAATATCAGCTATCTTTTTAGAATCTTTAATTAAAGATGCAAGCTTTTCAATTCTTTTACCAAACATAATAATACCTCTATAAATAAAAGGCCTAAATAAATAGGCCTTATCTTTAATCTTTAAATTGATTTAATTTACGTTTTCTAATTGGATGACGTAACTTACGTAAGGCTTTAGATTCAATTTGTCTTATTCTTTCTCTAGTTACATTAAATACTTTTCCAACTTCTTCTAAAGTGTGTTGTTTACCATCAACTAAACCATAACGCAATCTAATAACTTCTTCTTCTCTAACATTTAGTGTTGATAGCACTTTATCTAATTCTTCTTTGTATTTAGATTTAATAGTATATTCTAATGGATCTAAAGCATCGCCATCACTTACAAAATCAGCATAAGTTGTATCTTCTTCATCACCTACTGGAGATTCTAAAGATAATGGCTCAATTGCAATCTTTTGGATGTCTTGAACTTTTTCTGGTGTTAAGTCTAATTCTTTCGCAAGCTCTTCGATAGTCGGTTTACGGTTATAAACTTGAGCAAGTTTCTTTTCAGCTTTACGAAGACGGTTAATAGTTTCGACCATATGAACAGGAACACGAATAGTTCTTGCTTGGTCAGCAATTGCTCTACTAATAGCTTGTTTAATCCACCAAGTTGCGTATGTAGAGAAACGAAAACCACGATTAGGGTCAAACTTAACTACTGCTTTCATTAATCCCATATTACCTTCTTGAACAAGATCTGCAAAATCTAAACCTCTGTTAGTATACCTTTTAGCTGTTGATACAACTAATCTTAAGTTTCTCACTGTCAAAACTTCTTCTGCATCTTTACCACGGTCAATATCTTCTTGAATTCTAGCTAGTTCACCTGGTTCAGGTTCTCTTTCACCATTATCAATTTGTTCTAAAACTTGAGCTGCAAATAGACCTTGTTGGACTAAGGTACCATAATAAATTTCTTCACTGGCAGTAAGTAGTTGATATGATCCAATTTCTCTTAAGTATAATTGAAATGTGTTTTCGGTTTTTGTAGTTGTGATAATATCATCAATATCGGTATTAGCTTTTAGTTCTTCTTCAAGTTCATCTTTAATCGCTTCAAGTTCTTCATCATCTGGGTTATCATGAAATTCCTCATATTGTTCAAACTCATCAAAAATTCCATGCAATGGATCTAATTCTTCATAATCAGAAATTCTAATTCCATATTTATCTAAAAGCTTAATTACTTCATCATACTCCTCACTTTCAAATTCAACTAATTCGTAAAGAGATTTCGCAGAAACATAACCTTTTTGTTTGCCATTATTGACTAAATTCATTATTTTCTTGTTGTCATAAATACTCAAATTAATTATTCCTCCTATCTTTGAAGAGTTGTTGTTCGACTCTTCCTTTTAATTTTCTTTCCTAGTTTTTCTATATCGCTTAAATTGCCTGTTGATTTTTCATTTGCGGCAACAACATAGTCTTTAATTTTTTTCACTAATTCTTCAATATTACCTTCAAATTCGAATTTTGGATTTAAAACTTGATTAAATTTTTCTTTTTCTTTTTCAGATAATCTACCTATAAAAAGTTCTAATTCAAATTCTTCATATTTATCATAATAATCTTTCAAATGAAGAAAAATATGATAATTATCTTTATCTATAAAATTATTATCTAAAGCACTAATAA
>DUNF01000052.1 GCA_012839485.1 Acholeplasmataceae bacterium
ATGACCAATTGTTGCTCCATCATAAATCAATAATACTGGGCCTTTACCAATTTTAATATAGTTATCATTTCCTGGTAAATCACTTGGAATAGTTTAGGAAATTTAGTACAACCTGATATTTCGATTGCAACTGATACAACTATTCCAAGTGATTTACCAGGAAATGATAACTATATTAAAATTGGTAAAGGCCCAGTATTATTGATTTATGATGGAGCAACAATTGGTCATAAGGCTTTAAGAGAACTAATTATTCAAACAGCTGAAGAAGAAAAGATTCCTTATCAAGTTGACCACTTAACAAGAGGCGGAACTGATGCAGGTGCATTACATACTTCTCACCATGGAAGTCCAGCAATTTCATTTTGTATTGCAACTCGTTACATCCATTCACATTCAGGAGTTATCCATTATGATGACTATGCAAATGGAGTTAAACTTTTAACTGCAGTTATTAAGAAGTTAGATCGTAAAACAGTAGATAAACTTAAATATGGTGAATAAAGCATTTAAAATGCTTTATTCTACTTGGCCTGTTGGAGAAGTGGCTTAACTCACAAGCCTCTCACGCTTGCATTCATGGGTTCGAATCCCATACAGGTCACCATTTTAAAATTAAAAGCTTTCTTTAAAAGAAAGCTTTTTTGTTTTTCATATATTATTTTTGTCACTTTTTGCCTTAGTTATTTGTATTATAGGTAGAAAGGGTAAATAAAATAGGTTCGTTTATGATATAATTAGTATATACGGAGAGGTTAGTATGAAAAGATTAAGCGAAGAACAATTTTATGAAAAATATGAACTATATGCGAAGATGATTTATAATATCGCATATTCACACCTAAAAAATGTTAATCATTCAGAAGATGTAGTTCAAGAAGTATTTTTAAAATATTTAAATAATTACCACAAGCTTGAATCATTAGATCATGAGAAGTTTTGGTTAATTAGAGTTACAATGAATGAAGCGAAAAATGTTTTAAAATCTTCATGGAATACGAAAGTTAATGTTATTGAGGAAGATAGTTATCCGTATCAAGATGAGGTTAATGAAGAAAAAAGATTTTTTGAAATGATTTACAATTTACCCGATAAATATAAAACAGTAATTATTTTATTCTATTATGAAAATTTAGATATAAAAGAAATTTCAAAAGTTCTACATCTTTCAGAAGCTGCAGTAAAGAAAAGATTAGAACGTGCTCGTAACATCTTAAAAGAGGAGGAATCAAAAAATGAGATTAGATGAGAAAATTAGAAATTCAAAAAATGCAATTCCAGAAATGGAAAATGATTTAAGAAAGCAAATTTATAGTGCAAGTATAGAACCAAAGAAAACAAATAGATTTACATTTAAATTTGCTTATATGAGTTTTGTAGCCTTATTGTTATTAGGACTAGGAATATTTATTGGTTTAAGTGTTAACACTTTAAGACCATCACAATATTCAAATGATTCACAAACATTCAGAACTGATATGGAAGTTCAAGATTTCTTGAATCAAGAACCAAAAGCAAGTGGGATGGATATAAGTCTTGAGGATCTTTTCCGTTTTAGTGGATTTAGTTATTCAGAAGCAAAAGATGGTTCTCCAGAAACTAATGGACCAACTTCAACTGATGAAACTAATCCAGGTGGAACATCAGGTGCAAACGTTCAAGTTAAAGGGGTAGACGAAGCTGATTATCTAAAATATGATGCGAATAAGCTTTATTATGTACATCCAAATGTAATGATTGATGGTAAATCTAGAACAGCATTTGAAATTTGGAAATTAAATGAGGGCTTTACAGGATTATTAGGCTATTACTTAGTTGATGAAGGTTATGCTTTTACAGCATTAGTAGCTAATAACACACATGTTGTTGTAGTAAACTATAATACAGGTTATTATGGCTATTATAGATACTATGAAGCAGAAAATAAATATTTAGATAATATTGAAATTTTAATTTTTGAAAAAGAAAAAATTAAGATTGATGTTGATGGTATATTAGAGCCAAATAAGAGAATTATTATGCCAGGTTTCTTAACATTATCTTCAGATCAAAAATATTTAAGACTTACAGATAAAGCTTTATTGATCAATTCAACATCATATATTCGTGATGGAAATGTTCCTCAACTAAGTTATGAATTTGATGATCAAAAAGAAGAAATTACAAAAGATCAAATCTCTTACTATAAAGACTCTTATAATCGTCTATTTAATATCTTTATGAAAGTGAGTTTAGATGATGATTATAAAATTAATACTTACCACTGGTTTGGTAGTAGCCCAACAGTATATGTAAGCCATACAGCATTTTACTATACTGAAAGAACTTATAATTATACTAATACAACTGGAGCAGATTATACTTCAAAAACAAGAATTACTAAACTTGATTTTTCTGGTGATGAAATTGTTGTTAAGGGTAATGTACTAGTTGATGGTATTGTTAGAAATCAATGGTACATGGATGAGTTTGAAGGCAGACTAAGAATTGTAGCAGCTGATCCTAATATTTCTGGTTGGTGGTCAGATAGAGAAAAACCTACAAAACACGCAGTTTATGTAGTTCAAGAAAAAGAACTTGAAAAGGGATTAGAAATTGTTGGTTCATTAACTGAGGGTATTGGTCTTCCAGGTGAAGATATTAAGTCAGTAAGGTTTAATACTAACGCAGAAACTGGTCTAAATGTACTAAATATTGTAACATACCGTAATACTGATCCATTATACAAGATCCTATTTAGAGATGAAATTAAACCTTATATTGAAGCTGAATTAAAAGTTCCTGGATTTAGTTTCTACTTACATCCAATCACAATTGAAGAAAAACAACTTTTACTTGGAATTGGTATTGGCGAAGAATGGTCAGATAAAATATCTTTATACAATAACGATGATGAATTAACTCAAATTGGTGAAGATTTCTTAATCAATGAGGAAGTAGCTAAATATTTAGGTGGCGATAATATTTATGCTTGGAATTCTACTAGATCACATTTAGAGTATATTGATGTATTTGGTTTTAGCGAAGGACATTTATTTGGAATGCCAATTGAAGTATATAGTCAAGAAACTAGTGAAGAAGAAGTAAAATGGGCATACTATAAGAGCTATATGATGCTATGCATTAATCCTGATGCAACTTCTCCAATCGAAATCTGGAAAGTATTTGAAGGAGATAAGATTGTTGCTAGTGGCTATTATAACTTAAATGATTATCATAATTACCGTGTAATTTTTGCTAACGGCTATTTCTATGGTGTTGGTAAAGATGTAATCGGCTTAAATTAAATAGTTAATTTAGAACTTCTCCAAAAAAAGGGTTTTCTTGCTTGGCAAGGAAATCCTTTTTTATATAAATAACAATAGAAAAAAGTTATTGAATATGATAAAATATAATGAGGTGTTGTTTATGAATAACAATGGTTTTTTAAAAATATTAGAAAAATTAAATCTAAAAACAAGTGATGACATTAGAGAAGGAAAACTTGAAAGTATTGAAGTAAATGACCTTACAAAAAAGGCTGTTTTTAAATATTCTTTTCCTAAAGTTCCTAATGTCCATTTTTTAGAGGAGTTTATTTCTAAGAGCGAAACAGGATTAAAAGAAATTTTTAACTTAAACGAAATAGAATCAGTTGTTTTATATCCAAATAATGAAATTGAAGAAACAACACTGGAAGAATACTATAAACATATTTTAGAGGACTTAACATCTAAAAAGCCTTTATATAAGGTTTTAGAGAATTTTAATACTAACTTTAGTGACAATAAGGTAGTTTTTTATGTGGCTAGTAAAGAAGATGAAACTACATTAGGTAATGCTTTTAAAGAAATTGAAGCAATTTTTAAGGGCTATTTTTTAGATTTTGTTTCTGTAGAGGCAGTTATTTCTCATTTTGAAAAGCCAATGGAAGATGATATTAAATATAATATTACTAAAATTTATACTGAATATGAAAATCAACCTAAAACTCAGCTAACTGGAATTGTAAAGAAAACTAATAAAGATTATCGTAGCAAAACAAGAAAGAAAACATTAGAAGTTAATATCGCTCCATCAAAAATTAAAGATTTACCAGTTGATGAAATGGATTTAGTTGGTTTTAGACAACTTAATTTTGGTGATGCGAAAGTAGCAGTTGAAGGAGAAATTATTAAGTCTGAGATTATTAACAGAGGAATTCATAATTTCTTTGAAGCTGTTATTCAAGATGATACGGGTGTTATTTTACTTAAATCTTATGTAAAGGATGAAAATAGAAGACTTTTTGAGGAGGATTTAGTAAAAGGTAAGATTGTAAAGGTAATTGGTTATTTAGATTATGATAAATTTAGTCGTTGTATTACTTTAAA